>JAFGFO010000011.1 GCA_016931085.1 Thermoflexales bacterium
ATGGTTGTAAAATTCGTGAAAATTAGCGTGAATTAGCGGATAAAAATCCGGTCTGGTGATCTAGCAAAGCAAGTTTTGCTCCATTGCCTTAATAGTTACTGCCCCAACGCCCGTTTCAGCTCGGCAAACGAGCTCATAGGCGCCAGTTTCAGCAAGAAAGCCTTGAGCGAGGGAGAGCGCTGGCGCAGCTCGACCACGGCCGGGCCAACCGGGTCCTCGCCGCTGGCGCCGGCTTCGCTGGCGTAGGCCCCGTGGAACGCAAAGTAGGCCTGGTTGAGCTTGCGAATGTGATAGCCGTGCTCCCAAAAGACCATGCGGCGCGCCTCCATATACGCCTCGGCCTCGGCCACTTTTCCCTCGGCCAACAGGCGGTCCACCTCGACGCGCGTCTGGCGCATCTCGTGTTGAAAGCTGAACCTTTCTGGCTCAGGCTCGGCCGGAGCGCTCGAAGGCGGAGTGGCCGGCTCCGGTGGTGGCACGCGCTCGGGATAAAAACGCGCCAGGACTTGGGCCCCAATTTCCTTTTCCACCAGGCTGGCCGCCGTTTCGTTCATCGTGCGCAGCTCGGCTGACGTGCCATAGTTCCAGCCGAGCGGGAACATCGTCAGCCAGTTGTGTGCCCACTCGTGGGCTATCACACTCACGACCCAGTCGAGCGCGTCGCTTTCCAGCAGCATCGTCGGATAGATCCCTATCCCGCCGATTGGCACCACCAGCGATGAGACCTCGAAGCGGCGATCTATCTCATCCTCCAATGCCTCAGCCTGGTCCACGCCAAAGCCGGCCGCCAGGCTGAACTCCTGCATGCGGCGGATCTCGTCGCGCGGTGAGACGATCAATTGAGAGGGCAGGGGGGTAAAACGAAACTTGACCGGCGGCACAACTTGCCCGCCTAGCGCAAAACCTTGTTCAGCCAGGAGTGTGGAAACCTGGTCTTCGAGGATGCCTTCTACGACGGATTGCATCTGGCCCAGTTCAGCCCGCAAGCGCCGGTATTCCGCACGGTGGTATGCCAGGCCGGTGTCTGAATCAGCCTGGTTGGGATCGCCGTAAATCTCGGCGATCCTGTAGTCGTGCTCGTTGGCTTGCCGCACCATGTCAAAGTATTGCAAGACGGCCGCTTTGCGCTCTGGCTCGGGCAAGTAAGCGTGGGCCGGGACAGACGCCTGCCCGCTCTTGGCATACACAGCGCCTATTTCCCAGCTCAGATAGTCAAAATCCTCCCTGGCGATCATGCGCTTGATCTGGGTTTCAACCGTGCCAGGCGATGGGCCTTCCTGGTAAATGGTCAGGGTCAGGAGGCCGAAAAAGATACAAGCTTTGAGTGTTTTCCACCCGCGGTGGAGCAATTCTCGCATGTGGGGTGCCGATATATAGGGAGGGGCGGTTCGCCAACCGCCCCTACTCCAGGTAATGTTGCCACGCCGGCGGCACGCTGCGCGCGCCGGTGACCACGGCCAGCGCCAGGTAGCGTGGACGGTAGGGCTTGCGAAGCAGCGTCATGCGCGCCTCGCCCGGCGTCCGGTTGCCCTTGCGATGATTGCAGCGCTTGCAGGCCGCGACCACGTTTTCCCAGTCGGCTGTCCCACCCCGGCTGCGCGGGAGGACGTGATCGACGGTCAGCTCGGACGCGGGCAGGCTGTGGCCACAGTACTGGCACGTGTAGCGGTCGCGCAGCAGCACGCTGCGCCGGCTGGCGCTCAGCCGGAAGCGGTGTGGGATGCGCACGTACATGCGCAGCCGGATGACCAGCGGCAGCGGCAAAACCAGGTGCTGGCTGCGTAGCACAGCCTCGGCCGCTTCGACGAGCTCGGCTTTTTCCTCCAACAACAAAGCCACCGCGCGCGGCACGCTGATCGTGTTGAGCGGTTCATAAGTTGTGTTCAAGACAAGCACCTTTTGCATTGACCACCCCTGCCGATGTGAGTATGATAGCACAAACATTTCGCTTGGTCAAGACAGCGAGCGGCTGGTAACAGGCCGGGGCTTTTTGCCCGCCTGCTACCAGCGCTCACCACGCTGCGGGGACGCTCCCCGTCGCCACTGACAAATCAGAGTTCCCCCGCACTGCCGGGATGGCCGGCTTGCGGATCGGGCGATGACCTTTGACGGCCACAGCACTCGGCTCAGGCCCACCCCGCCAGGATGGGCCGTCTTGAGCCAACACCCCATGAAAAAAGGCGCAAAACCCGCCGGGTCTTGCGCCTCTACAGCATCCATAACCTATCTTCTAAGGTGGTCCCCCTGAATTGGCGCAAGGCCCTGCCATGACCGGGCCGTTCGCTTGATCACTCAAGACAAACGAAAAGCACAGGCTAGGCTTGATTGGCCCGAGTCCCCATATATTCTGCTGTATCACGAGTGATTTGCCTCGCATGGCGCTTACCTTTGCGTACTTGCCAGTTGAAACTGTAAAAACTGCATTCTCTTATTGTTTAACCGCTAAAGGGGGCTTAAAGATACGGCTTGCTCACGATTAACCTTCCCGGAAGCTCAAAGCTTCCGGGAAGGTAAAGTGTCTTGCCCGTATGCAAAGTGCCTGGACTGTGCTATAATCTTTATGAGTCGAGTTCTATCTGAAAACGAGAAAGGACCTAACACCTATGCGATGTATCGTAACGGGCGGGGCGGGGTTCCTGGGTGCGGCGTTGGCCAATCGCCTGGTTCAAGACGGCCACACTGTGCGGGTGATCGACGATCTCAGCGCGGGCGATCCCAAGCGCCTGGATCGCCGCGTATCCTTTACACGCGGTGACGTGATCGATGTGCCCAAGTTGTGGACCTTGCTGCATGATGTCGAGTGCGTTTATCACCTGGCCGCGCGTGTCTTGGTGTCCGAGTCCATCTTGTACCCTCGTGAGTACAACGCCGTCAACGTCGGCGGCACAGTCGCGGTCATGGAGGCGATGCGGGACGCGGGCGTCAAGCGGGTGGTTTTGGCCTCGTCGGGGGCGGTGTATGGCGAGCAGAAGCGCCAGGCGGTGCGCGAAGACATGCCGCCGCATCCCGATTCCCCTTACGCGGTCAGCAAGCTGGCAGCCGAGCACTACGTCCGGACGATCGGCCGCTTGTGGGGCATCGAAACGGTGATCCTGCGCATCTTTAACGCTTATGGGCCAGGCCAGGCCATGCCGCCGGCCCACGCGCCGGTCGTCCCCAAGCTGATCCACCAGGCGTCGGGTGGCGGCAGCCTGGTCATTTTTGGCGATGGGCGGCAGACGCGCGACTTTGTGTACGTTGACGATGTGGTTGAAGCGATGACGGCGGCGGCGACGGCGCGCCACGTGGATGGCGAGGTGATCAACGTGGGCAGCGGGCAGGAAACGAGCGTCCGTGACCTGGCGATCAAGATCGGCCAAATCGTTGGCTGCCCGGTCGAGCCGCTGTACAGCCAGGCCCAAAGCGGCGGGGTAGAGCGCTTGAGTGCTGACATCGGCAAGGCCGGCCGCTTGCTCAAGTATACCCCCCAGGTCAACCTGGAGGATGGTTTGCGCCTTATACTCCAGCACGACCCGCGTTTCGCCTTCCCGGACAAGTCGTGATGGGGGCTGAAGAGCTATCCGCCAGGCGGGGCGATCCCTCCTACGTCTGGCGCGCCGGGCAGGAACGCCGTTTAGAGCTTGTCAGGCGTTACGCGCCCCTGGAGGGGAAACAGGTGCTGGACGCTGGCTGCGGATTGGGACTGTACAGCCTGGCGTTTGGGCGCTTTACGCCGAGGGTCTTTGGCGTAGAAATCGAGCCGGCGCGCGCCGGCCAGGCCAGGCAGAGTGCTGTCGACGTGGCCGTTTCCCCCGCCGAGCGCCTGCCTTTTGCCGATGGAACCTTCGATATCGTGTTCAGCCACGAGGTGCTTGAGCACGTGGCTGATGACCGGCTGGCAGTGGGCGAGATGGTGCGTGTGGCGCGGCCTGGGGGGCGGGTGGTGATTTTTTGCCCCAACCGCTGGTGGCCGTTCGAGACGCACGGCCATTTTTGGCGCGGGCGCTATCACTTTGGCAACACGCCCCTGATCAATTACCTGCCCGATCCCCTGCGGAACAAGCTTGCCCCTCACGTGCGTGCCTACACCGGCCACAAGCTCAAAGCGCTTCTGGCCGGCCTGCCCGTCCATCTCGTCGTCCACCGGCGCGTCTTTCCTGGCTTTGACAAGCTGGCTCTGCGTTCGGCCCTGTCCGCACGCCTGGCGCGTGGCCTCAGCTACACGCTGGAAAACACGCCGCTGCAAGTCGCGGGCCTGTCGCACCTGCTGGTCGTGGAAAAAAAACGGGAGCTTAACTAAAGTCTACCACTGACGAGTCGCCCACGTTGAGCCTGTGGTACTTGCTCTTGACCAGCGCATATTGGCCGATGAGTGATTGATCGAGGGTGATATTTTCAATGTGGGCGTGTTCGTCGACGATGCTGTCACGGACGATCGAGCCTTTGACAGTACAGTGACTGGCAATCGTCGCGTGCGGCCCGATGACCGAGTTTTCGATCTTGGCAGTGGGCGCGATGTGGACCGGCGGGATGATCTGGAACCTGCTCTCAACTGCAAACTCGTGGCTGTTATCGTGGCCGTTGCTGAGCAAGTAACGATTGGTCTCCAGGACGGTTTCCGGCTTGCCGCAGTCAGCCCACACACCGACTTCTTCGGCGCGAAAGCGAGCGCCGGCTTCGATCATCAGATTGAACGCGTCGGCCAGAAAATATTCGCCCTGGGTTTGGATGTCGAGATCAATCAACCTTTGGCAGGCGTCCATCAGGGCTAGCGAGTCCTTGAGATAGTACATGCCAATGACGGCCAGCCGGTTTTCCATCGTGTTGGGCTTTTCTACAAAGCCAGTGATATAGCCCTCCGCATCCAGCCTGACCACGCCAAAGCGGCGCGGGTCCTCGACCTCTTTGACGTAGATGACCCCGTCAGCGCTCTCTGTGTTCAGTTTGACCAGGTTGGCCTCGAACAAGGTGTCTACGAACACGACCAACACGGGTCCTTGGACAAACTCCCTGGCTAACAGAACAGCGGCGGCCTGGCCATTGATGACTTTTTGCTCGACAAAATGGGCCGTGATGGCATAGTTTTCGTGCACATACTCCTCGATTTGCTCGCCCAGGTAGCCGACGATAAAGACGTATTCGTCGATGGCTAAGGGGGCAAGCTTGTCGAGGATGTGCCCCAACACCGCTTTGCCGGCCACGTTGATCAGCGGCTTGGCGCGCGTGTAGGTGAGCGGGCGCAAACGTGTGCCGAAACCGGCCAATGGAATGATGACTTTCATACCGTTACCTTTTACTCGTTACTCGTTAGCGGTCGTCTTCGACTGCCCTGGTTTATGCTTGTGCCACTCTGTCGCCTGCTCGTAGGCGTAAGCGGCCTGCAGCAGGCGCATTTCCTCAAAGGCCGGCGCCATCAACTGCAGCCCGATGGGCAGCCCCGCCTGGTCGAAACCACACGGCACGCTGAGGCCGCACAAGCCGGCCAGGTTGGCGCTGAGCGTGAACACGTCGCTCAGGTACATCTGGAGCGGGTCGCCAAACTTTTCGCCGATCTTGAAGGCCGTCGTCGGCGAAACAGGACTGGCGATCACGTCGACTTGCTCCCAGGCCCGGTCGAAATCGCCCTTGATCAGCGTGCGCACTTGCTGCGCCTTGAGATAGTAGGCGTCGTAATAGCCCGCGCTCAGCGCGTAGGTGCCCAGCATGATGCGCCGCTTGACCTCTGGCCCAAAACCCTGCCCGCGCGTCTGGTGATAGCTGTCCCACATATCCGCCCCCTGGCGGTGTGAGCCGTAGCGCACGCCGTCGTAACGGGCCAGGTTGGCCGACGCCTCGGCTGGGGCAACGAGGTAGTAAACCGGCAGCGCGTAGTCGGTGTGGGGCAGGCTGACTGTATGAACCGTTGCGCCCAGCTCGCGCATCAGCTCAATGGCGGCCCGGACAGCCTGCTCGACCTCGGGCTGCATGCCTTCGATAAAGTATTCCTTGGGCACACCCACTCTCAGGCCGCGCAGGTCGGCCTTCTTCAACGCCTGCGTGTAATCCGGCACAGGGATGGGCATCGAGGTCGAATCGCGCGGGTCGTGCCCGGCGATAGCGCCCAACATCACGGCCGCGTCGGCCACGCTGCGGCTCAGGACACCGGCCTGGTCCAGCGACGACGCGAACGCCACCAGCCCATAACGCGACACGCGCCCGTAACTGGGCTTGAGGCCCACCACGCCGCAGAACGAGGCCGGCTGGCGCACGCTGCCGCCGGTGTCGGTGCCCAGGGCGGCCAGGGCCATGCCGGCCGCCACCGCCGCCGCGCTGCCGCCCGACGACCCACCCGGCACCCGCTCCAGGTCCCACGGGTTGTGAGTGCAAACGTAGGCGCTGTTCTCGGTGGACGAGCCCATGGCAAACTCGTCCGTGTTGGTCTTGCCCAGGATCACCGCGCCCAAGGCTTGCAGCCTTTCGACAACCGTGGCGCTGTAGGGCGGGATGAAATCTTCCAGGATACGGCTGCCGCACGTGCACGGCACCCCCTCCACGCACAGCACGTCTTTGACCGCGATGGGGACGCCCAGCAGCGGTGTACGTTCGTCGCGCGCCAGGCGCTCATCAGCCGCGCGAGCGCCCGCCATAGCCAGCTCGGGCGTCAGGGTGAGGAAAGCCTGGATGTCGTTGTCGGCCGCCAGGATGCGGTCGAGCAAGGCTTGGGTCAGTTCGAGGCTGCTGAGCTGCCCGGCTTGCAGCATGGCCGAGGCTTCTGTCAGGGTAAGGTCAATCATGTTAATTGTTAATTATTAATTGTTAATTATTAATTTTTAATCGAGGACGGCCTGGACGGTGAAGCAATCGGCCTGGGCATTGGCGGCGTTGGCCAACACATCCTGGCGCGGCAGCGATGGCTGAGCTTCGTCGGCCCGCATCACGTTGCGCAGCGGCAGCACGCTGGCGGTGGGCGGGATCGCGGCCGTGTCCACTTGCTTGAGTTGGTCGGCGTAATCCAGGATGGCCGATAGCTGCTCTTGGTAAAGCGCCTTTTCTTCTTCCGTCAGCGCCAGCTTGGCCAGCTCGGCGATGTGCTCGACTTCTTGACGTGTCAATGGCATAGGTGACTCGCTCGTAAGACGTGACAAGTAAAACGTGAAACGTCCCTCGACAAGCTCGGGATGATATAAAACGTAATGGGATTCTCGATGCTTGATCACGTTTCAGGGTGCATTATAACACTATCTGGATGGGTAAGCAATTCAGCTCGGCCCGGCCTCGCGAGTCCAGAATGCCTTGAAACCGGGAAGCTGAAACTGGAAACTACTTTTGTGGTACAATGGGAGCGCGGTTCACAACTCACAACTCGCAACCATCTTATGACCCTCCGCCAGGTTCTTGACAGCCTGCGCACTGAGCGCGCCTTTATGCGCAACGTGGCGGCCTGGGAACGCCTGCCGGCACGCGCTGGCCGCTGGGCACCTTTCCCGGCCGGCCTTGACCCGCGCCTGGTGGCTGCGCTCGGCTCGCAAGGCATCACGGCGTTGTACACGCACCAGGCCCAGGCCGTCGAGGCGGTCCTGCGCGGCGAGCACGTCGTCGTGGTCACCGCCACCGCTTCGGGCAAGACCTTGTGCTACAACTTGCCGGTGCTGAACGCGCTGCTGGCCGATGCGCGCACGGCGGCCTTGTATCTTTTTCCCACCAAGGCCCTGGCCCAGGATCAGTTGACCGTTTTGCAAGAGCTGTCGGCCGCGCTGCAAGAAAACTCGCCCGGCTTGGCCCCGGCAGTCCCAGTCTCTACCTACGACGGCGATACACCCAGGGAGCGCCGCCGCGCCAGCCGCGGCCAAAGCGGCATCACCATGACCAATCCCGACATGCTGCACACCGGCATCCTGCCGCACCATACCCGCTGGGCGGCCTTTTTCCAGAACCTGCGCTTTGTGGTGCTGGACGAGCTGCACAGTTGTCGCGGCGTGTTTGGCAGCCACGTGGCCAACCTCATCCGCCGCCTCAAGCGCGTGGCAGCCTTTTACGGCGCTCGCCCGCAGTTCATTTGCTGCTCGGCGACGATCGCCAATCCACTCGAACTGGCCCAACGCCTGACCGAGACGACGATGCGGTTGATCGACGACGACGGCGCACCTCGCGGCGAAAAGCACTTTATCGTCGTCAACCCCCCGCTGCTCGACGCCCAGCTTGGCCAGCGGCGCAGTGCCACCCTGGAGGCACGTGACATCGCGGCGCGCTTGATCGCGGCCGGCGTGCAGACGATCGCCTTCGCTCGCTCCCGCCTGGCCACCGAGCTGCTGCTCACCTACGTGCGCGAAGCCGTGGCGGCTCAAAACCTGAACCCTCAACTCGTGCGGGGCTACCGGGGCGGCTATCTGCCTGGCGAGCGCCGCGCGATCGAGAAGGGCTTGCGCGATGGCAGCCTGCGCGGCGTGGTGGCTACCAACGCGCTCGAGCTGGGCGTGGACATCGGCCAGTTGGACGCCGCCGTGCTGGCGGGCTTCCCCGGCACGATCGCCAGCACCTGGCAGCAAGCCGGGCGCGCCGGCCGGCGCAACGACGTTTCGGCCGTTCTGCTGGTCGCCTCGGCCTCGCCACTCGACCAGTACATCGCCGCCCACCCGCGCTACTTTTTCGAGCGCAGCCCCGAGCACGGGCTGGTGGCGCCCGATAACCTCGTCATCTTGTCCAACCACCTCAAGTGCGCCGCCTTCGAGCTGCCTTTCGACGGCGACGAGACTTTTGGCCGTTTTGCCCAAACCCACGACCTGCTCGACGCCCTGGCCGAAGAAGGAATTCTTCACAAGCAGGAAACGCCAACCCCCAACTCTCAACTCAAAACTCATCCCCCCACCTACTTTTGGATGGACGAGGCTTACCCGGCAGCCGCCTTTAGCCTGCGCACCGGCACCGACGACACCGTCGTCATTTTGGACGTGGCGGCCAGTGACGATGAGCTGGCTCATCGTCACTGCGGCCCTCCCCACACGATCGGCCAAATCGACCGCAGCTCCGCGCCGGTGATGGTCTACGAAGGCGCTATCTACCTGCACGAGGGCCAAGCGTACCTGGTAGAGCGCTTGGATTGGGAGGCCGGGCAGTGCCTGGTCAGGCCGGCCCAGGTAGATTATTACACCGAGGCCAGCACCGCCACGCACGTACAGGTAGCCGGAGAAACAATGCGCCAGGAGCTTGAAGCCACCAGCAAGTCACACGGCGACATTGTCCTGACCTGGCAGGCAGCCGGCTATCGCAAGGTCAAGCTGTATACCCACGAGACGCTCGGCTGGGGGGAAATCGAATTGCCGGAGCAAGAATTAGACACCACGGCTTACTGGTTCTGCATCTCCCCGGCTGTGGCGGATCGCTTGCTTGAAGAGGGTATCTTGTTGGCTCCCAACGACTATGGCCCCAACTGGGAAGCCCAGCGCCGGGCCGCGCGCCGGCGCGACGGCTATCGCTGCCGGCAGTGCGGCGCGCCCGAGAAAGCCGGCCGCCAACACGACGTCCACCACATCCAGCCCTTTCGCCAGTTCGGTTACCTGCGCGGGAAAAACGAGCGCTATCTGCAGGCCAATGCCCTGGAGAACCTGGTGAGCTTGTGCCCGGCCTGCCACCACCGCGCCGAAGCGGCGCGCGGCGTGCGCACAGCGCTGGGAAGCCTGTCTTATGTGATCGGCAACCTGGCGCCGCTGTTCGTCATGTGCGACCCACGCGACATCGGCGTGCTGGCCGAAGCCCGCTCACCCTTCACCGGCTTGCCCACCATCACCGTGTACGACCGCGTCCCAGCCGGGATCGGCTTGTCAGTAGCCCTGTTCGACCTGCACGACGAGCTCCTGCGCGCCGCGCGCGAGCTGGTCAACGCCTGCAACTGCGAAAGTGGCTGCCCGGCATGCATCGGCCCAGGCAATCCAGACGACCAGGCCCGCTCGCAACTCAAGCGCTTGTTGCAAGTATTGCTAGGGGAGTGACCGGCGTTTGGCCGCTTGTTAAAGCAAGCGTCCGCCTGACCGGGGAACTCAGGCGGACGCTGCAGCCAAGGAAAGGAGGAGACCATTTGTCGTTTTTACCTTAC
>JAFGFO010000109.1 GCA_016931085.1 Thermoflexales bacterium
AGCGGGGGGATGGAAGACTTCCGAAGTCTTCTTAGACTTCGGAAGTCTGGCCCGAAGCCCGGCGGCCCCGAAATATTGAGATGATACATCCCGAGCTTGTCGAGGGACGTTTCACGTTTCACCGGTCCACGTCCCCCAGCACGATATCCAGGCTGCCGATGATGGCCACCATGTCAGCCACCATCGCACCCCTGGTCATTTGCGGCATTGCTGACAAGTTGGCGAACGACGGGCAGCGGAAGTGGACGCGGCGCGGCTTGCCGCTGCCATCGCTGCACACGTACACGCCAAACTCGCCGCGTGGCGACTCGATGGCCACGTACACCTCACCGGCAGGGGGGTGAAAGCCTTCGGTCCACAACTTGAAGTGGTGGATCAGCGCCTCCATGCTGGTGGCCAATTCCTCCTTGGGAGGCGGCGCCACCTTGCGATCTGTGCACATACATGGGCCAGGCGGCAGCCTGTCCAACGCCTGGTGCACGATACGCAGGCTTTCCCACATCTCGCCGATGCGGCAGCGATAACGGTCGTACACATCGCCGGCCTGCCCCAGCGGCACGTCGAATTCGAATTGCTCGTAACTGGAATAAGGCTGTGCCTTACGGATGTCCCAGTTCACCCCGCTGCCGCGCAGGCATGCGCCGGTCATGCCGAAGGCGATGGCCGTGGCGGCGTCGACCACGCCAACGCCACGCGTGCGATCCAGCCACAAGGGATTGTTCTTGAGCAGCGCTTCGTATTCCTGGATATGGCCGGGCAGTAGCTTGAGAAACTCGCGCACGGCCGGCTCGAACTCGGGTGTGATGTCGCGCCACAGCCCGCCGGGGCGAAAATAGCTGGCCATCATGCGCTGGCCCGAGACCATCTCGATGATGTCGAGGATGGCCTCTCGCTCGCGGAAGCAATACAGGAACATGCTCATCGCACCGATGTCGAGCGCGTGCGTGCCCAGCCAGACCAGGTGGCTGGCGATGCGCGACAGCTCGCACAGGATTACCCGCACATACTGCGCACGCGGCGGCACCTGCACCTCCATCAGCTTTTCCACGGCCAGGCAGTAGCCCAGGTTGTTCGACAGCGGCGACAAATAGTCCATGCGGTCGGTCAAGGGAACGACCTTGACGTAGGTCTCCTTCTCGGCCGTCTTTTCGATGCCGGTGTGCAGGTAGCCAATGTCCGGCACACAACTGACGACGTTTTCCCCGTCCAGCTCCAGCAGCAGGCGCAGCACGCCGTGCGTGCTGGGGTGCTGCGGCCCCATGTTCAGCAGCATCGTCTCGCCGGTGAACGCCCGCTCGGACACCAGCCCTTTGAGCTGGTCGAGCGTGATCTGAGCTGGTACAGATTCTGGCATAGATATCTCGTAAAACGTGAAACGTGAAACGTAACAAGATTGCGCATTACGTTTTACGGATTACGCCTCACGTCCTGGCGTACGGTTTCTGGCGCTCTATTTCCACAAAATTATGTGTAAACTGGTTTTCTTCAACGTCAGTGCCTGGGTAATCGCGGCGCATAGGGTGGCCCACCATGTCATCGGGCAAGAGCAAGCGGCGCAGGTCGGGATGGTCTTGAAAAAAGATGCCAAACATCTCGTGCGCTTCTCGCTCGTACCAGTTGGCCGCCGGCCAGACGCTCGTGACGGACTTGATCCGAGGATCCTCTTCCGGCAGGCGCGCCTTGAGCCGCAAGCGTGTATTGTGCCGCATCGAGTGCAGGTGATAGTTGAGATCGAAGCGTGGCTGGCGCGGCAGGTGGTCCACCGCGCACAGGTCCGACAGCCGATCAAAGGCCAGGTCCGGATCATCGCGCAAGGCGGCTGCGAGCTCGAGCAGCCGGCCCGGCTCGATGACGAGCGTCAACTCGCCGCGGAACTCGATCACCTCGCTTACAGCAGCCGGGAAGCGCTCGCCCAGTTTTTGAGCGATAGCCTGCAACTCTCCCACCCTTACTCCCTACTCCCTACTTCCTACTCCCTACTTCCAATCCACCAACTTTTCGCGCCTGACTTTTTCGTGCAGCCTGATGATGCCGTCGATCAGCCCTTCGGGGCAGGGCGGGCAGCCGGCCACATACACGTCCACCGGCACCACCTCGTCAACGCCCTGAACAATGGCATAGTTGTTGAACACGCCGCCGTTCGAGGCGCAGTCGCCCATGGCGATCACCCACTTGGGGTCGGGCATCTGGTCATACAAGAGGCGCAGCACGGGCGCCATCTTGCGCGACACGCGCCCGGCCACGATCATCAGGTCACTTTGGCGTGGGCTGGCGCGCATCAGCTCCATGCCAAAGCGGCTCATGTCATAGTGGCTGGCCTGGGCGCTCATCATCTCGATGGCGCAGCATGCCAGGCCGAACAGCATGGGCCACATAGCGTGCGTGCGCCCCCAATTGACAGCCTGCTCTAACGAGGTCGTGACCACCCCCATGTTGCCCAGCCTCTGCTCTAATCCCATGTGAGCGCTCCCTTTTTCCAGGCGTACACGTATCCCACCAACAAAATGATCATAAACACGGCCATCTCGCCCAGCAAGAACCAGCCGGCCTGCCCGGCATCGCGCAGCAAGACCGCCCATGGGTACAGAAAGACGATCTCGACGTCGAACAAGATGAACAAGACAGCCACAAGGTAAAACTTGATCGGGAAGCGGCGTTGGGCCGGGCCGATGGGGGTCATGCCGGACTCGTAGGGGCTTTGCTTGCGCGGCGTGGGCCGGCGCGGCCCCAGCAGCGTGCCCAGACCCACGGCGGCGGCGGCCACGAACGTGGCGACGATGAACAGGATGAGAATGGGCAAGTAAATGGATAACATCATGCGAAATTGTACACCATACTGATTGAACCGTCAATCTCAAAATGCTCGATTCGTTGCTTTTTATCTCGATCTGTGGTAATCTAGCCATTGTGTTGAGTTTCGGCTTACGCCTCAACCCAAGCTACTATTGATGTTCGTGTGCCAAATGGAACTCTTGGTTGCCTGAGCAAGCGTAGCCGCAGCCCGAAATGTTCCTTTTCCGACACGAAGTTCAATAAAATAAGGAGGTGCTCCATGCGCCAATCCGCTTTATTGTGCCGCACGTTGAGACAGGCCCCAGCCGAGATCGAGCTGCCCGGCTTGCAGTTAGCCGCCCGGGCTGGCATGCTGCGCCCGACGGGGGCTGGGCTGCACGCCTGGCTGCCGCTGGGACAACGCGCGCTGACCCGGCTGGTCGAGTTGGCCCGCACAGCGGCCGAATCGCTGGGGGCGCAGGCGATGAGCCTGCCGGCTTTGCACGCCGTGGGAACGCCAGCCCCTGGACAGTTCACACTGCAGGACCGGGCGGGACGGCAATATACGCTCGACGACGGCGGACAGGCTGCGCTGCTGAACGCTATCCAAAACGACGTCATGTCGTATCGCCAACTGCCGCTCGCCGTCTACCGCATCGCTGAGGCGTATTGTGACGAGGAAAGGCCGCATGGCCTGCTGCGCCCGCGCCAAGCCACGCTGCTCGAGGTCTCCAGCCTGCACGCCAGCCTGGCCGAGCTGGACGAGGCCTACCCGGCCTGGGTCGAAGCGCTCGCAAAGGTGCTGAAACAGTGCGAGCTGGAGGCATGGAGCATTGCCACACTGGACGGGCACGTCTTCTCACTTCCCCATCCGGCCGGGAACCGCGCGGTTTTGGCGTGCGGCACGTGCCACTACCGCGCCGTCTCTGAGGAAGCGCGCTTTGTCAAGCCACCAGCCAACTCTGAGGTCATCGCTTCCCCAGACGCCACGCCTCAAAAAATCGCCACGCCTGGCTGCCACACGATTGCCGAGCTAGCGGATTTCTTGCACGTGTCGCCCGCGCGCACGCTCAAGACGATGATGTACGCCGACGAAGGGGGACGGCTGCTCATGGCTATTATCCGCGGCGACCTGGACGTGAGCGCGGCCAAGTTGGAACGTGCCGTGCGCCACACACACCTGCCCCTGGGCAATCTCCAGGCGGCCACCGACGAGCAAATCCGGGCGGCGGGCGGCGTGCCAGGCTACGCCTCGCCGTTGGGGCTGAGCGGGGTCACCGTCGTTGCCGACGATTCGGTCCAGGCAACGACCGGCCTGATTAGCGGCGCGAACGAGGAAGGTTACCACATGGGCGGTGTGGACATCCCGCGCGACATCGCGCCAACGGTCGTGGCCGACATCGCCCAGGCTCGAGACGGCGATGCCTGTCCCGATTGTCGAGGTAAGCTCGAGGCTCACAGCGCGATCGAGTTGGGCCGCGGCCAGCGGCTCGGAGCAGATCCCGGCGAAAGGCTGGGGCTCACTTTCCAGGCCGCCGACGGCCAGGCGAGAGCGTGGGTGGTGGGTGGCTACGAGCTGAATCTATCGCGCGTCGTCGCCGCCGTGCTAGAGACGCACCGCGACGAGCAAGGCCTGATCTGGCCGGCGGCGCTTGCGCCGTTCGACGTCCACCTGCTGGTGCTGGGCAAAGAACCACGCGACCAGGCTGAAGCGCTTTACGAGCAACTGCGACAGGCTAGGGTAACGGTGCTGTACGACGATCGAGACGAAAGTCCGGGCGTCAAGTTCACCGACGCCGACCTGATCGGCCTGCCGACACGCCTCACCGTCAGCAAGCGCAGCCTGGAGCAAGGCGGGGTGGAAGTCAAGCCGCGCCGCTTGGCCGAAAAACGCATCGTGGCCCTACAGGACGTCCTTGCCAGCATCAAATAACCATTCCCGCGATCGCCAATCGCAAATTCCCGCGCGGGTGTGGGCCGATGTGGCCCTGCTGCTGGTGGCCGTCGTATGGGGCACTGCCTTTGTGGGCCAGCGGGTGGCCATGGAGCATGTGGGGGCGTTTGCTTTTGGCGCGACACGCTTTGCCCTGGGTGGGCTTTGCCTGCTCCCTCTCATCGCCTTTCAGTACACCATTAAGAAAAGAGCCATGGATGCGGCCCCAATCAGCCGGGGGTTGCCTTCCACACTGCGCGGCGGGTTTGTGCTGGGGCTGCTGCTCTTTGGGGGCGCTTCTCTGCAGCAGATCGGCCTGGTGCACACCACGGCCGGCAAGGGCGGCTTTATCACCGGCTTGTACATCGTCATCGTGCCGCTGCTGCTGGCGCTGGCCTGGCGGCAGCTTGTCAAATGGACGTGCTGGCTAGGCGTGGGGCTGGCGGTGGCCGGTTTGTTCCTGCTCAGCATGCAGGCCCAGGCAAGAGGAGGCGAGTTTCAGTTGGCGCCCGGCGACGGGTGGGTGCTGGCCGGCGCTTTTATGTGGGCACTGCACGTGATCGCCGTCGGCAAGCTCGTGCCGGGGCACGAGCCACTGCAGCTGGCCTTGGTCCAATACATCGTCTGCGCGCTGCTCAGCGCGCTGGCAGCGCTGGCGGTCGAGGGGAACACCTGGGGCGGGGTGCTGATCGCCTGGCAAGCCGTTTTGTACACCGGCATCGGCTCGATCGGCCTGGGTTACACCACCCAGGTTGTGGCTCAACGCTACACCCCTCCCGCCCACACGGCCCTCATCCTGAGCCTGGAATCGGTCTTTGCGGCCCTGGCCGGTTGGCTGCTGCTGGGGGAAATGATGACGCCTCGCATGATCGCCGGCGCGGGGCTTATGCTGGTGGGGATCATCGTGGCCCAGTTGGCCGATGGGCAACAAGCAGAGATAGACCCTAAAGGTCTTCAAGACCTTTAGGGTCTGGAAGCTACGGCACGATCTTGGCGCGCTCCGGCACACCCGACATGGGCAGCAAGATGTGGAAGCAACTGCCCGGGCAGGCCTCTTCGTCGTGCCGTTCGCTTTCCACCCAGATACGCCCTTGGTGCGCCTGCACGATACCCTGCGCAATGGCCAGCCCCAGGCCCGGCCCCCCGCCCTTGAACTTTGTCCGCCCGGACGAGTGCAACGCCACCTGGCCTGTCTGGTAAAACTTTTCAAAAATCAGATCGTGGTGTTCGGGGTCGATGCCGATGCCCGTATCGCACACGATCACCTCGATGCAATCTCCCAGGCGCTCGTTGGGAAGATGCCGGCCAGAGACCGTGATCCTGCCCCCATCTGGCGTGTACTTGATGGCGTTGATGATCACGCCGTAAAACACCTTATACAGCATAGCCGGATCGACCTTGATGGGCGGCAGCTTGTCGACCTCGCTCACCTCCAAAGTCAGCTTGCGCTCGGCCAGGTCCGGGGCGAACTCGCCGCGGATGCGGTCAACCAGCGTGATCAGCTCGGTGGGCTTGGGGCTTAGATCGAGCACCTGGCTGTCGATGCGCGCCACGTCCAACATACTGTTGACGATCTCGTACAGCCGGTCGGTGCCTTTCAGCACACCGTTCACGGCTTCGCCCAGGTAGGGGCTTTGCTGGATAGCCTGGTCGGCTTGCATCATGGCCGTGTAGCCTTTCATGACCGTCAGCGGCGTGCGCAGCTCGTGCGCGGCGATATTGATAAAGTCTGACTTGTTGCTATCCAACTGCTCCAGCAATTTATAGGCCTGTTCCAGCTCGGCGGTGCGTTCCTGGACCTTGCCTTCCAACTGCAGGTTGAAATCTCGAACCTGCTCGTACAGGCGTGCGTTGTGAATGGCGATAGCCGCCTGGTTGGCAAAGGTAAAGACGACCAGTCCCTCTTCCTGATCGAAAGCGCCTTTCTCGCTGCGGGTGAGAGACAGCATACCGATGACCTGGTCGTGCACGATGAGCGGCGCGCCGAGCCACGAATGATCGAGCGGCAGCCAGTCGACCTGTTTCCAACCGGGGGAGCTGGCTACGTTGGGGATGACAAGCACCTGCCGGCTCTGGCTGACCTGGGAAAAGACGTCGTTTTCGCGGATGTCTATGCTCATCTCCATGGCCTGGTGGGGGTCTTCATAGCCGCGCACGGCCGCCATGCGCATCACATCGCCGCTTTGCAGGATGACCGCCGCCCGGTTGTAAGGCACGACCAGGTCCAATTGCTCCAGGAGGCGGTCGAGTACCTCGCTCAGGTTCAGCGTGCTGGCCAGGATGTGTCCCACCTCTCGCAACGTCTCGGCCACCCGGCGGCGGGCTTGCTCCGCCTCGTACAAGCGCGTGTTTTGAAGCGCGATGGCCACCTGGTCGGCCATCGTTTGCAGCACGACGACGGTATCCTGGTTAAAAGAGCCGGGTCTGTCGCTCAAGACATTCAAAGCGCCGATGACCTGTCCGCGGGCGATCAGGGGCAAGGCTGCCTCGGAGCGTGTCTTGGGCAAGAGAGGATAATCGTTCTGGGCGTCTTCTTCGCTCACGTTGGCGGCGACGTAGGCGTGGGCGTTGGCGGTGCACATGCCGATCATGGTAAAGCCGCCAACCTCCAGGCGAAAGCCTTGCTCGACCAGAGTTTGCCCAGCCTTGCCGGTGCCGGCGCGGTATTCTGCCTGCCGTCCCGACTCGTCCAGGAAAAAAAGGCCCACGTGATAGAGGCCAAAATGATCGCGGATCAGATTGACCACCTCGCGAATCAACTGGTCGGTCTCCAGGATCGACGTGGCGGCCTGGCTGACCTGGGCAGAGGCTTCCAGGTATCGCGAGCGTTCTTCTATTTCGCCGGCGCGCTCGACCACGCGCTGCTCCAGGCCACCGATCAGCTCGCGCAATTGAGTCGTCATGCTGTTAAAGGCGCGCGCAACCGCGCCGATTTCGTCGTGGCCGGTCACCGGCGCAGTGAGAGTAAAGTCGCCGGCGGCGACCTGAATAGCTGTTTCAGTCAGAGCGGCCAGCGGCCTGGCGATACTACGCGTGACCAGCAGTGAAACCAATACAGCCAATAGCGCCAGGACGAACGCCACGGCGATGTTGATGGCCAGTGTATTGTAGGTCGCAGCAAAGATTTCGGCTTGAGCTTGCTCGACCAGCAGCGCCGCCTGGAGCCCGGGCAGCCAGCGATAAGCCCCAGCCACAGGGCTGTTGGCATAATTAGCATACAACTGAAAGCCATTCAGGTGGTCTTCCAGGGCCGCCTTGACGCCTGGTGTGGATACACTGGCTCCTCTCTCTCCAGTGCGCAAATCTGTGAGCGAGACGGTCGCTGCTTCCACGCGTCCGACCAGGTAAATTTCCCCCGATTTGCCCAAGCCGGCTCGATCGAGCGCCAGTTGATTGACCGCTTCCAGGCTGGCAGAGCCACACAAAACGCCCATTGGGCGGCCGTCGGTATCCAAGACCGGGTGGGAAACGATCAGCGCCAGGTCGTCTACAAAGTCATAGTTGGACGGTGGGTGCACGTAGATACTCTGCAACCCTTGTTGGAAAAAGGGCTGGTCGCCGTACTGCCGGCCCTGCAGTGCAGCGCCAACCGACGAGACAACCTGGCCCTCTGTATCGGCCAGGAACAAGACTGTGAACAAGTGGGTCTGCCTGATGTGCGCCTCGAGCGCCTGGTCCAGCTCGGCCTTGGCCCCGGCCGAAATGCCGGAGAGATTATTCGCCCGGAGGATCAAGTAAGACCGGGCGGGCGAGAGCGCATAGTCCTCTGTCAGTGCGCTGGCCAGCCCAGTTTGTAGGCGCTCGACCCATTCGTTGACTTCTGTTTCCTTGAGCGCGGCGACCAGCTCGAGTTTTTCCTTGGCTTGCTGGCGTCCCGTCCGCAGGCCTGTTTCGAACACCACGACATTGGTGATGGCCAGCGGCAGCAAGACC
Organism: Thermoflexales bacterium; assembly: GCA_016931085.1. Next base: position 8,639 of record JAFGFO010000109.1, read on the forward strand.
AGCAAGGCAAAGCTGAAGGACAAGCGGAAGCGAATCGTTTGCAGGCGTTGAGAAATGGCATGCGCCAGATTCGTTATGGGGTTGAAAAGCTTGGTGCGTAAGAGCTGCCCCAGTGCTGCCTTTGGTGTTTCGTTGTGTTTAGCCATAAGGGACTAAAAAAACGCCGGGTCCGGTGTCATTAAGAAATGCCTGCGCCATTAGGAAATGGCAGCACGAAAAAAGCCGGTAACTGTCACGCGTCATAAGCGCCCTGTTCGCTGACTTAGGACAAGGCTCTAACACGCTCCTCCACGCCCGATACAGGCAGCAGGATGTGAAAGTTGCTGCCAGGGCAGGTACTTTCATCGTGTCCTGCGCTCTCCACCCAGATGCGCCCATTGTGTGCCTGCACAATGCCTCTGGCGATCGCCAAGCCCAGGCCTGGCCCGCCGCCTTTGAACTTTGTCCGGCCAGACGAGTGCAGCGCCACCTTGCCGGTCTGGTAAAACTTTTCAAAGATCAATTCGTGGTGTTCGGGGTCGATGCCGATACCCGTGTCGCTCACGATGATCTCAACACACTCGCCCAAGCGCTCGTCAGACATCTTGTGGCCAGAAATCGTGATCGTGCCACCGTCCGGCGTATACTTGATCGCATTGATAATCACGCTATAGAACACCTTGTACAGCATATCAGAATCCGCTTTGATGAGCGGCAGGCTGCTCATATTATCGGTATGCAAGTTCAGACGGCGCTCCTGAAGCGATGGGGTAAACTCGTTGCGAAGGCGCTCGATAATGGTCGCCAGCTCGATGACCTCCGGGCACAGATCGAGCACCTGGCTATCTATGCGCGCCACGTCCAGCATGCTGTTGACAATCTCGTACAAGCGGTCAGTGCCTTTCAACACGCCGCTCACGGCCTCGAGCAAATAGGGGCTTTGCTTGATCATCTGGTCGCCGTACATCATGGCTGTGTAGCCTTTCATGACCGTCAGCGGCGTGCGCAGCTCGTGCGCGGCAATGTTGATAAAGTCTGACTTGTTACGGTCCAACTGCTCCAACAGCGTGTAGGCTTGCTCCAGCTCGCCCGTGCGTTCCTGGACTTTTTGCTCCAGTTGCAGGTTGAAATCTCGAATCTGCTCGTACAGGCGCGCGTTATGGATGGCGATGGCGGCCTGATTAGCGAAGGTAAAGATCACGGCGACCTCATCCTGGTTGAACGCGCTCCGCTCTTTGCGAGTGAGCGAGAGCATGCCGATCACCTCGTCTTGCACGATGAGTGGCGCGCCCATCCACGAGTGATCAAGCGGCAGCCAATCAACCTGCGTCCACTCTGGGTAGGCTTCTACGTCCGAGATGATCAGCACTTGCCGGCTCTGGCTGACCTGGGAAAAGACGTCGTTTTCGTGGATATTCATGTCGAGTTCGGCGGCTCGCCGAGAATCGCCAAAGCCTCGGGCAGCTTCGACGTGCAGCACGTCTCCACTTTGCATCATCACGGCGGCCCGGCTATAGGGCACGACCAGGGCCAGTTGTTCCAGGAATCGATCGAGGACCTGGTCCAAATCCAGCGTGCTGCTGAGGATATGCCCTACCTCTCGCAGCGTTTCGGCCACCTGGCGGCGGGCTTGCTCGGATTCGTACAGGCGTGTGTTTTGAATCGCGATGGCGACCTGGGAAGCCAGGCCCTCTAGCACGGCGATATCGTCCTTGGTAAAGGCATTCACCTGCGTGCTTTGGACGTCGAGCGTGCCCACCAGCCGCCGGCCAATGTGTAGGGGGATGGACAGCTCTGAGATCGTATCACGCAGCAAGTCCACCCGCCGGTAATAGGGATACATCGAAATATCGTTCACGCATTGGACCTGATTGGTGTTGGCGGCCCGCCCGTTCAAGCTGTTGTCATCCACAGGCAAGCGCAGCCCCTGGCGCAAGAGGGCCGGCCCGCGTTCGCCGCCAGCCGCCCGCAGCACCAGCAGCGGTTCCTCCAGGCTGAAATCATCCGTTTCATCCACCAGGAACACGCCGGTATAGTAAAAACCGAACTTGTCACAGATCAGGTTGGTCACTTCGGTCAGCAGTTGTTCGAGATCGAGCAGTGAGGTGATGCGCCGGCTCGCTTCGGCGACGGTTTCCAGTTGCACGGCACGGTGGCTGACCTGCTCGTTGGCTTCTTGCAACTGGGCGTTGAGATTCTCACGGATGAGCAAGCTTTTTCTAAGCTCATCGCGGCTATCGCGCAAATGTTCCGCCTGGATGTTGGCTTCCAACTGGGCATTGCGCGTCCACTCCAAGGCCGTCACCAACTGGTCTGATGAGATCCAGCCCAGCACGGCCGCCGTCCACGTGATCACCAGGGGGGGGAAAATAGCCTGCAAAGTGGACACATCCAGGAGGTGGCCTTCCACACCCAAGGCGACGAGCGAGCCAAGCGTGGACAGAGCCGCCATGTACAAGGTGGCGTTGCGTGAAATGAGCAAGCCAGACACAACCACCGTCAAGATGAAGCCATACGGCACAACGCCCACGTTGGGTGCGGCCTGCCAGGGGGTTAGCAAGACCAAGATGCCGACAACGGCGCTCACCCAAATCCATGTGGCCAGGCGAAAACGGCGCAAAGACAGCCGGTACATGGCAAAGTTGAGTGGGCTAATGCTGGCCCACAATATCGCCGTTGCCGGTTCCCGCATCATTTGAGCCAGCAAAGACACCCACAAAGCCACGATGCTCGCCACCCAGGTGACAAACAGGAGGGCTTTGAAGTTGTCCTTCTGCATTTCGAGCAGTTCGTCGGTCATCATGCCAAGCACTCTCCCAAGAGGGAACTCTACCCAATTTGATTATACCACAAATAAGCCCGAGTGTGTATAACCCTCATCACAGGCTGCCGGGCAGGCTGGCGCGGATTCGAGCGACGTTCTGGCGCACGTGGGCGGCCAGCTCGGGCGAGTCGATCCGCTCGCTCAGGCGCAGCAAGTGATCGCACAGCTCGTCCCAGCGCGGGAACAGCTCGTAGGCAAATCGATCTCCCGGCCGGGCGTGGTCCCGAACCGTGGCCAGGCCCGGTTTGACCAGCACGTCGATAGCCGATTGCAGCAAGCTCTCGTGCTCGGAGCCAGGCTCGAACAAAAGCCCGCCGGCGCTGGAGCGCTCGAGCCCCGCCAGCAAGGCCGCGCAGGTCGAGACAACCAGCGCCTCGCTGGCCGTGCCGAGCCGATCGCGTGCTGCTTCGATGGCAGCCAACTCTTGCTTGAGCGCGGCGATGCGCGCGTCGTAACGCGCCAGGATGCGCTCGGCCAGGTGCGTCCCCAGCCAACGGTCGCTGAGCGCCACTACAAGCGCCACGAGTTTTTCACCCAGACCCAGACTCATTTTGAATACAGCCTCAGCGGGGTGCCTGGCTGCGCGTTCAAGCGGCGAGCCGCGCTGCCGTCCCGAACGGCGATCTCCAGGTAGCCCGAGCTGCCCACCAGCGCCAAGAGTTCCCCCGGAGCTCGCTCGGCATACGTGCACGCCAGCCCCGCGATCCGCTGGCCGGCGATCTCGACCACAATCAGAGTTTGGAGGTTGCAGGTTGCAGGTTGCAGGTTTGTAATTAAATTGCCAAAGTGGTCCACGTGCCACACCTCGCCTTGCCAGCGCCCCTCGGCGTCGCGGGTGGGGGCTGGGAACAACTGGGTGAGCGGGTCTGGCACGAGCGGCCCCAGCTCGTCAAAGGCCGCGCCATTCAGCAAGTGGGCGGCCGCCGGCGCAAAGATATCGCGCCCGTGAAACGTAGAACTGACGCGAGGCAAGTGATAAGCAGGGTTCGACACATGGCGGCATTCGACCTGGCCGCCCGCCTCGGCCAGGCACAGGCTCAACACGCCGTTGTCGGGCGCCACGAAGATGGCTCGCTGCCCGCGGGCAGCGATGGCACGCCGCTCGTTGCCCACACCGGGATCGACGACCACCACGTGAATCGTCCCGCCCGGGAAGTAGGGCGCGGCCGTGTGCAGCACAAAAGCGGCTTGCCGGATATTGCCAGGGGCGATATCGTGCGAAATATCCACCAGCGTCGCGCCCGGGGCAATAGATAGGATCACGCCTTTCATCGCGCCCACGTAGCCGTCGGCCAGCCCAAAGTCCGTCGTCAGGGTAATCATAGGAAGATGGCTTCAGGTTTCAGGTTTCAGGTCCCAGGTGTATATTGTAACGCAAGGTGCGAAAAAAGGCCACTTGTGGTACAATCTCGCTTGTGACAAAGCAAACGGAGAGCAAGGCCCCCGGGATCGTCGAGTCCCTGGCGGCCGGTTTTGACGCGGTGACCCGCGCGCCCCAGGTGCTGGTGGCGCCGGTCCTGCTCGACACCTTCCTGTGGTTGGGGCCGCGCCTGTCGGCCTATCCCTTGATCCAGAGCTTGGTGGCGCTGCTGAGGAGCCTGCCGGCCTCGCCGGACGAGACGATGCGCCAGCAGATGACGCAGGCCCTCAAGATGCTCGACCAGGTCGGCCAGCAATTCAACATGTTCGCCTGGCTGAGCCCGCTCCTGGTGGGCATGCCGAGCCTGATGGCCAATTTGCTGAACGACAAGCCGCCGTGGGGGTCGCCGGCCGTGTGGGAGGTCCATTCGATCCTGATCTACCTGGCCCTGTTTGGCTTGTTCGGCCTGGTGGGTTCCGGGTTGAACGCGGTGTATTGGAGCCAGATCGCGCGCGCCGCGCTGCCGCAGGCGCCGGCCGGGCGCGGCTGGCCGGCGCACGCCGGGCGCATCTGGTGGGGCTTGATCCAACTGGTCCTGGCCTTGCTCGCCTTGGGCGTCATCGGCGGCATGCCGCTGATGACGACGGCCGTGGTGGCGTCCCTGTTCAACCCGGGCCTGGGGCAATTCATCGTCAGCATGGGGATGGTCCTGGCCATGTGGATCGTGTTTTACCTGGCGTTCGTCGTACACGGCCTTGCCCTGCGCCAGGCTTCGTTCGTCCAGGCCCTGCGCTGGAGCATCCTCCTCATGCGAAGCCAATTTCTGCCGGCCACCGCCCTGCTCATCCTGAGCGCCCTGATTTACTGGGGACTGGGCCTGGTCTGGGCGATGCCGGAGGGTGACAGTTGGCTGAGGGCCGGCGCCATCGTCGGCAACGCCTTTGTCGCCAGCGGCGTGCTGTGCGCCACGGCCTTTTTTTACCTGGGGCGCGTGCCGGCTCAAGACCAGGCGCCAGGCCCCAGCGCTCAGCCACCGCCGAACGCGGCGAATTCCTAATAATTAACAATTAATAATTAACAATTAACAATTAATCCGAGGTTTTTTTATGGCTGATGACTTGACTCTACAATACGATGCCAGTCAAATCCAGGTGCTGGAGGGCTTGGAGGCGGTCCGCCGCCGGCCGGGTATGTACATCGGCTCGACCGACGTTCGCGGACTGCACCACCTGGTCTGGGAGATCGTCGACAACAGTATCGACGAAGCTTTGGCCGGCGTGTGCGCCAATATCCGCATCACGATTCACCCTGATAACAGCGTCTCAGTGATAGACGATGGGCGCGGCATCCCGGTGGGGCCGCACCCGACCCAGAAGGACGCGCGGGGCAATCCGATGGACGCGGTCGAGGTGGCGATGACGATCTTGCACGCCGGGGGCAAGTTTGGCGGCGCCGGCTACAAGGTGGCCTCGGGCTTGCACGGCGTGGGCATGAGCGCCGTCAACGCCTTGAGCGAGTGGATGGTGACCACCGTCCGGCGCGACGGCCAGGAATACTCGCAGCGCTACGAGCGTGGGCGCCCAGCAACCCGCGTGGAGCGAGTCGGGCGGGTGCTCAAGGCCGACCCGTGGCAGCGCGGCACCCGGCAGCACTTTCTCCCGGACCTGGAGATATTCAAGGGGGGGATCGACTACAAATTCGAGGCCTTGGTGCAGCGTTTCCGCGAGATGGCTTTTCTCACGCGCGGGCTGACGCTCCATTTCCACGACGAGCGCAGCGATCGCCGGGCGAGTTTTTACTTCGAGGGCGGCATCCGCTCGTTCGTGCGTTACCTGAACAAGCACCGCGAGGTGGTGCACGCGCCGATTTACGTCGAGAAGCAAGTCAACGGCACGCAAATCGAGGCGGCCGTGCAATACACCGATGGCTATGCCGAGTCGGTGTATGCCTTTGCCAACAACATCAACACCGTCGACGGCGGCACGCACCTGACCGGCTTTCGCAGCGCCATCACGCGCACGCTC
>JAFGFO010000110.1 GCA_016931085.1 Thermoflexales bacterium
GACGATAAGGAGTTTGCGATTTCAAAACATTCGGATGGACACCAAGTAGGCTGGCTCACGAATTTACACAGAACTTGACATACTGCCACGCTGTTGGCCGTGGCTTCAGTCTGGCTGGCCAACCAGTGTGTAGCCCAGCGGATGAAATTGGCCGCAAAGGCGACGAAACACTCTTGCAGGTAGATGGCTGGTTCGGAGCGGACCTTGATCCGATGCAGGTAGAAGACGCCTTTGCCTTCTTTGATGCCGGCCTCGATCGTCTGCCTAGCATTGTAGTGTTTGAACCAGGTGGGTGGATTTTCGGTGACCGGATCATCGCCGAAATGCAGCAAGGCGCTGTGCTTGAGTGTTGGGCCGGTGTAGAAGCGTTCCAAACCGACATCCAATGGGTAAGGGCAACGTGTAAGCGTCTTGTTTACCCAAGCTACCATCTCGGCGTTGGCACCAACGCGAGTCCAGCTTGCTTTCGAGTCGATCTCGTCTTTGAGAGACGCCACGAGCTTGTGACTGTGCGCTTTGGTGTAGACTTCATAGCCCATTTCGATCAGCAGAGCCACATTCTCATATGTGCCAAAGCCAGCATCGAGACGGAACTCCGCTTCTACAGGCGATGGATTGGCCGCATTGTCTTGCTCGAAGCGTGCCAGGCGTTTCTTCAAGCATTTCAGGGCACCTTGCAATTCATCCCACTGCACCTGGGTTTTGGCTAAACGCTGTTCGGCTGAGGGCAAAGCTTTCTCACAACTCTGGTGTCGCCGTTCGGCGGCGTCCAGGCATTTGCGCGCCAGAGCCAGACGATTGTTGGGATGCTCTTTGCCCTGGCGCGGTCGATAGCTTTCTTGCAGCTCAGCCAAGACAGCTTGTCGTTCTTGCACATGTTGGCGAGCTTCTGCCAGGCGCGCGTGCTCTCTGTGTACGGCTGTCTGCTGACTCAGCAGGCGCTGCCGCGTTGTTTCCATCTGCTTCTCGAACGCCTCAATACGTTGGCTCAGTAAATCAGTGCGTCGCCGGGGGCGCAGGCCAGTGCGGGTTTCCGCAGCTATCACTAACGCTTCGGCCTGTGTGCTGGGAACCGTGTCGCCGGGATGATGCGCTATCGACAACCACAAACGCCCATAGGTCGGACTCGCCAGGCTGACGACGGCCGCTTGATATCCCAGGCGAATCTCGTCGTCCATGTGCCCGAATGCTGCCTTGGGATAGCTCCGGCTGCTGCTCGAGACAGGCAACCCCGTCAGGTCACCATCAAACCGTAGCCGCTGACTCCGATCGCGCAGCACATCAAGCTCTGCCTGTATCAGCGGGCGGCTGATTTGATCAAGGACCTTGGCGACCGCCCGTGACTCATCCCAGCTCAACCCACTGAGCGTGCGGCTCACACCAGAGTAGTCGGCCCAACCCGCCTGACCCCAAGCTTCGGCTACCGCTTGATCCTTATCCAAGGGGTGAGCCGCCAGGCTAATATCCTGCAAATGCTCTAGCCCAGCCAAGGTCGCCACCAAAAACTCTATCACCTTGGCCTGTGGCGTGTGGGTGCGTTTCTTCTGGTGCATTTGAACGCTTTCGAGTGCCTGAATCAAGCCAATGTGATCAGCAAACCATCCCCAGGCTACCAGGAAAGCGTGCTGAGTGTCCTGAACACGTCTCTTTTTGCTCATGACCATTCCTCTCTGATCGTGAAATGATCATAAGCATACCGTAACTTGGATTCACTTGGTAAGGTACAGAATCTTAAACTTTGGGCCGATTTTCACGATTCGGCCTCTGATTGCACAAAACTTAGGTTAGTTCGTAAACAACAGATAACGGTTAAAGAGTGTGAGAGATGCAATAACTCGCACGAATTTCCGATTGAACTGGAATGTAGGCCATCGACTATAAATATATAGAATGCGAACACAGATTGCAGCTCGTTTTCAAGGCGATATACAGGCGAAATGGGCAAAGGCCGTTCTATATAATTCGGGTCAAAAAGGCCAAATGGCCTACATTCCAGTTGAAGTCATATTCGGTAGAGAAGTAGATGCTTTCGGTATGACCGTTGTGTTATGCTGAAAGGTGTCGCCCTTTGGTGCACTATTTGAGATGTGTGGTAGAGTAGAGATAGTAGGATCTTTTATATGAGAAAGAGTTGGCGTGAACGGTTTGACTATTTCATTGATGATGTCAAGTATCTGATGAACTTTGCCAGGCGTGGCAAAAAGTGAGGAATGTTCTAACCAGTGTTTTCTTCTGGCGCCTTGACGGGGTACACGAAAAGGCGATTCTGTTTTTGGGAGTCTCAGTATAATTTCTTCACAGTAGTCCGCGACAACTGCAAATCCCGTGCGGTGCCCCGCTCACTCTGGCCCGAGCGAAGCCGGTGAATCACTTTAGGTAGTTCATATGCAATCGCTCCATGTTTTTCCTCCAGTTGAATTTTCTGGAGGAGAATGCCATACTCTTGTCTGTTGTTTGCCAAACTGGCTCACACCGGGCGGTTATGGGTGGCTCATACTGGGCGGCTATGGCCAGATCAGTATAGTATAGCTAATGACACGCGCTTGCGTCTCGCTTGCTCGGGGCGTGATCTGACAGGCTTACGCCCGGGCGGCGGCACTTGCCTACAAAGGCCAAGTGTGCTAAACTATTGAACCTCGTGTCAGAAAAGGGACATTTTGGACTGCAGCCACGCTCGCCCAGGCAACCAAGAGTTCCATTTGGCACACGAACATCAATAGAGCCAAGGAGTGCAGCTATGAGCAATGTGGATCTCGACACACAAGATATCTCGATCGGTGGGGATGTGATCGGCCGGGACAAGCATGTCAGCGCCGGCGGGGATGTGGTCGGACGTGACAAGATCAGCGTGGGCGACATCTCTGGCGTCACCGGCGGCGTTGTCGTCGGTAGTGGACAAATCACCCATATCCACGAGGCCCCTGCCCCACCCATCCCATTCCAACGCCCACCCCGCCCCCAGCACTTTGTCGACCGCCGGGCCGAGCTGGCCCAGCTTGTGGCCGACCTGCAGCCCGGCCGCGTCGTCACCCTGTGCGGGCCGGGCGGCATCGGCAAGACCGCCTTGGCGGCCGAGGTCATCTGGCAGATGGCCCCCGGCGACAACCTTCCCGACTGCTTCCCGCACGGCATCGTCTTTCACACTTTTTACAGCCGCCCCGAGGCCGCCATCGCTTTGGAGTCCATCGCCCGCGCCTACGGCCACGACCCGCGCCCCGACCCGGCCGCCGCCGCCCAGATCGCCCTGGCCGGCAAGCGCGCCCTACTGGTGCTGGATGGGGCCGAGCAGGCTGATAACCTGCCGGCGGTGCTCCAGGTGGCCGGCTCATGTAGCGTCCTGGTCACCAGCCGTGCTCACCGCAACGCGCCGGAGGATTGGCTAGACATCACCCCCTTGCCCAACGCCGAGGCCGTGCAGCTCATCCGGGCGTGGGGCAAGGACTGCGCCGCCGACAGCGCGGCCGCCGGGCGCATTTGCGATCTGGTGGGCCGGCTACCGCTGGCTGTGCGCCTGGCCGGGCGCTACATGGCTCAGCGCCGCCAGACAGCCGCCGACTATTTGGCCTGGCTGCAAGACACCCCCCTGGCCGCCCTAGATCAGGGCACGCGCCAACGCGACAGCATCCCTCTGCTCCTGGAGCGCAGCCTGGCGCAGGTGAGCGAGACAGCTCGCCAAGCACTGGCTGTGGCAGGCATGCTGGACATCACACCCTTTGGCCGCCAGGTGATCGTCGTGGGGCTGGAGGCAGAGCCGGCCGAGGCTGGCCGGGTGATGGGCGAGCTGGTCGACTATGGCTTGCTACTGCCCGTCGGCGAACGCTACCAGGTCAGCCACGCTCTTGTGCACACCTACGCCCACGGGCGACTCGCCCCGCCGCCAGAGATCCTGATGCGGCTAGCGGCTCACTATGAGGCGTTTGCCAAGCAGCAGAGCGCGCTAGGGCTAGAGGGCTTTGCCCGCTTGAACGAGGAGCGAACGCACATCCTGGCTATCCAACGAGCCTGCCTAGCCGCTGGGCAGTGGAACACCGTGCGCGGCCTCACCTGGGCCATCGAAGACTATCTCGACCTGCAAGGCCACTCGACCGAGCGACGCACCACGCTAGAGATGGGCCTGCAGGCCGCCCGCGCCTCCGGCCACCGCCAAGACGAAAGAGCTTTCCTGAACGACCTGGGCAATGTCTACCGTGACCTGGGCGATGCCCACCGCGCCATCGAGTTCTACGAGCAGTCTTTGGTCATCACGCGCGAAATCGGCGACCGCAGAGGGGAGGGTCAAACCGTGAACAACCTGGGCAATGCCTACAGTAACCTGGGCGATGCCCGCCGCGCCATCGAGTTCTACGAGCAGTCTTTGGTCATCACGCGCGAAATCGGCGACCGCAGGGGGGAA
>JAFGFO010000003.1 GCA_016931085.1 Thermoflexales bacterium
CTGGCTCCTGGTGAATTGGGTTCAGGAGATATTACCAGACTATGCCTTTTTTTCAAGTCGCAGGTGGCTCTATTGTGATCTACTGAGTATAGGCAACAACTCTTGCCAGAAACGAATTGCTGTCTCGCTGGCAACTTCGGCTGTATCAAAGAGCAACACGATTCGATCGGCGGCTAGTTCTTTGTAGACTTCGATGAATTGACTGCGCGCTTTCATTGATTGATCGTGTAGATAGATTGGATCAGGTGGCTCAGCTTGGTCGAGCAATTGTTGATACTTGTGCAAGGTTGTATAAAATGGACCAAACTGCTTTGGCGCCAGTTGGTCGGCGATACTTTTCAAAATGCCCAATTCGCGTTGGTGCGCTGTCCAATAAAAATCTATCAGGTCAGCGGTGACCAAGGTATTACGATGCTGTTTGGCAATTTCAGCAAAGCGGCGCAATAATTGCGTCTTGCCCATTCCGCCCTCGCCATAGAGGTTTAATATCCACTGTGCTTCTTGATTATCGAGCATGCGCTCAAACAATTTGACTTCTTTTTCCCGCCCAATGAAAATGATGGGACTGTAAGGTGGATTCGCCATAATGCCCTCCTATGTGATAAACAAAGCGGACTGGTTATACCCATTCACAAACCGCCCCAACAACACTTCATCCACGTACTTGTCTAAGATGTTGAACTGTCGGGCGCGACGGCCTTCTTGGGCAAAGTCGAATTTCGCGAACAGGTTCAATGCACGCTGGTTGGTGGCAATCACCGATGCGGTGAGCTTTTGGAAACGGGCGCGCTCGGCCCACTCGAACGCATACGCCAGCATCGCCGTCCCGATGCCGCGCTCGCGCCAGGGCTTGGTAATCGAAACGCCTACGTCGCCCACGTGCCGTCCCTTGGGACCATACCATTCAGGGAACACTCGCAAGTGGCCGACAATCTCTTCCTTCACTTGTGCGACGATGAGTAAGCGACCGTTCTTCTCGTCTGTCGAGCAAGTCCATGATTGTCGCCACCCGTCTGTCAACATGAAGGTGTCCGTGTACAAATAGACATGCTCCGCACACACCAACTGGATGTTGGCCACAACGGCTTCAGCGTCGGCCGGATTGGCTGGCCTCATTCGAAAGGCTAGACCATCTTTCGTATGTTCATCACGGCTGTAAACGAACTCATTGGTCAAGTGAGTGTGTCTCCCAACTGTCTGGTACCCAAGCTGACCCGATCTTGTGTTCCAACCCGATAATAGTTTCAGCATGATGGGAGTACCAGGCATGTAATTGCTTACGATTATCAAAGTCAAGTCGCCCTCTTTCGTCGCGCATGTACAACAGGTCGTGAAGGATTGCTCGGTAGGTTCGCTCGGTTAGCCCCATTACTCCCGGCACCGCCAGGTAATAGACTTGGGTGTCTTTACCGCAGACCAGCGCCGGCAAAGCACCCAGGCCGGCCAGCTTGCTGCTCATGATGAAAAAGTCTGCCGGGGGAATAGCTTGCCCATAAAGGAACTCGACCAACTCGTCTGAAGTAGGCTTGCGTTGATACGTTTGGTAAAAGCGCCCCACTGCTTGGGCAGCGTCGTGCCCCACCATCGGCTCGTTCCCAATCCCTACAAACAGTGTGTGAGTGGTATGATTTTGAGTGATTTGCGGTGCGTGCTTGATCCATTGAAGCGCGTTCTCACAACCCGGTTGAGCCAAGGCAGACATATCCCCATAAACTCTGACACGTATATCAAAGGCCTCATAAAAGTCAAGCCATTCGTCGTCAGTCAGCATGATTCCCAGGGTCTTTAGAGCTGTCAAGCGGCAATAGTCTTCCCCGCGAGCTAGAACTGAAGAGCTGAATAAAGGGGTAAACAGGATTGGTAGGCCGTGACTGAAGAATACTTGGAGGGTATTGAGGCCCAGGGTGGTTTGCGCGTGGGCGACTTGCATGAAAAACTCGTCCGAGCCTTCTTGCAGTTCAGTCTCAGCGAGAACGAGACGCCGATTACCATCCGGTACAAAAATACCTACTTGAGGCTTGCCCATGTCTCGTACCAGGTCAGCGATTGCCTCGGTCGGCAAGGCTAAAAAGGTCTCTCTGTCAGTAGCGCTTCTCATTTCTGGGCAGCTCCTGCCACGTGTCAAGTCAGCGCCGATGCCTATGCGTATACTAGCCGCCCCCTGGGTTCGGGGATAACGCGTCCCAACTCTTGCGCAGTCTCAATCCATTCTTGGATGACAACTTGGGCATTGGCGAGTGCTTCTTGCTGGGTCGCGCCATCCGCCATGCAGCCTGGCAATTCAGGGACTTGGACAATAAACGCATTATCTTCTTCACTCCAATAGATAATCATTTCATAGCGGATCATCTTCGCCTCCCAGTTTGCACCTCGGAATCACATTGCGTACTTGCTTCACTTGATACGGTTTCGCCCTTCGCATAACTCGGCGAAGGTGATATTGGCATCGGATGTTCCGCGCAAGATGCGATCCAGTAGTTTATCCCATTTGGTCATGCCTTCCCTCGCAAGTATCGATCCCTCAGATACAAAAAGTATACCTCAGTTTGCCGGCAAGTCAAACGAGAAATGTCTCCTTACCCAAAGCTCACCCCCAGGCCGCGCGCGACCTGGATGCGCTCGCTGTGGGGGTCGATCTGCTTGTACGCCTCGACGACTTCAGAGAAGGGCACGGCCACGATGCCCTGGCCGCGCAAGGCAACCATGTGGCCAAATTTCCTCTGCGCCACCAGGTGCACGGCCCCCGCACCGTAACGGGTGGCTAGCAAGCGGTCGAATGGGGTAGGGGAGCCGCCGCGTTGAATGTGCCCCAGGATGGTGCAGCGCGTCTCCAGCCCGCTCAATTCCGTGATGCGCTCGGCCACCAGGTGGCCGATGCCGCCAAAGCGCCGCCGCGTGCTGGAGCCATCCGAAACATCCATGAAAACGCGCTCGCCGTCGATGGATATGGCACCCTCGGCCACCACCACGATGCTGTACTTTTCGCCGCTTTGAGCGCGTTCTTTGACCGTGGTGGCGATCTCGCCCCACCGGAAAGGGATCTCGGGAATGAGAATGACGTTGGCGCCGCCGGCCAGCCCGGCGTGGAGCGAGATCCAACCGGCACTGCGCCCCATCACCTCGACCACCATCGCACGGTGATGCGACTCGGCCGTGGTGTGCAGCTTGTCGATCGCCTCGGTGGCGGTGGTGAGCGCGGTGTCGAAGCCGAAACTCGTGTCGGTGCCGTTCACGTCGTTGTCGATCGTCTTGGGAATGCCCACCAGCCGGCAGCCCTTGTCGGTCAATTCGTTGGCGATGCGCAGCGTGCCGTTGCCACCCACGATGACCACGGCGTCGATGCCCAGCTCGGCCAGGCGCTCGATCACCAGGCCCGAGGCGTCTTCGGTGACCGGCTCGCCATCGCGGATGACGGTGCGCGCAAAGGGATTGCCCCGGTTGGCCGCCCCCAGGATCGTGCCGCCGCGCGTCAGGATGCCCTGCACGTCCTTGAGCGACAGGGACCGCGCCCTGGCGCCGCTTTTCTCAATCAGGCCATCGAAACCGTCTTCGATGCCGGTGACCCGCCAATTGTATTCGTTGATGGCCGTCTTGACCACGGCCCGGATGGCCGCGTTCAGCCCGGGCGCATCGCCCCCGCCGGTCAATATTCCAATGTGCATACCACGGCCTCCTGCCGCAACCCGCCTACGGCGTGTTTTACCGCAGAGCGCCGAGAACGCTGGGAAGAAAAGCCTCTGCGTTCTTTGCGTGCTTTGCGGTTAAACATCTTCACCTCTGCCTGACCCGCCGCACGGCGCGCCCGCCTCCGCTGACGGGTGCGCGCCCGGCCTTTTCGGCCTGCTTTAGCCCAAAGTGGTTGAGCAGGTACGAGCGCGCGCGCAGGAACTGGCCCCACGGTGCGTCAGGCTGCTGGGCGCGATGGTCTTCGTAGGCGGCCGCCATCATCGCCTCGATCTCGCCGGCCGTGTCGCCCGGCAGCCGTACGGCCGTGCCGGAGAACCTGATCTCGTCGCGGATGGTGACCAGGTGCGCCAGCAGCACTTCGCCAAGCGCGCCTTCGCGCGCGCCAGCTTCGCTGCTCACAGCGTATGTGCTTTGGTCAAAGATGTCTTGCAGGTGCAGGGTTTTGCCCTCGACGGCGGTGACCCGGTAGGCGCTGGCGGGGCCGGCCGTCTGCCACTGGGCCAGGATCTTTTTCTCGTACTCGTTCTGCGCCTCGCCCTTTTCGGCCACGTAAACGTCGAGCAGGCGCGGTTGGCCCTCCGGTGTGTAGTCGAACGCGAACCAGTCGAAGAAGCGGATGGCCTCGTCCTGGCTCATCTTGTCGGCGCTCTCCAGCGTATAGTGCCCGTCCCAGAACAGATCGAGCCCTTTGGCGAAGGACTCGGCAAAGCGCTTCTCGCGCGCAAAAGCGATCACGTCGCGGCTGAGCGAATTGCGGGCATTATCCCAGCGATGCGCCTCCGCCGCTTTAGCTTTGTCTTCAGCCTCGTGGCAGTGTTTGTACTTTTTGCCGCTGCCGCAGTAACATGGCTCGTTGCGTCCGATTGATGGCATAGTGTGTCCCTCGTCTGATGTTTTTTTGCCCGCTCCACTGTTGGAAGTGAGGCTTTGAATAACCAAGATAAATTGTACCACAGCCTGCCCAAGAACGCCATGCGGGTAGGGATGCCAGGTGTTTCCCGATCGGGTGATTTCTCATAGCGCAGTTTGCGGGCGCAGCTCGCAATACTGCCTCGGTTCGGCTTCCGAACCGCCGTTGGCTTGTTTTGCCCGCTTTTGGTATAATTGCAGGATGGTATCAGGGCTTGGTTGTTGGAGGGAATATGAGCAAGGGGTGTAAAGTCTCGCTCGTGGTGGGCATTGTTTTGGCGGGCCTGTGCTGCATCGCGTGTGCGGTCATGTCTTTCATCGTCCGCTATACGATGTCCATGACCGTGGCGACCGAACCGGGGCAGGCCACCACCCTCGGCCGCACTATCGTCGATTACAGCCTGCCGGGCGGCTATGCCGAGGTTTTTGGCTTTGACGTGTTCAAACTCAAGTGGGTCATCATCGCCAGCGAGGACGAAGACGCGCTGACGATGATGCTGATGCAGATCCCCCATCGATCGGACATGACCCCCGAAGAGATGCAATCCGTGATGACGGACATGTTTGCCCAACAGAGTGATTATGGCAACGTGTCTTCTTTGCAAGTCGTCGAGACGCGCCAGGTGATCGTCAACGACCAGCCGGCCACGCTGACGATCAGCGAAAGCCAGTCCGACCTTGGGAAGACGATGCGGCAAGCTGTCGTCGTGTTCCCTGGCAAAGCGGGTGTCGTGATGCTGATGGCGATGGGAGACGCCGAGACCTGGGACCAGGAGGTCCTGGATGAGTTTCTGGCTTCTATACATTGAGGTGAAGTGAGATGGACATCAGTGAGGTCACCGAGATCAACGGCGGAGCGTGGTTCAAATAAAGCGTTTGCGAGAATGACCTACTCACACAACACATCGACTCAAGCTGGAAGCGAGAAGGCGCGAGGGCAGGGTGCTTCCTGGCAACACACTGCTCTCAACATCCTCGTCCCGCTCGTCCTGAGCTTGCTTGGCGCTTTTGCCGTCTTGGAGATCGGCTATCGCATCTTTTACCAGCTCATCCCCCTCGAAGTGTGCGCCTCTGATCCCATCGTGGCCAATTATTATTGCCAGCCCTATTTTGTGTACGACAAGCCCGTCCGCATCGCCTATCGCTACAAGCCGGGTTATCATACCGAGGGGTGGTGGGATCCGGCTAACCCAACCCAGGCCAATCCAGAAAACAACGCCGCCCCCTCCGGCCGCAGCGACGCGTTTTGGTATGTCTTCAAGGCCGACGAGATGGGTTTCCCCAACAGCGAATATGAATGGCGCGATCGCTACGACGTCGTCGTCACCGGCGACTCTTTTGTCACCCGCACCGCGCCCAAAACGTGGATCGAGCTGCTGGGGGAGCAGACCGGCCAGACGATCCTCACCCTGGGCGCGTCCAGTTGGGGGACGCTGAACGAGGCCGAGGCGATCAAGCTGTACGGCCTGGACAAGAAACCCAAGTGGGTGCTGGTGATGTTTTTCGAGGGGAACGATTTGCTCAACGTGGCCCAATACCTCGAGCGGCGTGCCAGCGGCCTGAGCTGGAAAGAGTTTGACATGCAAAATGTGTCACTGCTCCGGCGCTCGATGGCGCTGCACATGACGGGCTACTGGCTGGGCCAGTTGGCGCCGAAGGAAACGGCCCCGCCCCGCTACCGTTACCCGGTGATGGCCAGCACCGAGGCCGGCGAGGTGGAATTGGTGTTCAAAGACATCCACCTGTTGCCGCTCAGCGCTGACTATGAAACCCTGGCGCGCTCGGACGACTTTCGCGCTGTCAGCGACAGCCTGCTCGACTTGAAGCGCTTGTGCGATGCCCAGGAGACACGCCTGGTGGTGGTGTACGTGCCCAGCAAAGAGCACGTCTACTGGTCGCGTATCTGGGACGCGGTGGACGTGAACAACATCCTGGAGCGCACGGTCACGGTGAGTTTGAGCGATGGCGCGAGCGGCAAGCTTCAGTGGAATCCCCAATACCTCAGCTACGACGCCTTCAACCAGAACCACAATGCCCAGGAGCGGCTGGTCGAGGACTGGGCGCGCGACAACGGCGTCGAGCTGCTCAACCTGACCCCGATCTTTTGGCAGGAGAGCATCGCGCGCGGCGAGACTTATCACTACGCCGACCCGCACTGGAACCAGGTGGGCAACCAGATCGCCGCCGACGCGATCGCCGACTATATGCGCACGCATTAGCGGCTGGTCGAGAACGGGGTGAGTTTTGTGCTGTTTAGGGTGTGCTGGCCCGCAAGTCCTGAGTTACGGATAAGTTTTCTCTCAACAAGCGACAAACAAGGGCCGAGTTTCTCAAGGAAACCCGGCCCCTGTTCTTTTGTCCGCCTGCCGCTAGCGGTTCTTGAGCACGACCGGCAGGTAGATCTTGAACCCGCTCGGACCGGCGCTGCCGAACAAGCCAAAACTGGTCAGGTGACACACCCTCACGCTGAGCATATTTTGAGCGGTGTCACGGCTGTAGGTCGAGGCTGGCGTGCAGGTGTTGGCCACATCATCCCACGCCGTGCCTGTCCAGTAGTACAGGAGCAACTGGCTCTCGTCGCTTATCCCGGCTGAGCTCATGTCCTCTTCGCGATAGGCCAGGCTGACGACGATGCCCACGCTGCTGCTGATGGCGGACGAGGCGTCCAGGTCAAAGGCGCGCCCGGCAAAGAGGAGTGGGTCGTAGGCGTGCGCCGGCGTGGTGACTGTCGTGTAGGTGAAGAAGGTGAGGGCGCTGACGGCGTAAGGTGGGACGTCGACGGTCGTCGTCACGCCCTTGACAGGATCGGTATACACCAGGCGGCCACCTATGGCCGGGTCGATGGCGCCGGCTGGCTTGGAGGCGATGCTCACCGTGTGCACATCCTTGGCTTCCCCACCCTGGTTGCTGGCCGTCAGGCTGATGGTGTGGGTGCCGGTCACGGACCAGGCGTAGGTGGCGCTGGCCGTCCCCTGGCCGCTGGACGGCGCTGGCTGCCAGGTGTAGGTGATGGGCTGGCTGGCGTTGGCCGGGCTGACGACGGCGCTGAATGTGTAAGGTGTGTCGATGTAGCCGCTCGTCACGCCATCGATCTCCACCTCAGCCAAGGCTATCGGCTCAAAGATGTTTACCGAGATCGTGTCCACCTGGCTGCCGAGCATATTGAGAGCCGTCACGGTGACGACCTTGGCGCCGGGCGTGTCCCAGGTGAACTGGACGGCTTTCTCCACGCCGCCGCGCACGACCTGGTTCGCCAGGCCGCTGGCTTGCCAGGTGTAGGTGATAGGCAGCGTGGCCGAGAAGGGACTGACCTGGGCCGCAAAGTTGATCGCCTGGCCTACCCACAACTGGCCACCTACCAGGTCGTTGGCGTCGGTGATGATCGTCACGCTCTCGATGGCCGTGGGCGGGCGCGACTTGAAGAGGATCGAGACCTTGGAGCTGGTGCCGATGTCAAAGTGCTCGATGATGCCATAGTTGCGCACGGTGCTGACGGTGCGTAGCCCCTGGCCAGCCGCCAGCGCCTGGGGCAGGGCCAGGCTCCAGTCACCGCTGACGGTTGCCGTGGCCACCCCCACGTGCTGCAAGGCTTCTGTAGCGTCGTTCTCGTCGTCCAGGTAGACGTCCACCAGGCAGTAGGGGCAGTCGTCGTCGCCGATGCCGCTCACGTTCGCCCCGTCGATGGTCGTGACCAGGGCCGGCGCAAAGTACTTGAGCGAGGCTGGAACGCCCGGACCGTACTCGATGACCTTGGGCACGTCCCGGACGACGTTGCCGCGTAGGGTGATGCCGTTGAGGCTATAGATGCTGCCGAACATGCCAAAGCCATACCACGGGTTGTTGGCGATGACGTTGTCCAGGATCTGGTTATGCTCGCCATCCAGGATGATCCCGGCCCCACAGGCCCAAACGTCCTGATCACTGGCATCCACGCCGATGCGGTTGTCACGGACGAGGTTAAAGCTGCCAGACACGTCCATCGCCTCGGGTGGCGTCGAGCCGCTGCCGTACATCATGCCGGCGATCACGTTGTCGCTAACCCGGTTGCGGTCGCCCCCGATCACCACGCCCCGGCCTGTCCACCAGCCGGTAACGCCCGCGCTGTAGAGGACACAGCGCTCACCGGATGGCAGCGCCGGCAGCGTGCCGTCGGCTTTCGTGCCCACATAGTTGCCGGCGATGACGTTATCGCTGCCGGGGATGTCGTAGCTGATGCCCTGGGCGCTGGCCGAGACATTGTCCTTGATCAGGTTGTTGTCTCCACCGGCTCGGATATAGGAATTGTTCGAGTAGGTGGGGTTGTTGCTGACGTAATAGATGCTTTGCCCGTCGTCGTTCAGCCCCACCCAGTTCGCCTCGACGATGTTGCCGTCGTTGATACACCGGATCGAGCCCTCTTGCACGGCCAGGCCCCACACACCGTTGTTGTCCTCGCCGGCGATCTCGCCCAGCTTGATCGAGCCGCCGTTGACGATGATTTTGGGGCCAGTTGTACGCCCGCCAGGCTGTGTGCGGCCGTCGATAAAGACCTGCCCGCCCTTGACGTACGCCAGGTCAGTAGAACCGACGTTGATCTTCCAAGTCTGGAGGGTGCTGTCGTAGCCCGTGTCGCCAGTCGGGATGTTGAAGGCGATGAGCACGGGGCGATTGGCCCCGTCCACGCGGCCAGCCTCGACGATAGCACGCCGCAGGGTGCACTTGCCGTCGCTGGCCGGACGGAATCCACCCGTGTATGTTCCGACGCAGGTGTAGCTGGAGCTGGTGTCGGGGTCCTCGCTCGTGTCCACTGTCAGGGTGGTGTTGTAGGCGCCCGGCGCGGATGGCGTGGGCAGCCACTGCACGGCTGGCCGCTCTTCCGGCAGCGGCGGCGTGGGAGTAGGCTCTGGGTCGGGTGGGGTGACGCCGGCCGGGTAGAGGCTGGACGCAAAGTGGCTGGTAGTGCTGATCTCGAATTTCGGGATCACGTCAAAGTTGCGCGAGGTGCTGGCCGTGCGCAGACCCTGGGTCGGGGCCAAGGTCATGCCAATGTCGACCGACCACGTGCCGTCGGCGCCAGCGTTGGTGATCGCCACCGGCTGCAGAGCCTCGACCTGGCTGTCGCCATCGTCGACGAATAGCTCGACCTGGCAGTAAGGGCACGGGCTGTCCGCGCCGCTCGTGCCATTGACCGTCGTGCCGGACAAGCCGGTGATCTGGGCCGGGTTAAAGTATTTCCACTCGGGCGGTACCCCAGGGCCGTAGGTGATCGCCTCGTGCACGTCCTTGACGACGTTGCTTTCCAGCAGGATCGAGTCGAGCGAGATCTGGCTGCCATAGATGCCAAAGGCACTCATGGGCGAGTTTACGATGGTGTTGTCGTAAAAGTGGTTGAAGCGATTGTAGAGGTCGATGCCATCCCCGCATACGCCAACCTCGCGCCCTTCCGCGTCCACGCCGATCTTGTTGTTCTGGAGAATGTTATATTCGCCGTGCACCTCGATCGCCTCCGGTGGGGTGACCTCGGGGTCGCGGCTGGCAAACAGCATGCCGACAAAGATATTGCCATCGGCTGGGTCGGGCCCGCCGATCCGGTTGCGATTGCCGCTCACGTGCATGCCGTCGCCGGTGAACCAGTTGTAGAGGATGGCGTCTGGGTGGCACTTGCGGTGGGGCGCGATGTCGGGTATCGTGCCGTCGGCCCGCGTGCCGGCATAGTTGCCGATCACCACGTTGTCGTTGCCGGCGATGACGTAACTCACGCCTTGGGCGCTGGCCGAGGCGTTGTTGCGCACCAGGTTGTTGCTGCCCCCAACGCGCAGATAGGAATAGTTGTCCCGGTCGGGGTCGTCGTTGATGTAGTGGATTTCGCTCCCGTCGTCGCTCAGGCCCACCCAGTTGCCCTCGGCGATGTTGCGGTCGGTGACGAGCGAGATCTGCCCTTCCTGCACTGCCAGGCCATACACGGCGTTGTTATCGTCGCCGGCGATCTCGCCCAGCTTGATCGAGCCGCCCAGGACGATGATCTTGGGGCCGCTCGCTCGCCCGCCGATCTCGCCTTGCGTCCGGCCGTCGATGACGACCTGCTCCTCGCTCACGTACGGCAAATCGCCGAGCAGCGTGATTTTCCACGCCTCAAGTGTGGCGTTGTAGCCCGTGTCGGTGAGGGGGATGTTGAACTTGATCAGCACCGGGCGAGGCGTATACTCTGAGCTGGCCTCGACGATGGCGCGCCGCAGCGTGCACAGCCCGTCCGGCGCAGGCGCCGGTGGCCCCCAAGGATCGGTGAAGCAGGTATAGTCCGGCCTGGTGTCGGGATCGGCCGTCGTGGTGACCGTGATGATGGTAGCGTGCGTCGGCGGCGGGACGGGCGTGGGCAGCGGTTGAGGCATCTCCAGGTTTTCTGGCGGCAGCGGGGTTGGGGCCGGCGTGGGATCGGGCGGGGTGACGCTGGAGGGGTAGAGGCTGGCTGCAAAGTCGCTGGTGGCGCCCACCTCCAAGTTTTCGATCTGGCCGTAATCAGCCGTGGTGCTGGCCGTGCGCAGGCCCTGGGTGGGGGCAAGCGTCAGGCCAATGTCCACCGACCAGTCGCCATTTGCGTCCGCTGCGGTGGTCACCACGGGCTGCAGTGCTTCGATCTTGTCGTCGCCGTCGTCAATGAACAGTTCGACGGTGCAGTAGGGACAGTCGCTGTCGGCGCCACTCGTCCCGTTGACGGTAGAGCCAGTCATACCGGTGATCTGGGCTGGCTTGAAGTTGACCCAGGCCTCCGGCACCAACGGGCCGAACTCGACCGCGGCCGGCACGTCCTTGAGCGTGTTGCCCTGCCAGGTGATGGCGTTGAGCAGGTCGCTGCCAAAGATGCCCAGGGCATACGAGCCGGTCTTGACGATGGTGTTGTCCAGCAGTTGGTTGAAGCGATTGTTGACATAGATGCCGAGGCCGCAGGTACCCACCTCGTGACCGGCCGAGTCCAGGCCAATCTTGTTGTTTTGCACCAGGTTGTACTCGCCAGACACCTCGATCGCGTCTGGCGGAGTGACGTCGGGGTCGCGGCTGGCAAACAGCAGTCCGGCGATGACGTTGCCGTCGGCCGGGTTGGGGCCACCGACCTGGTTGCGGCTGCCGTAGACGTGTATGCCGTCGCCAGTGAACCAGTTGTAGTAGAAGGCATCTGCCTTGCACTTGCGGTTGGCCGCGATCTCGGGTGCTGTGCCATCCGCCCGCGTGCCGGCCGAGTTTGCGACCAGGATGTTGTCGTCTCCGTCGATGACGAAACTCACGCCCTGGGCACTGGCCGAGGCGTTGTTGCGAACCATGTTGTTGTCGCCCCCAAGCCGGATGTAGGAATAGTTGTCCCGGTCGGGGTCGTCGTTGATGTAGTGGATGGTCTGCCCGTCGTCGCTCAGGCCCACCCAGTTGTTCTCGGCAATGTTGCGGTCGGTGATCAGCCGGATGCTGCCTTCCTGCACCGCAAAGCCATACACGGCATTGTTGTCGTCGCCGGCGATTTCGCCCAGCTTGATCGAGCCGCCCCGGACGATGAGCTTGGGGCCGGTCGCGCGCCCGCCGGGCTGAGTGCGGCCGTCGATGACGACCTGGCCCTCACTCACGTACGGCAGATCGCCGAGCAGTGTGAACTTCCAGGTGTCAAGCGTGGCGTTATGGCCCGTGTCGGTGAGGGGAATGTTGAAGCGGATCAGCACCGGGCGCGGCGTGTACATCGAGCTGGCCTCGACGATCGCGCGCCGCAGGGTGCATGCCTTGTCTGGCGCAGGCCCGTCTGGCCCCAGGGGATCGAGCACGCACGTGTAGCTCGGGCTGGTATCGGGATCATTCGTCGTGGTGACGGTCAAGATGGTGGCGTAGGTAACTGGCGCTGTGGGAGCTGGCAACCACACAGGTGTGGGGAAGGGGGGTGGCGCCACAGTGGGCGTCGTTGGCGGCGGCGGCGGCTGCACGCTGCCGCTTTCCGAGTAAAGCTCCTGCGAGAAATCGCTCGTCGTGCCGCCTTCAAAGTTTTCGATGACGCCATAATCAGAGGTGGTGCTGGCCGTGCGTAGGCCTTGGGTCGGCGCTAGCGTCATGCCAATATCCACTGACCAGTTGCCGTCTGCATCCGCCGTGGTGGTCATCACTGGGGCCAACGCCTCGATCTTGTCGTCGCCATCGTCGATGAACAGCTCGACAGTGCAGTAAGGACAGGCGCTGGCTGCCCCGCTCGTCCCGTTGACGGTGGTGCCGGCAAAGCCTGTGACCTGGGCAGCTTTGAAGTTGACCCAGGTTGGCGGCACCAGGGGGCCAAACTCTACCGCGCCCGGCACGTCCTTGAGCGTGTTGCCGCGCAGCGTGATGGCATTGAGCAGGGTGCTGCCATAGATGCCAATCGCAGCCTGGCCGGTCTTGACGAAAGTGTTGTCGAGAATATAGTTGAAGCGATTGTCGACGTACACCCCCATGCCGCACGCGCCCACTTCCAGCCCCGCCGAGTCTAGCCCGATTTTGTTGTTTTGCATCACGTTGTATTCGCCGTGGATTTCGATCGCCTCCGGCGGGGTGACGTTGACATCGGCGCTAGCGAATAACATCCCGGCTATGATATTGCCGTCGGCCGGATCAGGCGAGCCGACCCAGTTGTGGTCGCCAGAGATGTGCATGCCGTCGCCGGTGAACCAGGTGTAAAACACGGCGTTGGGCTTGCATTTGCGGTTCGCGGGCACCTCAGGCAGCGTGCCGTCGGCCCGCGTGCCGGCCGTGTTGCGGACCAGGACGTTGTAGTCGCCGTCGACGACAAAGCTCACGCCATCGGCGCTGGCTGAGGCGTTGTCGCGCACCACGTTGTTATCGCCGCCGAGGCGGATGTAGGAATAGTTGGATTGATCGGGATTGTCGTTGATATAGTGGATGGTCTGCCCGTCGCCGCTCAGGCCCACCCAGTTGTTTTCGATGATGTTGCCGTTGTTGATGGCGCGAATCGAGCCTTCCTGGACCAGCAGGCTGCGCGCGATGTTGTCGTCCTCGCCGGCGATTTCGCCTAGCTTGATCGAGCCGCCGTGGATGATGATCTTGGGACCGTTCGCACGCCCGCCAGGCTGCGTAGAGCCATCAATCGTGACGCCTCCGCCCTTGACGTACGCCAGGTCGCCCTTGAGCGTGATCTTCCAGGTGCCGAGCGCGGCGTTATAGCCTGTATCGGTCAGCGGAATGTTGAATACAATCTGCACGGGCCGGCTGATCACGTCTTGGGCATTTGCCTCGATGATGGCGCGCCGCAAGGTGCACTTGCCGTCAGGCGCCGGCGCCGGTGGACCGTAATAGTCCTTATAGCAAGTATAGCTCGGGCTTGTGTCGGGATCCTCGGTGGTGTTGACGGTCAGAACGGTGACGTACGAGGCCGGCGGCTGAGGCGTGGCCGGCGGCGTGGGCACGGGTAGGGAGGGTGGAACCAGGGTGGGGGTGGGGGGCAGGGGTGGTGCTTGGACGCCATCGGGGTAGAGGGCCGAAAACTTGCTCGTCGTGCCGGCGCTAAAGCCCGAGATTTGCCCCGAGGCTGAGGTGGTGCTGGCCGTGCGCAGACCCTGGGTCGGGGCCAGCGTCGCGCCTATGTCGGCCATCCAGGCGCCAGACGCGTCCGCCGTCACGCGCGTGAGCGCTTGCAGCGCTTCAACCAGCTCGTCGCCGTCGTCGATGAACAACTCGACGACGCAGTTGGCGCACGCGCTACCCTCCCCGGCCGTGCCGCTGACGCTCGTGCCGTCGATGCTCGTGACCTGGGCCGGCGTAAAGTTTTTCCACGCACTGGGCACGTTGGGGCCAAAATCGAGCGCCTTGGGCGCGTTCTTGATCACGTTGCCCTGCATCGTGATGGCGTCCAGCGAGTAACTGCTGCCGTATATGCCGATGGCAGGCAAGCGCGTGTTGACGATGGCATTGTTCACGATCTGGTGGCGCTTGCCGTCCAGCGTGATCCCGGCGCCGCACACCCAGCGCTCCTGGCCGTTGGCGTCCACGCCGATCTTGTTGTTTCGGATGATGTGGTCAAAGCCCGAGATCTCGATCGCCTCGGGTGGGGTGGTAAAGGGGTCGTTGCTGGCGAACAGCATCCCGGCGATGACGTTGTTATCGACCTGGTTGCGATAACCCCGGACGTGCAAGCCATCGCCCGTGAACCAGTTGTACAGAAAAGCGTTGGCGTGGCACTTGCGGTTTTCCGGCACGTCGGGTAGGGTGCCATCCGCGCGGGTGCCGACCGTGTTGTCGACGATGAGGTTGTCATCCCCTTCGATCACGATGCTGACGCCGTTGGCGCTGGCCGAGGCGTTAGCGCGGACGACGTTGTTGTCGCCGCCAACTCGGATATAGGAGTAATTGGAACGGTTGGGGATGCCGTCGATATAATACACGCCTTGCCCGTCGTCCGTCAGGCCGACCCAGTTGTTTTCGGCAACATTGTTATCGCCGACCAGGGCCAGCTCGCCGCCCTGTATCGCCAGGCCAATCGCCTGGTTGTCGTCGTGGTATTGGGTTTCACCTAACTTGATCGAGCCGCCGTGGATGATGATCTTGGGGCCGTCTGCCCGCCCGTTGGGCTGGGTGCTGCCGTCGATGATGACCTGCCCGCCCTTGACGTAGGGCAGGTCGGCGGCGAGCGCGATCTTCCAGGTCTGGAGCGTGCTGTTGTAGCCAGAATCGCCTGTCGCCAGGTTAAAGGCGATCAGGATAGGGCGACTCCCACTGCTCATGGCCCCGGCTTCGACGATGGCCCGGCGTAGGGTGCACTTGCCGTCGGGCGCTGGCGCAAAGCCGCCCGTATACGTCCCACCACAGGTGTAGCTGGGACTGGTGTCGGGGTCCTCGCTCGTATCGACGGTGAGCGTGGTGGTAGGTGTGTAGGGCGCCCGCGCGGCGATGGCATTCGGCGGGAAATAGGCCGCCCGCAGCTTGCCCTCCTCCTGTAGGACCTCGTCCTGCGGCGCTTTGCCATGAGCAACAGTCGCCGCCGCGCCAAGCAGCAAGGCCATGGAAAATACGGTCAATGCCATAAACCAAAACTTGCGATTCATCACATCCTCCTTTGTGATTAGGGGGGATTAGGGACCCACCCCCACGTGTTCTATCCCGGCCGACTTTTGTCCGGGGCACATTTTTGCACCTGTGGGAGCCTGGCCTGCTTGGTCTCATCCTTCAAGAAGGCGAACAGTTCCTCCAGGCTGGCA
This sequence comes from Thermoflexales bacterium, assembly GCA_016931085.1. The sequence continues at coordinate 15,789 of JAFGFO010000003.1, forward strand.
AAGCCCAGGCGTTTGCCGCTGCCCGGGCTTTCCAGCGAGGCGCGCCAGATGTGATCGTCCTCGCTGCTGGTCTCCCACAGGCGCAGCATGTACGATAGGTAGCGCTCTTGCTTGCTTTGTTCGCCGTTCATAAGGATATTGTAGCAAAGCATCGTCAAAAAAACGTCAAAAAACGTCGCCAAGGGGCTAAATCAGGAAACCGAGTTTTTTGAAAAACTCGGTTTCTTGATCTCATCAACCACGAAGGACGCCAAGGGCACTAGGGAGTCCTTTGTGCTCTTGGGGTTTCTTTGCGTTCTTCGCGCCTTTGCGGTTAAGAATGTTTTTGCCATTGGCGATCAACACTCTAGCGGGAGACTATCCTTGTCCCACAGACGGCAAAACGCGCACAAGCGCTGGCCGCCGGCGGTAGGCACACTGGTAGGCTGGCCACAGTTGTCACATGCGGCCAGCTCGACTTGATCGACCTGGGAGGCGAAAAAGCCGGCCTGGCGCGCCTGGAGAAAGCCCAGGTAAAACTGCAGCTTGGCGCCGGGGTGGTCCAGTTCCATCTGGTTCAGTTGCTCTTTGTAATAGATGCTGCTCGCGCCGACGGCGTAGGGGCACTCGTCGTAGATGTAATCGATCCCGCGCACCAGGGCGTAGGCCGCCATCTCGCGCTCGTACAGGCGGCACAGCGGCTTGACCTTGCGTGCCAGCCCCGGCTTGTCGGCCGGCAGGACCGGCGCCTGGCGTAACAGGTAGCCGGTCTGCCAGTGCAGCACGTTGCCGAACAGCACCGCCGCCTCATCGTCCAGGTTGTGGCCGGTCGCAAGCACCCCGTAGCCGCCGTCGCGCGTCACGCGGTTCATCACGTGTCGCTTGACCAGGCCACACACGCTGCAGGCGCGGCGCGCACCCCGCCCGCGCGTCGTGCGCGCCGCCAGTTGGGGAATGCTCTCGCCGTATTCTCGAGCGATGTCCACCACGTGCAGCGCAGGCTGTCCCGAAACCTGAAACCTGAAACCTGAAACGAATTCCTGGCACCTGGCCAACGACTGCTGAGAATAGTCCCCCCCGTTGTCTTCAACGGCGTCGTCTTCATCGCCGCTGCCAATGCCCAGGCTGATGTACAAGCCGTCAGCCTGGTAGCCCAGGCGCAGCAAGATATCCCACAGGCTGAGGCTGTCCTTGCCGCCCGAGACGGCCACCAGCAGCCTGTCCTCCGGCGTGAACATCTTGTACTTTTCAATCGAGCGTTGGACCTGCTGCGGCAGCCATTCGAGAAAGTGCTCTTCGCACAAGGCCAGTTTGTGCTGGCGCATATTGATGACGGCCACGCCGCCGCACTTCAGGCACTTGCTGCCCGTCTTGTTCATGCCAGCCCGCCCGAGATCACCGCCACCAGCTTGATCTCGTCGCCCTCTTCCAGGATCGTCGCCTCGTTGATCAATTTACCGTTCCTGACGGCCAGCACCGTCTCTGGGTTCAAGCCGGCCTTGATGATGGCATCGCGCGCGGCCATGCCGTGCTTCACTTCCCACTGCTGCTTGCGATAGGTGATTTTGACCATATTTTCTAGAAACCGGGTTTTTTCCTAAAAACCCGGTTTCTGGCTAGTGCTACCCAAGCCGCTGCTTGAGCGCGTCGAGCTGGCGGCGCAGGCGCTCGGGCAGGCGGCGGCCAAATCGATCCAGGTGCCGCTCCAGGTCTGGGATCTCGGCTCGCCAGGCGTCCGCGTCGACGCGCAAGAGCTCTTGCACGCTTTCAAGCGGCCAATCGAGCCCGTTCAGATCGAGGGCGTCTCGCTCAGGCAGGAGTCCGATCGGCGTTTTTTGAGCACTGGCCCGGCCCTCCACACGTTCACACATCCACTTGAGCACGCGGCTGTTTTCGCCGTATCCCGGCCACAACCATTTGCCGTCCGCGCTCTTGCGGAACCAGTTGACGTAAAAGATGCGTGGCGCGTGCCGTCCCAGCCGGTCTCCCATGTCGAACCAGTGCTGGAAATAGTCGCCCATGTTGTAGCCACAGAAAGGCGTCATGGCAAAGGGGTCGCGCCGGAGATTGCCTACCGCGCCGATGTTGGCGGCCGTCGTTTCGGATGCCGCCGTGGCGCCCAAAAAGACGCCGTGGTCCCAGTCGAATGCCTCAGTGACCAGTGGCACGACCGAAGCGCGCCGGCCGCCAAAGACAAAAATGTCGATGGGCACGCCCTCGGGCTTTTCCCAGTCGGGGCAGATGACAGGGCACTGGGCGGCCGGCGCCGTGAAACGAGCGTTCGGATTGGCCGCCGGCTCGGAACGAGCGGGTGTCCAATCGTGTCCCTTCCAGTCGACCGCGTGCGCTGGTGGGGCGCCGTCCATGCCTTCCCACCACACGTCGCCATCGTCTGTCAAGGCGCAGTTGGTAAAGATCGAATTCTCCGTCATCGTGCGCATGGCGGCCGGGTTGGATTGGTACGACGTGCCGGGTGCCACGCCGAAAAAGCCGGCCTCGGGGTTGATGGCGTACAGCCGCCCGTCAGGGCCGATTTTCATCCAGGCAATGTCGTCGCCGATACATTCGCCCTTCCAGTCGGGCATGGTCGGCTCGACCATGGCCAGGTTCGTCTTGCCGCAGGCCGAGGGGAAGGCCGCCGCGATGTGGTACTGCGTGCCTTCGGGGCTGGTCAGGCGCAGGATTAGCATGTGCTCCGCCATCCATCCCTCACGCCTGGCGATGTTGGAAGCGATGCGTAGGGCCAGGCATTTCTTGCCGAGCAGGGCGTTGCCGCCGTAGCCGGAGCCGAACGACCAGATCAAATCCTGGTGCGGAAAGTGGCTGATGTACTTTTGCTCCATGGGCGCACAGGGCCAGGGGACGTCCTGTTGTCCGGGGCTAAGCGGCGCTCCCACCGAGTGCAGGCAGGGTATGAACTCGCCCTCGGCGCCGAGAGCCTCGATCACCTTATCCCCAACCCGGGTCATGATGTGCATGTTGCACACGACGTAGGGGCTGTCGGTGATCTCTATGCCAATCTTGGCCATGGGAGAGCCGATAGGCCCCATCGAGAAGGGGATCACGTACAGCGTGCGGCCCTTCATGCAGCCGGTGTACAACTGCTTCATCGTTTGTTGAAGCTGGTCGGGATCGATCCAGTTGTTGGTAGGGCCGGATTCTTCGGGGTCTGGAGTGCTGATGTAGGTGCGTGCCTCGACCCTGGCCACGTCGCTGGGATCGGAGCGAAACAGAACCGAGTTCGGACGCTGCTTGACCGGGATGGCGCTGCCACTGGCAACCGCTAGAGCCATCAGCCGCTCGTATTCTGCCTGGCTCCCGTCGCACCAGTGGATCGCGTCGGGTTGGCACAGAGCCACCGCTTGTTGAACCCAATCGTTGAGCTTGTCGTTTCTCACTGTATAAGCCATTCTGTCTACCTCTCTTAAAAAAATAACTACCTGAACGGTAGCTTAACAAGCAAACCCCATTAGGTAAAAATAGTTGCGCTTTTAGCGCTTCTGACCTGCCGGCCTTTTTGTCCTTATGGCTGGCGGAATTTTTGTTCCAGTTCTTCCAGCAGCTCGGCCGCCTCGACCAGCTTGTCCAGCGGGTTATTTTTGCCGGTAAAATAGCGATAATCGCACGGCATGATGTCCAGCGTTTCCACCAACGCCTGGTGTTTCTCACGCAGGGACGTTTCGCTGGTGGCGTACAACTCGGCCACTTCTCTGGCGCTGACCGTGCGCAGGTTCAAGCGACGCACGGTGAAATCCAGGGCGGCGGCCCATATCTCGGCTTTGCGCAAGGGCAAGGGTTTGCGGCCCAAGGTGATGCGAAATTCCAGCCACATCTGGATGGCCGCGCTGATCTCTTCCAGGGGCAGCCCGGCCGCCCGCATCTTTTGGGTCAGGCCCACCTCGACCTCGTCCAAAGCGTTGCCAAAGACGCGCTCGTAGCGCTCGATCAGTCCAGCATCGCTTTCGAGATTGATGAATCTGGCCAGGGCCTTGAGCGCCTGGCCATAATCGCCGCTGCGCGCGCATGCCTTGGCCAGGTTGAGCTGGTAATCAGGCTCGTTGGGCGCCAATTGGGTCGCGGTCTCGAACGCCTTGATGGCGTCGGCTATATCCCACGCCTCGAAATGCTGCAGCCCACGCTTGTTGAATTCCTTAGCTTTGCGTTGATCCGCCATTATTCCTGCTTCCTTGTAGTGCTCCTCTACACAAGTCGATGACTCATTATAGCACAAATTGCGACGAATGAGGGATTCGCTTCGTTACTCCCTAGCAGGCTGTCGGAGAGACACCCGTAGGGCAGGTTTCCATACCTGCCACAGGTGCGGCGGCTATGGAAAGCCGCCCTACAAAA
>JAFGFO010000111.1 GCA_016931085.1 Thermoflexales bacterium
CGGCAGCGCGGTGGTTCAACTCGCGTGGACTCTCAGCGCGCCGCCTGGCACAGTGATTGTTGACGACACCGACCTGGGTTTCACCAAAGACGGGTCGGTGGCCGGCTGGCGCACAGCAGGCGAAGGCTATGGCGGTCGCATGTTCTGGACCCGCAACAACAACGAGGTACGGACCAATTACATCTGGGCGCGTTGGCGTCCCCTCCTCAAGCCGGGGCAATACCAAGTCTTTGCGTACATTCCGGAGCATTACACCACCACCACGCGAGCAAATTACCGTATCTCGCACGCCGGCGGCTCCACCCAGCTCAGCGTGGATCAATCAGCTAATGGCGGGCGCTGGGTGTCGTTAGGAACATTTACGTTTCGCGGCACGTCCGATGACTATGTCGTGCTTGACGACGTTACGTCTGAGCCAAACCTGACGCGCATGATCGCGTTCGACGCCATGAAATGGGAACCACGCTAAGCGGCATGGGGTCTATTGCTAACACGGCGGAGACCGGCGGCGTGGCCTAGGCCGCTGGGGGATACAGGCTCAAGCGTCTTTCGCCAATGGCGATATACAACTCTTGCAAGGTAGGGTACTGCCCCCCCAAGTATGTTCCCCCGTCTGTGCCTGGCAGTATTTCCACGCCGTACAGTCTGAGAATGGCGACCGCGATGGTCCACGCCCCAGCCGGCCAGCCCAACTGTGTGGCAGGCGGGATGCGGTTGGATTGTGCACCCACGTGGTTGATCGCATCACGCAATAACTTCATCGCCAACTTGCACCGCGCTGCTTCTTCGCGTGCCTCCGCGCGGTCAGCCAGCATCTTGTCGCCGCTGGACAGAAGGACGACGACGGGCGGCGCTTCAGTGTCGATCATCGGTGGGTGACTGGCGACCGAGCCGCTGGTGTCATAGCCTTCGCCATTGTCGGGTGGGTTCAACCGTTGCGGCGTGGCGAATCCAACTTGTGGATCGTCGGCAAAGACAATTGTCTCTGTGGGCGCCTCAAACAGCGTGCCAAGCAGGGCAAGCCTCTGGTTTTCCAAGCTGCGCCTCTCATTGCTCGCGTCGATCATTCCGCCGATGAACTTTGCCCCCAACAACAACACCAACCCGAACGCGATGGCCGCTACGATAGGTATGAGCCAAGACATCAACTCGCGTTGCTGCTGTGACGCGCTGGCCACTTGCTCCGCCGTCACACCCTCACGTTGCATGGCCTCAGCCGTTGCGGTCGCCTGGGCTTGTTGTTGCGCCAGGAGCATTGCCCGCGCGTCAATGGTTGCTTTCGCCTCGATCGCTTGCGCGGTCTGTTGGGCGGACATCGCCTGGGCCGTGGCCGTCGTTTGCGCTTGTTGTTGCGCCAGGAGCATTGCCCGCGCGTCGATGGTTGCTTTCGCCTCGATCGCTTGCGCGGTCTGTTGGGCGAACATGGCCGCCTGCGTGGATGATGGCAAGTTCGCGGCGTCGGCGGTCATGGCAAGTTGCGCGCGCGCCACGCCCAACGCTTGGGCGGTCGCCGTCGCGGCGAGCGCCTGTACGACGTCAGCGGCTTGGGCTTGCGCCGTCTCATTGACCGCCGCTGCCTGCGCATTGGCTTCCAGTTGTTGCGCCTGTTGCATGGCGTAATCGGCCCTGGTCTTCTGTGAGGCCGCGCTGTTATCTGACGCAGGCTCGAGCGTGAAGAATGGGCCACTCCCCAAGCACATGGCGATCGCCACCGCCAGAGCTAACAATGCGAACAACATCGCGATTTTTTGCATGGTTGCCCTTTCCGCCTGACCATTCATTTCAGCGCTCTCGCATCATCTCGCGCTCGATTGCGCTGCCCCAAGCCGATTGCCGTTCGCCCTCGGCCGCGTTGCGCAGGTCAATCACCGCCACGGCCTCAAGCGCGCCGGTCAGGATCGCCCAGATTGCAACGAGAGAGACCATCGCTTGCGCCGTGACGTTTGGCCAGAGACAAGTGTGCACGCCGATGGCGACGCCCGCCAATCCCCTTAGCAGTAACCCCCATCCGTGATTAAATTCGTGGCGATCAAGCTGGCTCACGAACAGGGCCAAGAGGCCGTCGGCCAGCGCAAAGACGCCAAACAACAGCCCAAGCGCCGTCAGAGTAGCGCCTGGCCAGACGAGAGCCGCCTGGCCATACAGCACGGCGACCAGGCCGCGCAATGCTAGCAACCACCAGTTACGAGCCAATCGAGCAACCATATTTCCCTCCTGCTTGATGACAAGGCCCCTAGCCTTTGGATACTCTTAGTATACATCTCAATGCGAGGGCTGTCATCGGTGCAGCGTGGATTTTTAGCTCCACATCAAGACCCCCAGCCGCGAGCGTGCTCCGCTTTATGTGGAGCGGGATCTAGGCCAGTTATTGAGTCGCTTCTCATCATTGTGAGGATGAAATCAAACGGTGCATCAGCCGCCAGGATATAAGCATCAAGCCCAAGCCGATGCTGGCCAGGCCACCCAGCAGTAGCCAGTTCGGATCAGTCCCACGCAGGGCGATATCCCTCAACATGAGCGTGCCATAGGTAGTGGGCAGCAGCCAGGAGATGACTCTCACTGGCGGCAAAAGCATATCCAGGCTCATGATGAATCCGCTGAAAAAGACGCTAGCCAGCAGGATGATCATGCTGTATTGTACGGCCTGGCTGTCGGTTTGCGAAACGATTGAAATGGCAAAGCCAATCCCCAGGGAGGTAAACAGCACGGTGGCGATGACCAGGGCGAAATACCACCAGTTCCCCAGCATGGGCACGTGCAGGACAAATATCAAAAGGGCAGATAGAAGGGCCGCGATCACGCCGCCGAACAGCATATAGCTGATGTATTTGCCGAAGAGGGCTTCCGCCGCCGATAGAGGTGAAACGCGGAAGAGCTCCATGGTACCCACGTTGCGCTCGCGAACGATAGATAGGGCGGCGAACGTGACTGCCAGGTGTTGGAGTAAGAGCGCCAGCACTGCTGGAGCGAAGAAATCCGAAAGAGAAGGCTGGACGGGAGCTATGCTTTTCGTCTCGCTACGGAAAGGGCTAACGATGATGGAAGGGTCAATGCTCTGGAACTCTGCCAGCTTGCCATCCAGGTCGGTGATGTCTTTGTCTATCTTATCGATGCGCGCCAGCCGCTCGGCCTTGTCGGCTGAACTGCTGTTGTTAAGCTGGTTGGTGTTTTGGCGCAGACCGGTGAGCGTGCTCTGCGCTGGGTCAGCATTGCCTCCATTAACGCCCTTCGTTTGCTGCATACTGTCCAGCAAACCCAGGCTGACGCCGACCGCCAGGGAAACGGCATCCACGTTGCTGCTCAAGCCTTGCTGTTTTTGCTGAGCAAGCGTTTCATCTCCGATCTGCACGGCCTGGCGCATGGCGGAAACGTTTTTGTGGGCTTCTTGTAGGTTATTATGCAAGTCGGCCGCGTCCTTCTGTCCCTGCACGGCAAAGGAGCGCAACACCGACTGGTTGAGCGCGTTCACGTAGATCTGTCCAAAGTAGACGATGTAGCTTACCTGTACAGGGTCAATCTCGTGGTGATACAGAGTGAAAATGGCTTGCTGGTTGTTCTTGATGGTGTTATAGGCATCCTCGGGATCTGCAATGACCAGGTCGACTTGTCCCCGGTTCAGCCGGTCGAGCGCTTCTTTCTGGTCGTCGGTAGCCCCGGCATAAATTAGCCACGAGCCCATAGATTCCTTGTTTTGTTGGATTTCCTGGGCGAGGGTGCTGTTGGGCTGCGCTGCGAACAACGTGCGCAAGGCGCGCGACTGGTTGCGGTAGCCAATTCCGAAGACAAACAGGATTAAGAATGGCCCCAGCACCAGGGTAGCGACCAGCCGGGGCTGGCGCAAAATTTCGAAAATTTCCTTTCGAAAGAAGGAGGAAGCCCGGATCATACCTCGGAAAAAGTTACCCATTGCTCACCTCCGGACGCACCAGCTCTACAAAGACATCTTCAAAAGAGGGCGCATACTCTTCCACCGCCTCCACTTGGATATTTTGCTGCTGTGCCCATTCCATCAGTTCGGGGGTGGCTGTGCTGGCCTGGTCTACAATGATTCGCATGCTGTCGGGGCCTGTGCGAACAGTCTTGGCCCGCACGAAGGGCAGTGAGCGCAGCATATTCTCGACCTGGAAATCGAATGGCTGTGCAGTGCGGAAATCGACCATATCACCGCCGTAAGCGTGGTGTCTCAGACCTTGAGGGGTATCCACCAGAAGCAGCTTCCCATTGTTCTGTACACCCACCAGGTCGCAGTTATCTGCTTCGCTTACGTATTGGGTGGTGACAAATACCGTGCATCCCTGGTTTTTGAGCTCCCTGAAATGGTCCCAAAACTTGCGCCTCAAGACGGGATCAATCCCAGCGGTCGGCTCGTCCAGAAAGAGCAGTTGCGGGTCGTGTACCAGAGTGGCTGCCAGGCTGAGACGCCGCAGCATCCCCCCTGAAATATTGCGGGCCAGCTTCCAACGATGCTCGTACAGCTCTACAAATTCCAAGGCGCTCTTCAGACGTTTCCCCCGGAACAGGCCCATTCCATACAGGGAAGCGGCAAAGTTAAGGTTTTCCCATACGGTCAAGTTGGGGTAGAGCACGAAAAGCTGTGGCATATAGCCGAGGCGCGCCCGCTCACCCTGGCTGAACTTGGCCGGGTTGCGATCAAGCACAACAACTTGGCCATCCGTGGGGGTGTAGACGCCCGTCAATAAGCGGATTGTAGTGGTTTTTCCCGATCCGCTCGGCCCAATAAAACCAAAGATGGAAGAGCGGGGGACGTCAAACGAGACATCCTGTACCACTGTCTCATCTGCGAACTTTTTTGTCAAATGCCTGGCGCTGATGACCGAGTCCTGGATTGGATCCGCCAGTTGGCTCGGCTCAGACAGGGATACCTCTGTCATGACACCCTCCTCGATTTGAACTAGCTAATCGTAGAAAACTGCCACCCGGTCAGTTGCCCGGGTGGCAGTTTTCCGGGCGGCCCAGCAGGGTGAAGATGCCTTCAACTGCGCCCGACCTTGTCTATTCCTCAAGGCGCGAGAGGATTACAACACCCCAAGCAAATGCAATATGACGAGTATGATCACGATGACGATCAGTGTGTGAACGGCGTTGCCGGTTTTGGGGAATCCGGAATGTACCCTTGAACCGAAAGCGCCGAGCAGCCACAG
>JAFGFO010000112.1 GCA_016931085.1 Thermoflexales bacterium
ACAGAGGCACACAGAGGCTTTCAAAAGGCTAAATCTTCTCTGTGAAGCTCTGTTTTCTCTGTGCATCTCTGTGACCTGAGTAGTTACTCCGGCGCTCTAGCCTGGGCAGCCGGGCCAAGCTGTTCAGGAAAATCGCCCTTTTGCCATTGGATGATTTAATCAGCTAATGGTGAGATCGAGTATTGATAGACAGAGTGAGAATCTATGGCGTTCTCAACCCCTGGGAGTTTGTAGAATGAATCCGTCGCGTGAAGTAGAACAAACACCTGCCGGCATCCCGGTAAGCTTGCGGCCATACTTTCAGGAATATGTGCTGGAAGAACTCGATCCCGAGCGCAGCGCTTTTACGATCATCGAGCGCACGCTGGCCTGGGGTGAATTGGCGGAACTGCGCTGGCTTTTTGCTCGCTACGGTGAGGAACGCCTGGCCGAATGGATGCGGCAGGCGGGTTGGCGCTGCTTGCCCCGGCGGCGCTTTAAATACTGGTCGTGTTTCTTTGGACAAAGCGATTCTCACGAGGGAGAACGAATATGGCCACATTGACCGTTCCACACTGGGAGGCTGTCCCCCAAAAAGCCCAGGAGCTGTGGGCAGCCCTGGGACGCTTGCCCATCGTGGCCCCATTTTACCTGGCTGGCGGCACTGCCCTTGCCCTGCGCTTGGGGCATCGTGTCTCGCAAGACCTGGATTTGTTTGCGAACATCGAAACCCTGGACGATGACCTGCGCCGCAGTATCGTCGCCGAGCTGCAGCGGGACTATACGGTCACGATAAGGCAGGATTCGATGCTGGGCTTGGTTCTTGAGGCGGATGGCGAAGCGGTGAGCTTTTTTACCTATGGCTACTCGCTGCTATCGCCTGTGGATGTGGTGAAGGGTGTCCAGGTGGCTGGCGAGATCGACATCGGCTTGATGAAGCTGGATGCTATTGCCGGGCGAGGCATGCGCAAGGATTTTTACGACGTGTATTTCATCGCGCGCCAGATCTCATTGGACGAGTTATTTGCCCGCAGCGCCGAAAAATATCCTCGCTCGCGCAGCTTTGGCATGCGGGTCCTGGCGTCGTTGGTTGACTTTGACATCGCCGACCGGCAAGAGGAGCCAGTCATGCTTATGCAGGCTGAGTGGGAGCATGTCAAGGCGTTCTTTGTGGCCGAGGCGCGCCGCTTGGGGCAGGAATGGTTTGCTCATTGAAGGTCTGCTTTGGATGCTGTGCGCGTGAAATACTGAAATGTGACACTGATGGGAGACTTTATGATCCTCGATTGGCTGTCTCAAGACTGGACCGACTTGTTCGCCCGCGACAGCCGCGCGCGCGTTGCATTGTTGACGATGGCCAGCAAGTGCGGTTCCAGCCCCCATGTCTCAAGGCGGCATAGCTCGTTGGCCAACACCAGGTGCCGGAGCAACTGGTAGAAACGGCGCATGGTCTTGCGCCATTCGTGCATATCAACCACTAATGCGTGCAGGGACACCTCGTAGGTATACGAGCTTGCGTTCGCGGTTTTAGCTCTCAGGTCACAGCAAGCGATCAAGGGTGATCGTTGGGATTCACTGTGGGGAGCCCCTCGGCAGCAGCGGCTGCCAGGAGGTCGTTGTCGGCCGAGATAAATGTCAACGGTGACAACTGGCTGTCTACAAGTGGGTGATTACGCCATCCTGAATATTGGGACGGATATCGTTGCTGATTGGCAAGTATTGGAGGGAAAAGGTGCCAGAAGAAATAGAGTCTATGCTCAGAATGATAGGGTCAATGCCTGTGATGTATGTTGTCGTGACCGGCGTTCTATTCGTCCTGCTCATCGTGGCCGTTTTGCGGTGGAGGCGTGCTATGGTCGATGAGCCAGGCGCGTTAGCCAGTGACGTTTCCCGGGCGCAGCAGATGCTCTCGTCGGCTGCTTTTCCATCCGACGTGCTAGCTCAAGTGCGTGAATTGGCTGGGCGAGGCAACAAGATCGAAGCGATCAAACTGGTGAGGCAATACACAAACTGGGGCTTGAAGGAATCCAAAGAGTACGTTGAGGCTCTGCAAGCCGGCGCCTCGATGGTCTATGTACATACTGACATGAGCACGCATCCGGCGGGCGGCCTGTCGCTGGTTGAGCAAGACCAGGTGCGCGAGTTGGCAGCCCGAGGGGAAAAGATTGAGGCCATCAAGCTGGTGAGGCAGTCGACCGGCTGGGGGTTAAAAGAGTCCAAGGACTATGTCGAGTCTCTCCAGACCGGTGTGGGGCCTTCCCACGAGTTGCCCGTGGGGATAGAGCTTGACCAGGTTCCGTGACTCGTATCTTTGCCAATACACCTCCTCTCCACATTTTGGACAAGCCTCTTTGCCTTTTTGTAGGGCGGCTTTCCACGCCGAAGGCGTCCTGTGGATAGCCGCCAGGCTTGCGGCAGGTATGGAAACCTGCCCTACGGAGGTCTCTCCGACAAGCTCCTAGCGCTAACGATTGCGTGTCTCGTCCAATTTGCCCAATCCACTCGCGGATTGCGTCTTCTATCTCTACGGCTGTTGGCGGCCGCT
>JAFGFO010000113.1 GCA_016931085.1 Thermoflexales bacterium
AACCTGGGTATACATCCCTTCGAATTGGGCCAGTTGGGCCTGGTAGGAAGGGATCTGGCTCGTTCAGACCGGGGTCCAGGCCAGGGGGAAGAAGGCGATCACGACGTTCTTCTTGCCACGATAGTCGCCCAGGCGAACGATCTGCCCCTCGTGGCTCTTGAGGGTGAAATCGGGGGCTGGCTGCCCCACTTTGAGCACCATAGTTTATCCTCCAATGAGTATCTTCCCAGAATGTAGGGGCAAACCTGCGTGTTTGCCCAGGGCAGACACTATTATACACCAGAAGTGCAGACATGCCAGCCGCGCTGTCCCCAAACGGAAATGCCCCCCTACTCGCAGCTCTCCATCGCGCGGGCAAACAGCGAGCGATCCTCTTCTTGAATGATCTCTAGCGCTCGATCGCCTAGCAGAGCCAATATCTGGGGCAGGTATAGATCGGTGCGCAGATGGTGCTCGGCGATAAAGACCAGCAGCGGCGAGCTGGTCCACGAGGCGCGCGCCTGGCTCGCCGTCAGCCACTCGCCCACCAGGACCTCGGCGGCGTCAATCACCAGGATCAAGCCCAAACCCCTGGCCTGGCTGAGCGTCTCCCCAGAGACAGAAGCGACGACCACCTGACAGCCGGCTATGGGCAGATCACCCGTGGTGTAAATGACCACGCGCACCCCCCGCCGGACGGCCGCCTCCAATGCCGGCTGCAGACCCGGGAAGGTGGCCGGCAAGAGCGCCAGGTAAATCCGCTGCCTGGCCTGTTCAATCATCTCAAGCGCCTTGCTGACGATGTTGTCGTGCCCCTCGATATTCCACACATATTCCAGGTCAGGCGTCGAGGCAAACGCAGTCAAGTCAGCCTTGAGGCCGGCGATGAGCTGCTGCTGCTCGCCGAGCATTTGGTCGAGGAATTCATCGGCCGGCACCGGGGCGTACTTGACGCCATCATTCGTGCGAAGCGTCAGGGCCGCGCCGCTGGCAATCAGCTTGCCGGCCACTTCGTAGATCATAGAGCGAGGAACACCCGACAGCTTGGAAAGCTCGTAGCCTGTCACGGGACTCTTGCGAAGCAAGGCCACGTAAGCCTTGGCCTCGTATTCCGAGAAACCGATTTTGGTCAACTTCTCGATCGGATCATCGCCCATGTCAATCCCCTTTCGACGTTATTGAAATAACTACGATTATTATACTTCAAGTGCTCGTGCCTTGTCAAGGGCGTTTCCAGACCCTAAAGGCCCGTATTTATGACAGATTACGTCATGATTTCATGGTATAATGAGAGCAATCTGACCATGGAGAGTCTATGAGCAACGTTGCAACGCGCTTGCTGTCGCTGATCATGCTGCTTCAATGCAGGTCCAGTTGGAAGGCGAGTGATCTGGCGGGCGAGCTGGATGTTTCAGAGCGCACAGTTCATCGCTACATGGAGATGCTGGAAGAAATGGGCATCCCGCTTTACTCAGAGCGGGGTCGTTACGGCGGCTTTTCGCTGGTGCGCGGGTACAAGCTGCCGCCCTTGATCTTTACGGCTGAAGAGGCAACGGTGCTCTACATGGGCGCGAACCTGGTCAAGGAAGTGTGGGGGCAGACCTACGCGCAGGCTGTCACGGCGGTCACGGCCAAGCTGGACAACGTACTGCCGGACGAGCTGCGCCAGGCGGTGGCCCACGCCAGGCTTTGCCTGGTGGTGGAAGGGCTGGCCGGCCGGGACTATCGTCCCTGGGAGCCAACGATCCACACGCTGCGCCAATGCGTCGAGGGACGGCGCTGCGCTCGTCTGCGCTACCAGGCGATGGCGCGCCAGGAAGAAAGCGAGCGCGTGGTCGAGCCTTACGCGTTGGCTTTCCAGTGGGGGTTCTGGTACACAGTCGGCTTTTGCCATCTGCGGCAGGCGGTGCGCATGTTCCGGGTGGATCGCATCCGGCAAGTGGAAGCCCTGGACGAGCGCTTTGTGATGCCGGCCGATTTTTCGGCGCGAGAATACCTGGCGCATGCTTTGCGCTACGAGTCGGTCTACAAGGTAACCGTGCACATGGACGCCAGCGTGGCGCGTGGGGTGCGGGAGGGTCACGCTCACTGGCTGGAAATCGACGATCACGACGATGGCTCGATCACTGTGCGCTTTGGCACGGCTAACCTCGATTGGGCAAGCGGCTGGGTGCTGAGTTATGGGCCGGCCGCGGTGGCACTGGAGCCGCCCGAGCTGGTGGAGCGCGTGCGCACGGCGGCTGAAGGGGTGCTGCGCCGCTACAACAGGCTCAGTTGAGTCGCCGCTTGAGGCTGGTAGGGGGTCATGCCTATCGCCAGGCCGTAGCGGCCGCACAACTCGCCCAGGAGCTTGGCCAGGCGGCCGGCGTTGTTGGCCGCGCAGGAATAGCGCTCCCCAAAGCGCCGTTCGTACTTTTGCCTCAGACCGGGGAACAAGTGGTCCAGGCGCTCGTAATAGTACGCTCTCTGCCGGTCGCGCAAGGTCATGCCAAACGCCGGGATGATGTAGCTGGCGCCGTGCTCGTGCGCTTGGGTGGCGATGGCGGCGATGTTGTCCTCGTTATCCTCGATGAAGGGCAAGACAGGCATCATGGCGACGCCCGTGTAGATCCCGTGCGCCGCCAGGCTTTGCATGGCCGCAAATCTGGCCGAGGGAGGCGGCGCGAAAGGTTCCAGCTTCCGGGCCAGTTCGTCGTCGGCCGTCGTGATGGTGAAACTGACAGCGGCGTAGCGCTGCTTGATCTCGATCAGGCTGTCCAAGTCGCGCAGCACCAGGTCGCTCTTGGTGACGATGTGGACGGGGAAGCCAAAGCGGGCGATGATCTCCAACGCGCGGCCGGTCAGGTTGAGTTGGCGCTCCAGTGGCATATACGGATCGTTCATCGAGCCGGTACCCACCGTGCCCTTGACGCGCTTGCGGGCCAGCTCTTTTTGGAGCAACTCGAGGGCATTCACCTTGACCAGCACCTCGCCGTCAAAGTCCTCGATCTGGTAGCACTCGCTGCGGCTGTCGCAGTAAATGCAGCGATGCATGCAGCCCCTGTACAGGTTCATGGTATAGTGGATGCCGAACCACGGATCGGGCTGCTTGGCGTGCGACAGCAGTACTTTGGCCTGGATCTCTTTCATCGCCTCCCATTATACCGCTTTGGCGGCACACTACAAGCGAGAACTGAGCTTGCCCTTTTTGCCGTTATAGCTATACTTGAAAAAGTAGGGCGATTCAAGAATTAGTGGAGAAAAATTATGTCACAACACTATCAACACCTGGGCATTTTTAGCGACTGGGTGGAAGAGGCGCGCCGGCAGGGGCCGCTCTTTCCGCTTGCCGCGCCTGGGGCAGAGACACAACGCCGCGTGCGCGAGGTCTTGGGCTTTTGCGCCGGGCCGGAGATGCCGCTCGGCGTTCGAGTAGAACAAGAATGGGAACGCGACGGATTGATCGGCCAGGAGATCTCGTGGTCAGTCGGCTATGGCCCGCGCACGGCAGCCTACGCCCTCAAGCCGGTCGGGGTCAACCGGCCTTTGCCCGGCATCGTGGCGCTGCACGACCACGGGGGGTTCAAGTTCTATGGCAAAGAAAAAATCGCCGATGGGGCAAGCCAGCCTTCACCGGTGCTCGTTGGGTACCGGCAACAGTATTACGGCTCGCGGGCTTATCCCAACGAGCTGGCCAAAGAGGGATTCGTCGTGCTCGTGCACGATACTTTTTTGTGGGGCAGCCGCAAGTTCCCGCTGGAAGAAATGCCCATCCAGGTGCGAGACATCACCTCCAGCCTGCTGCAGGCTGCGCCGCCGGACCCGAGCGTGCCCTTCGAGATCGCCGAATACGACACGGCGGCCAGCCAGCACGAGCACTGGGTGGCGAAATACTGCAACGTCTTGGGCACCAGCCTGTCCGGCGTGGTCAGCCACGAAGACCGCATCGCGGTCAATTATCTGCTTTCGCGTCCCGACGTGCAGCCGGATCGCGTCGGATGCATAGGCCTTTCGGGCGGCGGGAATCGCGCGGCACTGCTCAACGCGACGCACGAGCGCATCACGGCGACGGTGATTGTGGGGCTCATGAGCACCTACGCCGGGCTGCTCGATCACAACATGTCGCACACCTGGATGCTGTTTCCGTTCGGCTGGGCGCGCGATGGGGACTGGCCCGACCTGGCCGCCTGTCGCGCTCCGGTGCCGCTGATGGTCCAATATGACCTGGAAGACGATCTCTTCACAGAGCAAGGGATGCGCGAGGCCGACGCGCGCTTGAAGGCACACTACCAAAGCGTCGGTCAGCCTGGGGCATACACTGGGCAATTTTATCCAGGGCCGCACAGGTTTGACTCAGGAATGCAACAGGCGGCGTTCGCCTGGTTGAAGCAGGTGTTGGGTGCGCAATGATGGCCTGGGGGCATGTCGCTTGACATACTCACTCAATGCACTTATAATCGGCCTGACGCGATTTGGCATAGACGCCACATGAATACAAAAGAGCGGGAGGTATTCGGGCGCGCTGGCAAAGGCGTGAGACGAATGAGCAGCTTTTGCCATCCACATCACATGGACCCGTTCTCCACGAAAAACGGGAAGACGAAATTGGCCTATGGGCGGGCTCCTGCGGATACTCTGGAAATCTTGAGCTTCTACCTCACCGAAGAGGGAATGGCCGAGATCGTCCAGGACGACTATTTGAAAATCTCGCAGAGGAAGCTGCAAGCCTACGTCCATTGGCCCGGGTAATCGCATGTCGTACAAGGTTTTCTTTGTCGAGGACGAGATTGTGGCCCGCGAGGGCATCCGAGATAACGTTGACTGGGAGGCCCACGGTTTTGAATTTTGCGGCGATGCTCCCGACGGCGAAATGGCCTTGCCACTCCTGCAAACGGTCAACCCGGACGTTCTGATCACCGACATCAAGATGCCATTCATGGATGGCTTGCAGCTTTGCAAGATCGTTCGAGAACGCATGCCATCGGTAAAAATCATTATTCTCAGCGGGCACGATGAATTCGAGTACGCCAAGGAAGCGATCAAGCTGGGAGTTACAGAGTATCTCCTGAAACCTGTCAGCGTACAGGATTTGCACAATGTGCTGCAGAAGGTTGCCTCACAACTTGAGCAGGAGAGAAAAGAACAAGAGACCTTGCGAGAGTTGGAGGAAAGTAACCAGGCCACCCTCAGAGAAAATCTTCTGCTCAAGCTGGTGATGGGGGCGCTTTCCTCGGCGGAAGCCATTGAGAAAGGTCAAGTCTTGGGCATCGAGTTCATCGCTAGATACTACCTGGTCGTTGTCATCAAAGTGGAGCTCTGCGACTCCTTGAAACGATTCGGCTATCATGACTATTGGCAAGTCCAACAAATCGTATCAAGCCTGGTGGGAAACAATCCGGACGTTTTTTTGCTGAAAAAGGACATGGAAGAGCTCGTGCTGGTCATGAAAGGGAACACGCTTGAATATTTGCAGGAGGAG
>JAFGFO010000114.1 GCA_016931085.1 Thermoflexales bacterium
AGAGAAGATTTAACCTTTCAAAGCCTCAGTGGGTCTCTGTGTGCCCTCTGTGAGGCTCTGTGTAACTAAAAATGCGCCTGGCTGAGTTACAAACGTGAAGAGGATACGCGTGATGAGCCGGACGGCGATCGTCGAGCCGCGCCCATACCTGCTGGTCAACAAAATCCAGCCCTACGCCTGGGGAACGCGGGGAAAAGACGCTTTTATCCCGCGCTTGCTTGGCATGCAGGCAGAGGACGATTGCCCTTATGCCGAGTTGTGGATGGGCACGCATCCGAATGCCCCGTCGGCCGTTATCCTGGCAGGCGGGCAGCTCGTTTCGCTGTGCCAGTTGATCGAGCAAGCGCCGGCCCAAGTCCTGGGCCAGGCGGTTGCCGAGCGATTTGGTGGGGCGCTGCCGTTCTTGTTCAAGGTGCTCTCGGCGGCCGAGGCCTTGTCTATCCAGGTTCATCCCAATCAAGAACAGGCCCGAGTCCTGCACGCGCGTGACCCGCTCCACTACCCGGACGATAACCACAAGCCCGAAGTGGCCGTCGCTCTCGACGCGCTGACGGCCCTGGTGGGGTTCAAGCCCCTCACCGGCATCGCGCAAACGCTGGCAACGTATCCCGAGCTGGCCACGTTTATCGGGGAGGCTGCCACTCGTCAAGTGATGAACGCCGGCAGTTCACATGCCTCGGAAGGGGCGGAGCTGGTGCGGCTGGCCTACGCGACCCTGCTAGAGCGCTCGGTCAGCCACGAAGGAGCGCTGCTCAAAGCCATCGCCCAACTGCGCCAACGGCTGGGCGCCCAGCCCGGCTTGAGTCAGGTCGAGCAGCTTTTCCTCGATCTCTGCGCTCGCTATGCCGATGCCGGCCTGTTTTCGATCTTTTTTCTCAATCTCGTTCACCTGGAAAAAGGCCAGGGCGTGTACCTTAAAGCTGGCGTGCCTCACGCCTACCTGAGAGGCAACATTGTCGAGTGCATGGCCAATTCGGACAACGTCGTGCGGGTCGGCCTGACGCCCAAGTTCAAGGACGCCGCCGCCCTGATCGATATCCTCGACTATGAACCAGGCGTGCTCCCTATCCTGGAAGGCGCGCCGGATGCCGAGGAAATCGTTTACCGTGCGCCCGTGAGCGAATTCCAGCTCAGTCGGTGGAGGCTAGGCCCAGGCTGCCAGAGGCACGAGACCACCGGGGGCGGCGTGCACGTCTTGCTCGTCACCGAGGGTGAGCTTATCATCGGCTGGGGGGCAGGTTCGCAAACCGTTCGACGGGGGCAATCCATCCTCATCCCGGTTTGTTTGGGCCAGTTCACGCTACAAGCCTCGATCCCGGCCGAGGTGTTTGCGGTAAGTGTGGCCTAACATAAACTGGGGTGTGCTCGGGCGGCCCATGGACAATGCCCTATGACAAGCCCTCAAGCCACTGGCGGGCAGCCTGTGGCGACTCTAGCCGGTAATCAGCCTGCGTCCTGCGCACCTGTTGGGATACCAGGATCGTCAGGCCGCCTCTGGCCTTGATCACCTCGAAGGCTTCTTCATCCTTGTCATCATCGCCCATATACACGAGCAAAGCACCTGGCCAGGGGTAACGATCAATCAAGTAACTGACAGTCTGGCCCTTGTGGGCCAGTTGGGGGCCAACTTCCAGGAATTTGTGTCCGCCCAACACGCGAAATGCTCCCCAGTTAACGCTCTCGCTTGCCATCCGGCGCGCGGTCTCTAGCACGCGCCTGGCCTCATCGTCCGCGGCATACCGGGCGTGGAGTGCCAGCGACCAGCCCTTGTCCTCTAGGAAAAATCCCTGGCAGCCCGCGATCAACTGCTCCCAGCGTGGCTTGAGGACATCCAGCCCAGGACGCACGGCGCCGTAATCGACACGGTTGATCTGCTCCCCTTCAGGCGTCCGCAGTTCTATACCATAAGTGCCCGCCAGCAGGATGCCAGGCACCGGCAGCAAGCTTCGGATGTGATCGAGTCGTCGTCCACTGATCACAGCGATCCGGGTAGCCGGGCGTCGTGACAGGCGAAGCAGCCCATTCACGACTTGCGGGTTGGGGATGACGTGCTCGGGCGTAGGTGAAAACTCGGCCAGGGTGCCATCATAGTCCAGGAAAAGCCACAAGCGCTCGGCTTGGGCCGGGTGTTGGTCTAATTGGCTACTCATGGCTTAGCAACGCTTCAATGTCACGTTGGAAGATCGCCTGCCAGCTATAGTTTTGGCGCACCCGGCGGCGCAAGCGGTAGCTAGGGCTTTGCTCGAGCCGGGCCAGGATTTGTTCGGCCACCTGGGCCGGATTTTGAGCCGTGTCAAACAGCAGCACGTCGTCGCCGCCGATTTCCTCGGCGGCCGGAACGCCCGTGCACACGACCGGCACGCCGGCCAGGCCAGCCTCCAGCACCGGCATGCCAAAGCCTTCACGGTGGCTGGGCATGAACATCACGTCGCTCAAGCGGAACAAGTCACCCACCACCCGGGCGTCAAGCAGGAACGCTTGATCCGCATCTGGTCCAGACTCGAACACGAAGCGCATGTCTTGTTCCACGCCCAACTGGCTGCGTAGCGCTTGCAGTGTCCGGAAATAGGCCAGGCTTTTCTCGTCATGAGGATCAGGCGGGCCAGTCAGGATCAATTTGGGGCGGCAGTGGTGTGCTTTCAAGGCTGCCACGACGCGCAGGGCGTACTCGATATTCTTGGCCTGTGTGACGCGCACCGGCATGAGCAAGACCAGGTCACTTTCCAGCAGGCCTAGCCGCTTCGCCAATGCATAGCCTTCCTCAGACAGGCCCAGCAGCGTCTGCGGATCCACCCCATTGTAAATCACGTGAATGCGTTCCGGTGGGCAGCCCAGCAGCGCTGCCAGGCTGCGCTGCCGCTGGTGTGAGACCACGACATAGATCATGTCGGGGCGATACCTACGCAGTAGATCCCATGGATAGCCAGGATGGACTTTGGCGCGTGAGTTGGGGCTGGTCCAGGTGAAATCGTGGCACCAGGCAATGCAGCGCCTGACAGCGCTCTCGTCCAACAAGCGGCACAGGGCAGCCGTCAAGGGCAGGTTAAAATGCTTGGTAAATATGTTGTGAACGATGACGTTGTCAAATTGACTCAGAGTTGGCAAGAGGCTGGCAGCTAACTGATCGACCAAGTCATCAAACGCGGCGGGCACTTCTCCCTTTTCCAAACTCGAGTTGGCTTGTGTGATCAACGGATGCTGCGAGTCCATTTCTGGCACCAGGCATAAATTCGCACCGGCTGGAAGTGCCGTCTCACTCCCCCGGCCTGCCACAATCGTAAGGGGGTAGTGATTTCGGACAAGCATTTGGGCGTGGGCCTGTATGACGGCTTCCACGCCACCCACGATAGGTGGGGCGGTATAGTGCACAATAGCCGTTCTGATTCGTTTCATCTCACAAGCCCAACTCGAGGATCGCTTCCAGTTGGCGGCATAACCAGGCCTCGATGTCCTCTCGCTCGATCAACCAGCGCAGCCGCGCGATGCGCTCCTGGCGCTCCTGGGGCGACATGACCAGCGCCTGGTGGAGTGCCTCAGCCGTGGCGTACACATCGCACGGTGATATCACGATAGCCCCCGACTCCAATTGCTGGCGAGCGCCCGTCCGCTCGGATAGGACAAGTGCCCCGTCACGTTGATTCACAATCGGCCCCTCTTTAGCCACCAGGTTCATCCCGTCGGCTATCGAGTTCACCAGCAGCACGTCGTAGCGTTGCAAAGCGGCCACAGCTCGTGGGTAGCTTTCACCTACCAGTATGCGGATCGGTTCCCAGTCGCTGCTGCCGTGCCGGGCGTTGACCTGCCCGGCGGCGGCCATCAATTCGCCCAGGTAATCGTGGTACTCGTCCACCCCAAGCCGCGACGGGACCAGCAAGGCCAGGAACTTGACCTGGCCACAATGCTCGGGGTGGAGATCGAGCATTTCGTCAAAGGCTGCAAAACCGCGCACAATGTTCTTGCTTGGATCCGTGCGATCGACGCGCACGATGAGCTGTTGGTCCCTGGCAATATCCTGGATATCCGGCTGATGTTGGGTGACTTGGGGTGATCTGGCTAGCTGCCGCAGCGCTTCGACATCGATCGAAATCGGGAAATCGCGTACATGAGTAACGTGATTGCGATACCATACCCGGCCGTGCTTGTAATTGACACGCGCCTGGGGGAGGAACGATTCACAGGTGCGAATAAAGTTCAGTCCATCATCGCGCGTCTGGAAACCTAATAGATCTACCGCGCACAATCCGTCCAGGATTGCCCCTCGCATCGCGGGTGGGAAGATGCCCCAATATTCTGGCCCAGGCCAGGGGATGTGAACAAAGTGCAACACGGTTGGCTTGGGATGCCGGCGCAATCGCTCGCGCAAGAATCTCGCTGCCAGGTACAGGTGATAGTCCTGCAACATGACGAGAGGCGGATCGGGCAAGGCCAGGGCACATTCGGCGATGGCACCCGCAAATTGCTGGTTGATGGCGACATAGCCTTCTTTCCAGGCCTGCCAGGTCAGGCGGTTAATCACCGGTGCACGCGAAACGTCCCACATCGAGTGCTGCAAAAACCACAGCAGCGGGTTGGCGATGACGTTATAGTATCCCTCGTATGCTGAGGGTTCAGGTGAAAGAAAGTGTAGCTGGAGGGGATACTGGCCGCTCACCGGCAGCGCGACATTTCCCTTCCGCCAGGCCGTGTCGGCCTCGGTTTGCGCACAGGCGATCCAAGTCGCGGCTGTGTAGTGGCACATACTGAGCAAAGCCGTCACCAAGCCGCCGCCACTGCGCTGGAATTGCTCGTCGTCGCCGGCCATTTCAAAGCTTACCGGCCCCCGGTTGGCAGCGATGATCAGTTCACGCCGGGACAAGACCTCGGCACGGAGTGCTTCACAACGCTGGTGTATGTCATCTAACTCTACGAATGCTCTCTCCACAAGCTTCCTCGCGGCTGGCTTGGATGGCCAGGTCGATAAACACAGCCGCCGTCCATCCAAACGTATGCGCCGCTTGCGGCGGCGCTTTGCCCGTTTCCGAGTTGTAATACTCGGAGATGCCGGGCTGGTTCATGATCAAGCGCAGCGTTTTGTCTCGCAGCTCACGCGCCAACTGGTGCTGCCCAATCTGGCGTAAGGCCTCGATGAAAACGTAATTGATGTTGACCCACACCGGACCACGCCACATCGTTTCCGGGTCGAAATGCGGGTCGTTGCGTGCAACCGAGGGGATCACGTACTCTCCCCAGAACTCGTCGGGGTGAGTAAGGTGAGCCAGGAGCCGATCACGAATAGGGGCGGCTAACTGGCCGGTCCACAAGGGATACAGATTGAACGGCGTAACCACTGGAATAACTTGCTTGTCGTGCAGGGCGCGAAACAGGCCGGCCTCCTCGTCCCAGAATTTCTCGATCATCCGGTGCACAATGGCTGCCGCACGGCGACGCCACATGGCACTTTCCGCTTCCATCCCCAGCGCCTCAGCTATCATGGCCAGCGAACCCATCTGCACACATAGATAGGTGTTCAAATCGGGCGACTCGGCCGGCATGCCGTAATCCCACAGCGGGCTGTCGTCCAGGCCTGACGAGTAAGGATGGTTGTACTGCACGATGCCGTCCACGTCGTCGTCGTTCATGCTGAACCACCACGCATTCCAGCGCACCAATGGCACATAGATCTCTTGCAAAAAGTCCAGGTCCGGATCGATCTCGTGCAGCTTGAGTGCTGCCCAGGCCATGATGGGCGGCTTGGTTACCTCGGCCCGGATGGGGTGATCGATCTGGTCAATCACGGCCTCGTCGTAGACGGCATCCGGGATCATGCCATCGGGCAACTGGCAGGTGAGCATGGCGCGTAACTGATCCCGTGCCAGCACCGGATCGACGTGGCGAAAGGCCAGGGTGTGAAAGCATGTGTCCCAATTCCAAATGCCAACATAGTGTACCTTGGAGGGCATCATGGCTTCGTGCGTCACGTGACCTAGAGGGGTAACCAGGTTGTTAGCCATCACCCACCAGGCGTAATAATAGCGTTTTTTGTAAGGCTCGGCCACGGCTGGCACCTTGGCAAACCAATCTTGCCAACGCTTCTCGGCCGCCGCCAACGTTGCCTGGAAAGGGCTTGGCGCGGCATCCAGTTGCAGATCACTGCGGATGTTGAGATGGATGGCCGTATCGTTGCCACTCTCTACGATAAACTCGACCAGGTAGGCCTCGCGTTCCAGGCTCAACTCGTTCTTGAGCACGCGTCCATTGCTTTGATAAGCCAAGTTGCGTACTGCTTTCAAGCTGCCGCCGCGCTCGTCTTGCTGCCATAGCTGGGTGCTGACACGGAAACGTATGCCGCAGCGCACGTTCGATGGCACACCGATGGCCAGTGTATCATTCTTGGAAAAGACCACGACAAACTGCCCCAAGCGGGTCTGGAAAAAGAGAGCGTGGGGATACGTTGTCAGGCGATATGTGAGCGGCATGCCTTCTCCGTCCACAAAGCACAAATCCTGGAGATACGGCGAGCGGAAGCGATAAGTATCCAAACCGGATTGAATGGACGTCAGCCGCTCGGCCAGCTTGATGTAGAGATGGTCCCGATTAGGGTGCTTGAATACCAGCAGGCGCGACCCCCTATTGCTGAAAGGGACGCGGACAATGTCAATTTGATTTTTGAGCACTTTGAAAAAAAGAGTTGCTTTCATAAGCCAGAACCTAGGAGCTTGTCGGAGAGACGCCCGTAGGGCAGGTTTCCATACCTGCCACAGGCTGTGACAAGAAACCGTCGATGACGTCCAAGTACTCGTCCTGGCGGGTCACCGAGGTCGTGTGCCCGGTCCCCTCGAACAGGTGCACCTGGCATCCCGGATAAAGGGACTCTAGCCGCTGGCGCACCTCGGGCGGGGTGGAGGGGTCGTCGTCGCCAAAGACCAGCAGCACCTTGCCTGGCCAGCCGGACAGGTCCTGGGGAGTAAACGACCGTACCGAAAAATCGACCGTGCGCTCGAGGATGCCGATCACGTCCTTTTTATCGAGGGCATAGCCAATCAGCTCGCCAAAGATGGCCAGCAAGCAGGCGGTCTCCTCGTTCCGCTCTGGCATCATGGAGCGAAATACCCGGCGCATCATCGGGCGCACCAGACCCATCGGCATCCAGCGCAGCACGCGGGCAAAAGAGCGTATCCGCGCTGCCGTCTCCGGGTAGGGCGGCAGGGTGTGGGAAAGCACCAGCGAGCGGGTCAACCGCGGGTGGCGGCGTGCAAAGACTTGAGCCACGAAACCGCCATAGGAGCCGCCCATCACGTGCACCTGTTCTATTCCTTCGCGCCGCAAGATGGCGGCGATACCATCCACCAGGGCATCCATCGTCGTCACCGGCGGATAGGCTGGCACGATCACGCGCCGCCGCTGGGCAAAGTCGACGATCGAGGTCCAGGAAATGTCGGGGATGGCTAACGCCCCCGAAAGCAGCAGCATGGGTAAATCGCCTTGTCCGCCGGTCAGGTAGGACCACGTTACCCCATCGTGCGCCAGGTCTTTGTACGGAAAGGCCCGGCGGAAGGCCTGGAATTGTTCCAAGCGGTCGGCCGGCACGTGAGCGTATAACGAAGCAATATGAGGGATGGTCAGGTCGCCGATCCGTTTCATTTTCACCTCTCGTCAATATTATGTCGTTCGTGCCATCAACAGTTCATCGTAAAAGGTCTGGTCGTAGTGAAGGGCTTGAGGTATCCTCTTCTCTGGCTGGACGTATTGTTACGGTTCCGTATGGCGTAGTGATAGGTGTATACATATCTACCGGGCGGCTAGCCGTTCTCTCAAGACGGCATAGGTGTGAAAGTTGGCAGGTACCCCCCCGCCTATAGCCATGAACTCGACCCTCGGCTCCAAGCCTACCTCCACAGCCGTCACGTATAGTTCAGCCAACGCCACTAGAAAATCGCGGTAATCAGGCCCGTCTCCCCGGATCGAGGCGGCTGCCAGCCCAAGCCGCAGCCAGTCCTGGCTCTTGGTTTCGCGGATACGCTCGGCCGATGTGTAAACGTAGCCAAGCAGGTTGTTGATCACACCTTTTTGACCCCTCACCGCATCCCGGATCTGGGCACGCTGCCTGGGGGACGCAGCCAGGTAAGCCTGGCACAAATCGTTATAGAACTTGGTGTGATCACTGCTTGGCGCATAGTACGTCAGGGCACTTGAGGGAGATTGCTGCTCGATGATTTTCAATTGATTCAGCAAGTCATCAAGGTCTATGTCAGTATTGTTGGAAATGGGCAGATTCATATTTACCTCCCTGACATCACGAGAAACATTCAATTCGATAGTGAATGTAGGCGATCCAGATAAAGCTGCAAGGCCGGGAACAAGGGGCGATAGACTTGTTCGAAGAGACGGTTGTAAAAATCGTGGCGGGCCGGGTCAGGCACGAATGGCTGAGGGAGGATGTGGCTCATTTCTCGAGCGGCTTGCCTGGCATCGGCATAGCATCCCGCCGCCGCGGCCGCTAACATGCCCGCCCCCAACGCGCTAGACTCGCTTGTCGTAGAACAAAACACCCGCTTGTTGGTGACGTCGGCAATGATCTGGCACCACAAATCGCTTTGCGCTCCACCCCCGATGACGATATATTTATCGACGCCCAGGCCCAACGCTTCTTCCACAGCCAGCGTGTTGAGCCGCTGTTCGAAAGCGATCCCCTCCAAGATCGCCCTGTAAAAGTGCTCGAGGCCATGAATGCCGCGCCACCCCACCACGATCCCGCTGGCGGCCGGATCCCAATAAGGGCTAAGGACGCTGTTCCAGTAGGGAACCACCATCAGGCCCTCGCTGCCGGGCGGCACGGAGCTGGCAGCTTGCCCGTAGAAAGCCTGGAGTTGGGCCGCGTCCTGGCCGGGCTGGCCGGCCATCTTTTCCAAAAACCAGGCGATCGTATATCCACCTCCCAACAGCACGGTCTCTAAGAGATACGACTTCGGGATCCCGCCGGACATCGTCCGAAAGACCGGGCCGACGATATATTGGCTGCTGTACGTCCCTGAGATGACCGAGGTCCCCAAAGACAGGTAGACTTCACCGGGACTCGTGACGTTGACGCCCAAACCACTCGCCTGCCCATCGCCGATTCCGGCCACCACGGGCACGCCAGGCGGGAGGCCACAGGCTTCTGCCGCGGCGGGAAGGACGCTTCCCAGGATCGTTCCTGGCGGGTAAACTTCCGGCAGTTGGTCGAGCCGGACGCCCACCTGAGCGATCAAGTTCTCGGCCCAACACTCGTTCTGCATGTCAAACAGCCCGCTTGGGTCGGCGCAGCCCCAGCCGGTGCGATACAGGCCGGTCAACTGGTGAACCAGGAAGGCGTGCACGTCCAGGTACTTGGCGGTCCGGGCAAAGATATCCGGCCGCTGCTCTTTCAACCAGGCTATCTTGGCGATGGTCAGGTTCACCGACAGCCGTTTGCCTGTTTGCTGGTGGAACGCGTGTTGGCCGAAAGATTTTTCCAGGCCAGGCAAGAGCCCACCAGCTCGTTCGTCCAGCCACAGGATGCCGTTCGTCAAGGGCCGCCCCTGCTCGTCGACCGGGACGAAACTCTCGCGCTGGTGAGCGATGCACAGAGCTTTTACCTGCCTGGCGTCTATCTTTGCCACCGCCTGGCGCAGCGCCTGCACCGTTGCCATCCACCAGGATTCGGCCGGCTGCTCGTACCAGGTCGCTTGAGGCGTGATGAGAGACAGCGGGCTGGCCCCCATTGCCAGGGCATTTCCATGGTAATCCCACACCACTGCTTTACAAGCAGTGGTGCTGCAGTCTAGTCCGATGACGACGCCAGGAGAAGATTCTGTCATAGTAAGTGTCATCAAGCCTGGACGACAAATCGTCCTTCCAGCACATTCGCGGCTTGGGAGCTGGCTTTCAGGTCAGGCTGTTGGCCGCCGGCCCACACCTGGAACTCGCCTGCTTCCAGCACCCATTTTCCGCTCTCGTCAGCGTGGGACATTTGCTTGGCCGTGATATCGAACTGGACGGTCTGCTCGTCGCCGGGCGCCAGCCGGATACGGGTAAAGCCACACAACTGGAGCAGGGGCACGGGCAGCGAAGCCTCTACATCTTTCAGGTACAGTTGCACCACTTCGTCGCCCGGGCGTTGGCCGGCGTTTTCGACTTCCACCTGGACGGAGACAGGATCGCCCGCTTTGACCTTCTCCGGGGTGATTTGCAGATTGTGGTAGGTAAAGGTGGTGTAGCTCAGTCCAAAACCAAAGGGGTAGAGCGGCTTGCCTGTAAAGTAGCGATAGGTGCGATTGGCCATGCTGTACTCGTCGAAAGGCGGCAGGTCCGAGGCGGATTGGTAAAAGGTGACCGGCAGCCGGCCGCCGGGGTTGGTCAGCCCAAAGATGGCCTCGGCGACGGCGGTGCCGCCCGCCTGGCCCGGGTACCAGGCTTCGAGGATGGCGGGGATGTGCTCGTTGGCCCAATTGATAGAGAGGGCACTGCCATTCATCAGCACCAGGATGACGGGTGTCCCGGTTTCGCAGATGGCCTGGATGAGCTCCCCCTGGATCGCCGGCAGGTCCAGGCCCACACGATCGCCCATACTCCTCACGCCTGGCGGGTTGCCCTCTGTCTGGCCTTCTTCACCCTCCAATTGCTGCGCAAGGCCAGCCACGATCACGGCCACTTGGGAGGCTTTGGCGGCCTGGATGGCTGGCTCGAAGCCGCCTGGTGCCTTGCTGGTGAGCTTGCTGCCCTGGGCGTAGATCACTTGAGCCTGGGGGGCCAGCGCCCGGATCCCTGCCAGCACAGACACCGGTTCTGCCGGCGTGCCCATGTAATTGCCGGTCAGCACCAGCGTGTCGTCGGCATTGGGGCCAATGACGGCCATCGTCTGGATCTCGTCCTTGTCCAGCGGCAGCAGCTCGTCCTGGTTCTTGAGCAGGACGAGCGATTGCCGGGCGACTTCCAACGCCAGCTCCCGATGTTCTGGGCAGTCAACCACGCTATAGGGAATCTGGGTATAGGCTACCTGTTCAGGAGGATCAAACATCCCCAGGCGGAAGCGGGCCGCGAACAAGCGCTTGACAGAGCGATTCAGCTCCTCTTCGGTCAACAAGCCCTGCTCCACCGCCTTGCTAAGCTGCCCATAATCACAGGGAATCCCGTACGTACAGCCACATTCCAGGTCACAGCCATTTTTGACGGCCAGCGCGGCGGCCTCGGCAGCCGTCTTGACCAGGCGGTGGTTGCTGTAAATGTCGTCGATCGCCCCGCAGTCGGCCACCACGTAGCCCTCGAATCCCCATTCGTCGCGCAGGATTTCCTGGAGCAGGCTGGGGCTGGCGCAGCAGGCCTCGCCATTCACCCGGTTGTAGGCGCCCATGATGGAATGGGCTTTCCCTTCCACCATGCAGGCCTCGAAGGCAGGCAGATACGTCATGCGCAGGTCTCGCTGGGAGACGACGGCATCGAAGGTGTGGCGTTTCTTCTCGGGCCCGCTGTGGACGGCAAAATGCTTGGCTGTGGCGACGGTTTTGAGATAGCGCGGGTCATCGCCTTGCAAGCCCTGGATGAAATGGACCGCCAGCCGCGCCGTGAGGTAGGGGTCCTCGCCGTAGGTCTCTTGCCCGCGCCCCCAACGCGGGTCGCGGAAAATGTTGATGTTGGGGCAAAAGAAGGTCAGGCCCGTGTACAAATCGCGCACGCCCCGGCGGGCGGCCTCGTGGTGCTTGGCGCGGCCCTCGTCCGAGATCACCGCCGCCATGCGATGGATCAGCTCGGTGTTCCAAGTGCTGGCCAGGCCGATGGCCTGCGGAAAGACCGTGGCGAGGCCAGCGCGCGCCACGCCGTGCAAGGCCTCGTTCCACCAGTTGTATTGCGGGATGCCCAGGCGCTTGATGGCCGGCGCCTCAGTGCCCATCTGCGAGACCTTTTCTTTGAGCGTCATCTGGCCGACCAGGTCATCTACCCGCTCCTCGATAGTGCGCGTCGAATCAAGGTAGATCGGGGGATTGGCCGAGTCGGGCGTGGGGGTGGATTGGGGCTGGTCGGGCACACCGCTCGGACGGCGCTCGTCACAGCCCGCCACCGCCAGCCCGCCGCCGGCGAGGAGCGCAGCTTTGACAAAGTCCCGGCGAGACCACGATTTCGATTTTCGACTTTTCATGCTTGTACCCTACTTGTTTATACGCTATCGTCAAACGCCAGTCCGGCCTGGCGATAGTGCTCTCGCCGGGTCTCTTTGTCGCGATCGTGTTCTTCGTGCGCCCAGCGAGCGACCTGTTCCGCGATCTCTTGTGGGACGACGATGACGCCATCCCCATCTGCCATTACCACGTCCCCCGGCCGGACCTGGACCCCACTGATTGCCACGGGGATGTTCTTGGCATCGAACTGGACGCGTACCTGGGCCATCGTCTGGGCGGCGTAGAGCGACCAACACGGCACTTTTTCCAGGACGATCTCGTCCGTGTCTCGTATGCCCCCGTTCGTCACGATCCCCCGCGCGCCCTGGTTGAATAACCGCAGCGAGTTTTCCGACCCGATCAAGCCCACATTCATCCCCGACTGGTCGATGACGACAAAATCCCCCTCTTCAACGTCGTCGCACCAGGGATACGGGCTGACCTCGTCATAGTACCAGCCCGTCCACTCTTGCCGGTATTGTTCGGCAGACACGTGCGGCACCGGCCCGACGTAGGGGAGGTAGCGGGTGGTGCGGGCTAGCCCGTAGGCTCTCGTCCGCCACAGGGGCCTGATGCGCGGATCGAGCGAGCCGTAGTGAAAGTAGCCCAAGGCATCCATGCCATCCCGCACGTCGCAGACTCGCAAATCGTGGTACAAGGCCAACAAGTTTTCTCGTGTTTTGTCTTTCATAGGCGCTCCTTTTGTGTGTTCTGCCATGATCACGTGCCATTCAAGATCATGGGCAGGGTCGTGATAGGTGTATCCATACCTAGTTCGATTGTACCACACCAGGCATGGAACATCAAGAAGTCCCCCGCATTTAATCCTCTTGGGCAATTTATGGTATAATAATGTACGCTTTATGGTCAGACAACAGAAAGAGAGCAAGGTGAATACATCGGTTGTGTCAAACAAGGATTTATCCAAACCACGTTGGTTTTCCGAGAACCCGGACAAAGCCTGGGGCGAAAAGTTCTTCCTGATCTATACGCCGATCTGGATCCTGCAGACGGCCCTAGGCGTCGTGCTCGGCTGGGGTAAAACGCTGGGCGACATCGGCTTGTTGGTTCATGCCTGCGTCATAGCCTTCCCTCTGTTCCTGGTCCCCCTCTTCATCCGCCGGGCGAGCCAGGCGGGGTTGCCCTGGTACCAGACCTACTGGTTCAAGGCCGATCTGTATATGGCCATCTTTGTCGTGATGGGGAGTTATTTCGGCAGTGAGTATTTCTTTGACGTGCTGGGGATGGTCTATAACTACCCGCAGCTCCGCCTCACCTTCGACGCCACCCTGGTCGGCAGCGGGCAGCAGACTGTCCCGCTGATCATGTACCCGCTCGCCCTGGCGTATTTCGTGACCTACCACACCACGGCCGTGGTCGTATTGCGCCGCTTGAAAACGTCTCGCGTCCGGCTGATCGCCTGGACATTTCCCCTGGCGGTCTTGGTGATTGGCTATTTCTGGGCCTGGATGGAAACCTTTGTCATGGCCAACCCGATGATGAGGGACAGCTTTTATTATCAAGACCTGAACAGGATGTTGGCCTACGGTTCCATCGTATATTCCTGCTACTTTGTCGCCAGCTTTCCTATTTTTTACTTCCTGGACGAAAAACCGGGCGCTCGTTGGAGCCTCTTGCAGACGGCCTCCGCCGCCTTGTCAGCCAGCATGCTGACCATCTTCATGCTCGATCTGGTCACCCGCTTTGTCGGGCGCATTTATTAAGGGTTAGTATCATCTCTTCTAACAGCTCTTTCATCGCCTCGCCCCAGATTTTATATCCTGGCTCGACGAGATGTAGTTGATCGGGCATGAAAGCTGTCTGGATGTTCCCATCCGGTCCAATAAACTGGGATCCCATATCCAGGAAGCGAATGCTATCTCCATTATCGAGCTTGGCCAGCTCGGCGTTGGCGGTGTGGATAATGTCCATGTAGTACGGATTGTTTGCGTCTGCTCTATCTTGTCTTTGCGGCCCACGGGGAAGAATGGCCAGAAGAAGTATTTTGGTTTCCGGCAGTTTCATCCGGATCATGTCTACAACCTGGCGAATTGCGGCTGCTATGTCTGCCCCCGTATGCGTCGGCACGTTGTTCGTCCCAATCAGCAGCACGATGACACGGGGATCAATGTCGTCAATTTCTCCGTGCTGGACACGCCAGAGCAGGCTTTGTGTGACGTCCCCACCCACGCCAAAGTTGGCTGGCCGGTACCTGGCAAAATAGTGATTCCAAAGTCCTGGTACGTCTACCCAACGACGCGTGATGGAATCGCCAAGGAACAATAGCCCGATTGGCCCTTCCTTGATCCGCTTTAGAAAAGTTGCGTGTCTTTCTATAAAGTGCTCATCCGTACGCTCTATTGGAGCTGAGGCATCTACATAGTCGCTTGCGAATACATCAACGTGCATAGATTTCCTTGCGTCCACTGTTCACCGCGGCCATAGACTGAGCACCCTTTGAATCGCTATAATTCGGCGGCGCTTTCATCATCCAATCGTCATAGTATTCGATGGAAGCGTCAAAGGCTTGATCAATCGTCATCCTAGATTCTCTGTGCTAAGGGGTAGGGCGATGAGTGCTTTTTCCCCACGCCTGGTGCATCACCGGGTTGCGCGCCAGGTAAGTATCCACGATCTCCTTCGGCACGCCGTTGAGCGGACAAGAGAAGTTGATACAACGGGTGCAGATGTTCCGCCCTAGGAGATAGCTCGCGCTGGCTGCGGAAACCAGACCAATGACAGCCAACAAATAGGCCCGTCCCACCACTAAAAACACCAACGGGTAGACAAGTAACAGCAGTGCCCCGATCAAGAATTGAACGCCTTCCGAACGGCTCATCGGCCCGGGGCGATACTTCCAGAGCTTGATCACGCCATAGTTGGCGTGGCAATGTAACACATGCCCGTGCTCGGCCCAATAAGGGCAGTGACTGCACAGAACCCGCCCCTCCCAAACGAAGAAAAAAAAGAGTGCATACGCCAACCAGCCCAGCAGCCACCAGCCATAACCGCTTTGAATGACTCCCCCAATCGAGGTGACAAAAAACGGTAGGGCAAGCATAAAAAAATGGGCGGTGTCGCGTGCCTCATAGCGACACATTAACTGGCCTGTGAGGGTACACCCTTCACAATCTGGTGTAGGTTGAGCCGAACAAGGGATCTCATTCACAATAGGACCTCCATGCAGTGTTTTGCTTTAACGATATAACACTCAGCGCTTTGTGTCAAGTTTGAGGAGGCGGCAAGGCTGGGTCTTGCGCAAACGTCAGGCTTCTGCTATGATTCAGATAGAGATAGAGAATTCAGATAGAGATAGAGAGGGATCGATGGTTGAGCAAGACAAGCTACACGAGATCGAGGCCGCTCGCCAGCAGTGGGAGTCAAGCACGTTGGAGCCTGTGCTGGCCAAAGCTCCCGAGCGCGCCGAGAGCTTTATGACCGCTTCGTCTGAACAAGTCGAGCGCCTGTACACGCCGCTTGACGTGGCCGAGCTGGATTATCTGCGCGACCTGGGCTTCCCCGGCGAATACCCCTTCACGCGCGGTGTCCACCCCACCATGCACCGCAGCAAGCTGTGGACGATGCGGATGTTTGCCGGTTTTGGCTCGGCCGAAGAGACGAACGCGCGCTTCAAGTATCTGCTCGAGCAGGGGCAAACGGGCTTGTCGATCGCCTTCGATTTGCCCACGCTGTACGGCTACGACACCGACGCCCCCGAGGCCGCCGGCGAGTTCGGCAAATGCGGCGTGGCGGTCAGCTCGCTGGCGGATATGGAACTCTTGCTCGCCGGCATCCCGCTGGACAAGGTCACGACCAGTATGACGATCAACGGTCCGGCGGCGGTGCTGTGGGCCATGGTCATCGCGGCGGCCGAAAAACAGGGTGTAGCTATGGATCGGCTGGGCGGGACGATTCAAAACGATATCCTCAAGGAATACATCGCCCAAAAAGAGTTCATCTTTCCTCCCCGGCCCTCGATGCGCCTGGTGACCGACACGATCGAGTTTGGTGCCCGCCACTTGCCGCTGTGGAACACGATCAGCATCAGCGGCTACCACATCCGCGAGGCCGGCTCCACGGCGGCCCAGGAGCTGGCCTTTACCCTGGCGGACGGGATGGAGTACGTGCGCTGGGCGATCCAGCGAGGGCTGAACGTGGACGACTTTGCCCCGCGCTTGTCCTTTTTCTTTAACGCCCACAACGACTTTTTCGAAGAAATCGCCAAGTACCGCGCCGCGCGGCGTATCTGGGCGCGCGAGATGCGCCAGACCTTTGGCGCGACCAACCCTCGCTCGTGGTGGATGCGCTTTCACACCCAGACGGCCGGCTGCTCGCTGACCGCCCAGCAGCCCGAACTCAACATCGTGCGCACCGCGCTGCAGGCGTTGGCGGCGGTGCTGGGCGGCACGCAGAGTTTGCACACCAACTCGATGGACGAGGCGCTGGCGCTGCCGTCCGAGAAGGCGGCCACGATCGCCCTGCGCACCCAGCAGCTCATCGCCCACGAATCCGGCGTGGTCAACACGGTCGATCCCCTGGCCGGCTCTTACTTTGTCGAGGCGCAAACGAATCGCCTCGAACGCCAGGCCTACGAGTATTTCAGGCGCATCGAGGACCTGGGCGGGGTGCTGCCGGCCATCGAAGCCGGCTTCTTCCAGCGCGAGATCGCCGAGTCGGCTTACCACTACCAGCGCGAGATCGACGAGCGGCGCCGCACGGTCGTGGCCGTGAACGAGTACGCTGCCGACGAGCCGCTGGCGATCCCCATCCTGGAAATGGATCCCGACGGCGAGCGGCGGCAGCTCGCGCGCTTGCAGGAGCTGCGCCGGGCGCGCGACAACGAGCGAGTAGGAGCGACGCTGGCCGCGCTGCGCCAGGCCGCGGCTGGCACGGCCAACCTGATGCCGCCCATCCTCGAAGCAGTGCGCGCCTACGCCACCCTGGGCGAGATCACGGACGTGCTGCGGGCCGTGTTTGGTGTTTACCAGGAAACCGTGACGATGTAAGTCGGGAAGCTTGTCGGCGAGAGGGTTTTGTAGCCTGCGACAGCTATGGGAACCTGCCCTACTCCTTACTCCCTACTCCCTACTCCTTACTTCCTAATATAGAAACATCGGCTTGCCGTCGACGTGGCGCACCTTGGGCCGGTAGTTTTCGCTGTCGTACAGCTCTTCCACATCCACGCGCTTGACGCCCGCTACCATGGTCGAGATGGGGATGGAGGTGTACGTGCCGTTGCGCAACGCCACCATGCGGTTCGACACGCCGCGCTGGATCAGCATGATGGCCATGTTGGCATAGTTGACGGCCACCATCATGTCCAGGCTGTCGGGCGCGCCAGAGCGCATCAGGTAACTCACCTGCTGGTAGAGGTAATTTTCGCCCGTGATCTTTTGGATGGCCTCGGCGGTGATGATGCCGATGCCGCCCAGCTTCTTGTGGCCAAAAGCGTCGGCCTGGCCGTACTCGACGATCTTGCCGCCGATCATCTGGGCGCCTTCCGA
>JAFGFO010000115.1 GCA_016931085.1 Thermoflexales bacterium
AAAAGAGAACTTTTACAAGTGAACCTTGCGGCATAAGCTTATGGCATCTTGCCCTGGAGGAGTTGCCATGAGCGAAAACGAAACCACATTGTTGACTCAACATGCGATGTTAGTCGCTTGGGGTGAATATGCCCAGAGCCTTGGCTTGGTCAAAAAGATCGAAGGCGTGTCGCTCGATCAGAAAGAGGTCGAGCACAGCCCCCAACGCAAAGTGCTGGAGTTTTTCGTGACGATCCTGGGTGGGCTGCCCTATCTGAAGGACATCAGTCGGTCCGCACACCCCTTGGATCAAGATCGTGCCGTAGCGAAAGCGTGGGGGCAAGCGAGTTGGGCGGATCAAAGCGGAGTCAGCCGCACGCTGAAAGCCCTCACGCTAGAGCAAGCCGAGCAGATTGTGGCGGTACTACGGGAAGTGAGCCAGCCTTTTGTCGACCGTGAAGTGCTCCTGGCCCTGCGTGACCAGGGCAAGCTGGTCTATGACGGTGACCTCACGGGACGGCCGGTATCCAATAGCAGCACGACTTACCCCAACGTGGCGTTTGGGCATATGAGCGACGAGATCGCGCTGGGCTACCAAGCGGCCTTGGTGAGCTTTCATAGTCCGACCTTTGGGCGCCTGTGGTTATCCGTACAACCGCATCCGGGTGACAAGATCGCCTGCACGGCTTTGGGCGCGATGGTGCGCAACGCCGAAGCGCAAACCAAAGCACGGCCCTGGCGGCGTACCGACTTGCTGGCTCAACGTCTAGCCCAACTGCAGGACGAACAAAGGATTTTGACGGTTCAGGTGGAGCAGGCGCAACACGGCCTCGCGCAGGCCAGCGCAGCACAGGTACAGGTTGACCAGCAAGTGCAGCTCTGGCAGCAGCAGCTCAGTGATTTGGCGGCGCTGTATGAGGCAAAAGGCAAGGTGGAACGTCCGCACAGCCAACTGGCCCAAGCACGGCACAAGGTGGCGGTCTATGTACGACGGCAAGAACGGCGCGCGCAGGCCGTGGCGCAAGCGACCCAAGGTCTGGACAAAGCCCAAGTGCGCTTGGGGCAGCAGCAACGCGAAATAGAGCAGTTGACGCAGCGTCTGGTTACATTTGAGCAGGAGAATGCGCTCAATGCCGCCCCGATTCGGGCCGTCTTCCGCCTCGATGCAGGCTTCGGCACCCCGGAAAACGTGGCTTGGCTGATCGAACTAGGCTATGAAGTGTACACCAAACCGTATGGTACGTGGCTCAAAGCTGACCTGCAACGCTGCACCAGTGCGACCACCGATTGGACGCGCGTGGGGAAGAATGCCGAGATGGTGGCCTGGGCCGCCCAGCCAGTGTCCAAGTGTCCCTATCCCTTGGATGTCGCCCTGGAACGGTTCTATGCGGGCGAGACCTTACGCTATAGTGCCTTAATTCACTATGGGCAAGATGCCGTGACCACAGACTTGCCAGTCTGGTTTGGCAACTACAACGGGCGGCAAACTATCGAGGCGGGCATCAAAGAAGGCAAAAACGTTTTCCAGATGCACCACCTCAAAGTACGCTCGGAGGCAGCGTTGTACTTGCAAGAGCAGTATGCCACTTTTGCCGCTAATCTGGTGCGCTGGGCGGCCCATTGGTTGACCACCGAGTGCCTGGTATCGCCGGAGGAGGTCAATCTGGCGGGGCAGC
This sequence comes from Thermoflexales bacterium, assembly GCA_016931085.1. The sequence continues at coordinate 1,656 of JAFGFO010000115.1, forward strand.
CACGCGCTATCCTGCCGGGAGTGAAAGCCCAAGTGCAGACACTGGCACACACTTCTGCCTACGTGACGTGGTTTGAGCAAGGTTGCTTGTTAAGGTTCACCGAACACAGCCTATTGGCCGGTTCCATTTTGTATATCGTCCGGCATACAGCCATTCAACTGGCGCTGCCGCTGTTCAAAACTTGTGTTTTTGCGCCCAGTTGACCATTTTGGCCGCTGGTTGCACAAATCTTACGTTAGAGCAATGGTGGTGACGAAGCTCTTCGGTGATGGTGCCCCAACGGTGTTTGACGCGCGCGGGGGAGGGGAGCGCAGTTTGTCACCGATGGTACTGTCTTTGGGTTATGGCCTAAAAAATGCCCCGGACTAATTCAGAGTTGCGGGGTGGTTTTTATGGTACACAAGTATTATAGTGGAAGAGGGAAATTGTTGCAAGTGGGAAAAGTACTATGAATGGAGCAAACAAACGACAGGCTAATTGAGAGTCACGTAGGACTGTGCCCGCTTTCCGACCGTGCCACCGGTGCGCACGGTCAGAAAACGGCCCAGTGCCGGAAATTGTTCTTTTACGTCCTGATGAGTTTGGGCAATGTTGTTTTTGTTTCATATGTCAGACGTTCCCTCCTCGCGTGCAGCATCCAGCGCAGCGCTCAGAAGCCCCCGCACGACGTCAGGCGCGGCCCGCCCGCGGGTTGCGCGCATCACCTGGCCCATCAGCCATTGGTAGACGCCCTCTTTGCCCGCAAGGTATGTGGCAACTTGCCCGGCGTTATCGGCCAGAACCTGCGCAACCACCTCGGCCAGCCGGTCATTGTCGGAGATTTGCGCCAGCCCCTTGGCTTTGACGATGGCGTCGGGTTGCCCGCCGGCAGCGAACATCTCGCCCAACACGGTTTTGGCGCTGTTCTGGTTGAGTACCCCTGCATCCACCAAGCCGACGAGTTGCGCCAAGGCTTCAGGCCGGACGCGTACGGCATCGATAGCGACGCTGTCGCGGTTCATCAGATAGAACAACTCCCCGATCAGCCACTTTCCGACGGATGCCGGCGCGCCGCGACAGGCTCGGACCGCGCTCTCGAAGTAATCCGCGACGGCGCGGTCGTCAACCAGGACGCGGGCATCCTGCGGTGTGAGGCCGTAGTCCGCCACGAAACGCGCGTGCTTGGCGTCGGGCAGTTCCGGCAGCGCAGCAGCCACTTCGTCTACCCACGGACGATCGATGTGCAAGGGCGGCAAGTCCGGCTCCGGGAAGTAGCGATAGTCGTGCGCGTGTTCCTTGCCGCGTTGGGAGAACGTCGCGCCGCGCGCCACGTCCCATCCCAGCGTCTCCTGGACAACCTCGCCGCCCGCCTCGATCACGGCGATTTGCCGCTCGATCTCGTAGGCCGTCGCCAGCGTCAGCGAGCGGAAGCTGTTGAGGTTCTTGATCTCCGTGCGCGTGCCGAGCGTGTCGCTGCCCCGCAGGCGCACCGAGACGTTGGCCTCGAAGCGCAGGACGCCCTTCTCCATATCGCCGCTGTTCACGCCGAGGTAGCGCAGAATCTCGCGGATTTTGGTGGCGTAG
>JAFGFO010000116.1 GCA_016931085.1 Thermoflexales bacterium
CTGGGGACTGACGTACGTCACCGTGGGGGTTGGGACCAACGATTGGTTCAAAGACAACGCCGTGACGCTCAGAGTCTGGCCCTCGTTGCTTGCCCCCATACTGATGCCAGTCAGATTGACCGTTTGCGTGCTTGCGTCTTCGTTCAGCGTGAGATTGCCAAGGGCATCCAGCGTAGGCAAGTCGTTGACCGAATTCACCACGACCGTGATGTTGGCCGTTGCCTGCAGCACCCCGTCGCCGATGGTATAGCTAAAGCTGTCCGTGCCGTTCAGATCGAGCGTGGGGGTATAGCGAAGCGTGTTCCCCACCATCGTCACCTGGCCCAGGGTAGGCATCCCCACGGCCACCAGGAACGGGATCTGGCCGTCGGGGTCGCTGTCGTTGGCCAGCACTGCGAGCGTCAGCGGCGTGTCCTCGTCCGTCGTGAACTCGTCGTCCACCGCCACCGGCGCGTCGTTCTCGCCGCCCACGGCCACCGTGATCCAGGCCGTGGCCTGCAGGCCACCCGGATCGCGCACGGTATAGCTAAAGGTGTTCGTCCCGGTGAAATTCAGCGTCGGCGTATAGACGATGGCCTGGCCATCGCTCGTGGCCGTGCCACTCGCTGGCGTGCCCAGGCTGATCACGGTCAGCGCATCGCCGTCAACGTCGTCGGCATACAACGGGAAGGGATCGATCTCTACGGGCGTATCCTCGTTCGTGGCCAACGAAATGTCGTCGGCCACAGGCTGGTCGTTGACTGCGTTGACAGTCAGGAGGAAGGTGCGCACCGTCGTCGAAACGCTGTCGCTAACTGTGACGACGATGGTTGCCGTGCCCCACTCGTCGGGAACGGGCGTGAAGCGCAGCAGGCCGCTCGTCTGCGGACTGGTGTAGACGACGGTGGGATTCGGGATCAGCGCCGTGTTCGAGGACACGGCCGTGATCCCGAGCGCCTGGGACTCGTTGGCCGCCCCGGAGCTTACGCCGGTCATGGTGATCGTCTGCGTGCTCGCGTCCTCGTCCAGAACGAGATTACCGATGGCGTCGAGCGTAGGCTGATCGTTGACCGATGAGACCGTTACCAGGAACGAGCGGGCCGTCGTCGACAGCCCATCGCTGGCCGTGACGACGATGGTCGCCGTGCCCCACTGGTCGGGAGCAGGCGCTAGGCGCAGTTCGGCACTCGTCTGGGGGCTGGTGTAGATGACGGTCGGATGCGGGATCAGCGCCGCGTCCGAGGACACGGCCGTGACGGTCAGCGTCTGGGTCTCGTCGGCCGCCCCGCTGCCGATGTTTGACAGGCTGACGGTTTGCGTGACCGCGTCCTCGTCCAGGTTGAGGTCCGTGATGGCATCGAGCGTAGGCTGATCGTTGACCGGCTGGATCGTCAGGCTGACCGTGGCCACGTTCGAGCTGGAAAAGTCGTCCAGGAGGCGATAGCTAAAGCCGTCCGGACCGTTATAGTCGGCGCTCGGCGTGTAGACGAAGGAACCGTCTGGCTGCAAGGTCACGTCCCCGTGGGCGGGGGCAGAGACGACGGTCGCCGTCAGGCCAGTCCGCGTGCCCACGGTATCGTTGGCCCGCACGCCCGCCGCGCTTATGCTCAACGCCACGTCTTCGGTCGCCGTATAGCTGTCGCCGGCCGCCTCGAGGTCGAGATAGTAAACGTAGGCGTGGGACGCGATCGACACGTCGCCCGGCGCGCCGACGACGAGCGTGTCGTCGTAGAGCGCAAGCGAGCGGCCGAATTGATCGCCGGCGGCCCCGTCCGCGCGCGTGATCACGGCCGCCAGGCCCCAGTTGTCGGGCGAAGGGGTGCCAGGGTTGTCCGGGTCATAGTCGCGCAAAAAGACGTACACCGCGCCCTGCTCGGCGTTGCCGTCAACTTTAGTCAGCGGGGCGCCGACGGCGATGCGATCGCCCGAGATGACGACCGAAGCGCCAAAGCCGCCGCTCACGACGCCGGTGGGCGACAGGGTGGCCACCTGCCCCCAGGCATTGTCGCCGCCCTCGTTCCGGAGGAAAACGTAGGCTTCTTCCACTTGGTCGCCGATGTCTTCCGCTTGGCTGCCCACGACGATGGTATCGCCGTCAATGTCCACGCTCGCGCCGAAGCGGGCTAGCTCGGTGGGCGTTGGGGCAGTCAGCGTGATGGGCAGCGCCGTCCAGGTATAATACGGCGGCCCCATCTCATCGTAGGTGTAGGTATAGACTTTGGCCGCGCCCACGGGGGTGGGTACATCGCCGCCGATTTCCCAGTCCGGCGCGCCCACCACGAGCGTATTGCCGCTGAGTGCCACGGCCGCCCCAAAGCTGCCGCTCAAGTCAAAGAGGTTGGCATCGCCGGCACTGACCATTCCTCCACTAGAGCTGGGCTCCGTAGGCACACCATACAGCAGCCCATCTGGCGGAAGCTGTTCCACTGCATAGCCGCCATGGTCATACATCGTACTGCCAGTCCCACTATCTGCCACTGACCACTGCCCATAGTCTGGGTTCGATGGCTGGTCAGAGCGGAGCCGGTACGCTGTCCCGCACCAGTCTGAGCACGAGCTTGCATCCGGCGCACCGACCAGGATGTCGGGGACAAGGTTGCCGGACAAGTAGCCGATGGCAACCGCCCAGCCATAGCTACCGCTTCCAAAATCGAGCGTGGTCGATAGCGTCCAGTCGCCGGACAAGGAATCGTAGCGCCACAGGTACACGTTCCCATCGCCGTCACCCTCGTAGGGCGCGCCGACGACGAGATAGTCCTTATAGACCGATACCGCCTTGCCAAAGCTGCCGGTCAAGACGCCGCTGGGCGGCAGCACGCCGCCCGGCTGGACCGTCAGCGAAACGGCCGACGCAGGCGCCTGGACCGCCCGCACGGGCTGGCTGGAGCGAGTTCTGCTCGCGCTCAACATCTGCTGCAGCGCCGCCCGGGCCGCGCCCGTCAGGGGGGCGGGCAGCACCTTGGCGCCGGCCATCCGCGCGGACAGGGGCGGCGCCAGGTCAATCGCCAGGACATTGCCCGGCGTGGCATAGCTCCCCACCTGCTGCGGGCTGGCCGGGTTGGCGACGTTGACGACGCGCAGGCCGCCAGAACCGTCGGCCAGGTAGGCGTAGCTGCCCGACACGGCCACATCTGTTGCTGTGCCCGGCGTGTCCAGCCTGGCCGGCGTCGCGCTCGGATTCGACAGGTCGACCACCGTCAAGCCCCGGCTGCCGTCGGCGACGTAGGCGCGGGTACCGGCCACGGCCACGCCGCGGCCATCGCCGGCCGAGTTGTAGGAAGTCGTGTCATTGGGCAAGGCCGGGTTAGAGAGGTCCACGCGCCACAGCGCCCCGGCCGGCACGTAGGCCTGCGAACCCACCACCGCCGAGCCGCCGGCGACCGAGCGCTCCGTCCAGACCCCGACCTCGGACAGCCCATAGACGATTGGAATAGTGCAGTCGGCCGTCAGGCGATAGACTTTATCGGCCAGGTCGGATTGGCCCACGGCGGCCTGGTACCACGGCGAGCGATAATACTCCACCGACGTGGCCACACCCGCGCCGCACGGCGAGGCAAAGCCCTTGAGGTACAGGTTGAAATCTTGTGCGACGGTCGTATAACGGTAGCCGCTGCCGGTGGGGGCCAGCGTGATCGCCACGCGCGGCGCGAGCGTGTCTAGGTTGCCACTCCACACCTGGGCCGACAGGTCCGCCGCGCCGGTGTGCCCGGCGGCATCTGTCCCGCGCAAGTCGAGCGCGAACGAGCCTTCCAGGCCGGCCGGCACGCTCGCGCTCCACTTGGACAACTTGACGCCGTCGCCCGATGAGCTCAGCGTGGCCGCCTGCCAGCCGGTCTTGGCCAGCTCGGCCACCTCCAGCGGCGAAAGCGCGCGGGGATAGAGGCGGACGTCGTCCAGCCCGCCGCGCCAGTAACGCATGCTGGAAGGCTGCGCTTCAAGCGTCCAGGCCAAGTCCGCACGATAGGCGGCACTGGGATGGGAAAGGCGTTGGCTGCCCGCGCCGGGCTGCGGATTGAACGTGACCGTCTGCTGCCAGTTCGCAGCAGGCACAGGCCCCTTGTACGAGACCTGCAGCGTGAGCTGCGAACAGAACAGCTCGGGCACACTGAGCTGGATGGGAACATACGGTGTGGCCTGACTGGTCCCGTGGTAGAGAGACTGGCCTTCGAGCGTCACATCATACAGTCCCATACTGATCGGTGTGAGCGTGAGATTTTGAAACGTGACGCAGCCGGCCACCGGCGAACCGCGCCCCACGTCCAGCCGAGACGTGCTCGCCGGGCGTTGGCCCGCAAACGCCGTGGTCGTCGTGCGCTGCACGCCGTTCACGTACAGGCTGTAGCTCGCGCCGTCGAAGGTGGCGGCCACGTGGTTCCAGGCGTTTTCGCTAAGCGTCTGGCTCGTGTAGGTGACGAGCGCCTGCGTGCCATTGCCAAAGCCGCCGACCAGGACAGTCCGGTTGATCACCTGGAGGGCGGGGTAGGTATAAGATGTGTCCGTGTAGGCGTCGCTGCCCAAGATGGGATAGGGATTGACGTCCTCTGGAGATGGGTAGACCCAGGCCGCCAGGCTAAAGCGCGAGCCGGGCTGTAGGCCGGCGTGGGAATCGATCGACACGTAATCGTCCACGCCGTCGAATTGCAGGCCGTAGCCGCCCACTGCGCCAGGCCCGGCCTTGTTCGTGTTATCCGCCCCGGTGTGGAGCGTGCCAGCGTGCCCCCAGCCGGACGCATCGGGCAGGGTCGTGCCGTTCGCGGCCCACGCCTCGTCCAGCGTAAGTCTGAGCACCGGTTCAGCGCCGAGGTACAACTGCTCGCGGATCGCCTCGGCGGGCAAGGCGCGGTCGAACATCCGCACGTCGTCAATGACGCCGGGGAAACGGTGGCTCACACCGTCCGAACGGCTGCCCACATTGGACACCGCGCTGCATTGCGCCATCTGGCCGGCCGCCGCCGTGCTGGCCACCAGTTGCCCATCGCGGTAGAGGCGAACGGCCGCGCCGTCGTAGGTGGCGGCCAGGTGGACCCAGGTGTCGAGCGGGATGGAGTCGGCTTGCTCGGCATATTTCCAACTGCTGCCCACTTTGACCCAGATGCGCGGGTAATGATGGGCCTTGTCTTCATTGAGCGACAGCAGCAGACCGCAGCTCTTGGCTTCTTTGTAGGAGATAATCGTTTCACGCGCGCCGGTTTGGCCCGTGCGCTTGACCCAGGCCGAGACCGTGGCGTTCGTAAATGTACCCCAGTTGGGCAAGGCGATGGTGGTTTGCTTGCCATCGAAAGCCGCCGCGCTGCCAGAGTGCCCCGCCACCCCATAGCCGGGGCAGGCAGCGCCTGAGCAGGAAGCGTGGTGAGCCTGGCCGGAGACGTCTTGCCAGGTGATGAGCCCGGTCTGGTCCGGCATATCTTCAAACGCCAGGTGCAGCGTCTCGCCGGGCAGCGGCGCTTCGTTGTAGAAGGACGAGCCGGGCAGCGTGGGCCGCCAGGCCACCTGCGCACTGCTCAAGCCGGCCGCCTGGGACTGGGCCAGGGCGCGCACTTCCTCGCCCAGCAGCGCCCGCTCGACGATCACCAGCTCGTCGAGGTAGCCCACGTATGGCTCAACGGGCGAAGCACTGCCCGCGCCAATCAGCAGGAGATCGTCGAGGTCGGCTTGCAACGCTGTGGTTGAGGTAAAGACGGCTTGCAGTTGGCCATTCTGGTATAGGGTAATGGTGTTGTCATCCCCAACCACTACCGCCACATGCGCCCATTCGTCGCGGCGTAGTAAGCCAGCGGTGTAGTTATGCGGTGTGACGCCCAGGGCCGTGAACAACAATTTGTCGTTCTGCAACCCAAAGCTAAAACCGCCCGCGCTGTGCGTCTGGGCCGTCGCCGCCAGGCGTTGGACGCCGGACAGCGCTTCGGGCCTGATCCAGGCTGCCACAGACAAGCCGCTCCTGCGCTCGTTGATCGCGCTGTGCGCGAGCTGCAAGGGGCCGCTGGAGCCGCTGAAGCGTACCGCGCTGCCGTACTGGCCAGCCACGCCGGCCGTTGGGCAGGCGCCGGAACACTCGGCATAGCGGGGCGTGCCCGCGTTATCGTAAAAGCGTGTCGCACCCGCACTTTCTTCCATGTGCAGCACGAGCGCCGTGTCGCGCGGCGCGGGCGCTTCGCTCAGCACGCCTTGCACCGCATCGGCCGGCGTGAGAGCCGTGACCGGCAGGCTGGCGTCGCCGCCGGGCGCGGTGGCATCCACGTCGATCGTCCCCAGCGCCAGGCTCGCCTGGTTGCCAAGGCGGTCAGCCGCCTCCAGCCGGACGGTGTAGCGACCCGTCGGCTGCGCTTGCTCGATGAAATAGTCGATCGACCACGCATTCCCAGACAGCGTGACGGGCTGGGGCAGCCCGCCGAGGAGCGCGCCGTTCGCATCCAGCAGCGCCACCCGGACGCTGTCCGCTTGGATGCCACTCCCCGGTACGCCGCTGGTATTGGCGATGCCGGGATCGCTGATGGCCCCGTTCAAGTGAATCTGCCAGGTATTTTGGAGCGTGGGGTGCCGCTGCGCCGACACGAGCTGCCCGGCCGTCTGCGCCAGCGTCGCCACTGGCGGCGTCCCGTCCACATACAAGTTAACGTTGGCCGATGTGGCCTGGTTGCCGGCCCAGTCCGTCGCGCGGGTGGCAAAGGTGTACTGGCCTTCGCCGCTCGTCTTGAAGAACGGGCACCAGGCCGTATCCCCGACCGAATCCATACACGCCGGCGCTGCCACCGCTGTCTGGCTTCCGCCGGCTTTGGTGACCAGCAGTTCCACCTGGCTCACGCCGGCGTATTCATCCTGCGCTTCGACGTACATCAATAGATCGCGATTCGCCAGGTAAGGCAGGTCCGCATGGTAGGAGCGCAGCGCGGACGTGGGCGCGGTGGTGTCTACGAAGAACGCATCACTGCGGCGTTCGTGCACCAGCTTGGCCTGGTAGCGGAAAATGTCCCGCACCGCGTAGGCATTCAGGGCATGATCGTACAGCGACACTTCGTCCAGCCGGCCATAGAACGGACTGCCCGTGCCTAGTCCGCCCATCGAAACATCGTCCGCGACAGCGCACGCCGCGCCGCCCACGGCCAGGCTGCCCTGTTCGTAGCCGTTCACATAGATGCGGGCCAGGCTGCCGTTATACGTGCCCATGACGTAATTCCACTGGCCGGGCAGCAGTTGGGCCTGGCTGGAGACAGATTTAGCCGCGCCGCAAGCGCTGCCCGACGCGGGCGCGAGGGTCAGCGTGGCGGTGAGACCGCCGGCCGGGATGGAGAGTTTATAGTTACCCCCTTTACTGACCAGTACCTGTTCGCTATTCTTGATCACCGCCGGCTGCACCCAGGCCCCCACGCTAAAGGTGGGCAAATCGAGGCCAGCGTTGGCAGCGATCGTGATGTGGTCCGTCGTGTGGCCGGCCGCCATGTTGAACTCGGCCGCCTGGCCGGCTTGGCCGGTCACACCGGCGGCCGGACAATTTGTGCACGTGCCCGAAAACGAGCCGGTAACGTTGGCAAACTGCGTGGAGCCGGCCGGCTCGTCCAGGTGCAGATGGACGATGGGCGCTTCCCGGTAGATCGTTTGGACGCCAGAGTCAGATGGTGGGAGTGTAAAGACGCGCACATCATCCATGGCGCCGGCCCAGTACGAGCCGCCGGCCGGGTGCCGGCCCACGGCCACAGGCCGAGCGGTCAACGCGCTGGCCGTTGTGGTCGTGATCAACTGGCCGTTCAGGTAGAATTTGACATTGTTCCCCGTCAGGGTGGCCGCGACGTGCTGCCACTCGTTGGGCGTGAGCGCCGCGCCGGTATCGACGAGGGTGGTACCGTTCAGCACCTTCCAACGCAGGCCCTCACGCACGATAGCCCAGTTGCCCGTGCTCAGCACGGCCCGGGTAGTGCTGCCCAGGGTGGTGGGCCACACCCAGGCCATCAGAGCGCCGCCCTGTGACGTGTCGAGCGTCAACGTCGTGCTGAGCCAGTCGCTTGCGCCGTCGAACAGGACGGCCTGGTTGATGCGCCCGGCCACGCCTGTCGTGGGACAGGCCCCACCCGCGCTGGCACAGAAGGCGTTGCTCTGTCGGCTCAGATCCACCGCGTTTTCGAAGGATGACACGCCCGGCGCTTCGTCCAGCTTGAGATGCAGCGCCAGGCCGGCGGCCCGGTACAGCTCGTCAATCTCTTCGGCCGAGAGTGGATGCCGGTAGATGGACACGTCGTCCAGCGAACCACGGAAAGGCATGGCGTTGTTATAAAAGGCCCAATGCGTGTCGTCGCCCAGGTACAGGCCGGCGTAGCGATCCTTATCGTTCAAGGCCATAAAGCGCAGGCCGGGCTTGTTGGCGTCGAAGTCGTAGGTGCTGTCGCACGTCTCCGTCCCGTCCGTGCTTCGCAAGCACAGGTTGTGGTCGGTGGAAAGATAGCGATGCACGACGCCCAGCGTGCTGGCGCCATTCACGCTCTTGGAGAGATCCACGTCAACGTTGGCGCTATCGCCGAGGCCGCCCCACGAGCAGCCGGAACACACGCTGCCGTCCCACTTGATCTTGAAATCGGCCTCCAAGACGTCGCCGGTGGTGCCGGGCCGCGCGTCATAGACGTGCAACTGGTCAACCCAGACGCTGCCCCGCTGGCCCGAGCTTCCTACCCGCAGGGCTGTGGAGGCATAAGGCTTGGCGCCATCCAGGTACCAGCTCGCCACGCGCGCGTTGTTGACGTAGAGGATCAACTCGTCGGCATCGTAGGTAGCGACGATGTGGTTCCAGGCATCGGCGGTCAAGACCGTGTCGGTCGTCGTGCGCGAAACCCACTCGGAGCCTGTGCCAAAGCCCACCCGGACGTGGCGGCCCGCCATCTGAAGCGAGGGATACGCCGTGCTCGAGCCGCTCTGCTCGCCCAAGATGCCCTGCACGTTGGGGGGGCTGAAAGCAAACTGGACCCGGGTACCGTAAACCGAATGAACATTGATTTTGATATTGTGCACACCCGCGCTGAGATAGTAATGGAGGTTAGACGCGATTCTGTCCCAATACTCGACATAAGAAGCCTCGTCCTCCCAGGGATCGGCCGAGGCGATTTGGACGCCATCCACGTATACAATCGCCTTGCCCTCAAGGCCGCTCCGAATGGAAAAGTCATAGTAACCCCCCGGAAAGTCAAAGTCACCCGAGTAGTAGCGGACATATCCACCGGCAGGAGACTGAACGTCAAACATCAGGCCGCTGTCAGGATCCATCCAGCCTTCCCATCCAACGCATCCCCCGGTGGAGACGGGCGTCGAGGCGAGGTAATAACCGGTTGCGAAAGGACAGGCCGGGTTCACCGGTTCCGGCTGCGGCTTGGGCTTGACCCAGGCGGAAAGCGTGAACTGGCCGTCGCTCAGGTCGAGGCTAGGGCGGCTGGAGATGCTGACATAGTCGTTGCCGCCAAAGCGCCCGCCCCACGGACCGGTCACGCCAGAGACGCGGGACGGGCAAGTGGATCCACTGCACGTGCCGCCGTTACTCAGCCCGGAGTCATCGGCAAAATATGTTTTCGGGTCTGACAGCGTCGGTCCTGTCGTTTGCTCGAACTGGATACGCAGCACCGGGCGCTCGTACAGCTCGCGGATTTCGCTCGCGGTGAGGGGACGGTTGTAGCTGCGCACGTCATCCAGCCAACCCAGCCAGCCGCTGCCCAGGATCACAGTGTCCGTCCCGCCAAAAGCCGCGACGCCGGCGCGGCTGGCGACCCGCTCGGTGTTGACGTAGATGGCCTGTTCCCTTTTCTCCTTGTCGTAGCGGAAGACCAGGTGATACCAGCGGTTCGCCGCAAGTCCGGTGGGGCTGGACAGGACACTGCCGCCGAAATCCATCGCCGGCTTGCCGCTGCTCAACATCAGTCTCAACCGAGGCGTGCCGCTCGTGCTCAGGATGTTCCGGTCGCTGCCCAGGTCGGTTGTGTTGACCCAGACCGAGACGGCAAAGCTGGAATCGGCGAGGCCCAGCCGGGCCGCACCGGGCAGGGCGACGGATTGGCTGCCGTTAAACTTGAGCGCGTAATCAAAGTAACCCGGTTCCGCGCGCGTGGGGCAGCTTGTCGGGCTGCACGTCCCATTGGCCGCCGGCAGCGTGCCGGAATGATCCAGGAACACGGTTTGGGTGGCGTCCTCATCGAGCGGCAGCCAGAGTTGGGCATAGTTAGACTCTTCGCGCCAATCGGTGATGAGCGCCTCGGCGGTCTGGGTAACGCTGATAGCTCGCGTGCCCTGGGGAGCGATACCCAAATTGCCGGCTATAGCCGTCTCCGCGAGCGGTTGAAGCACAAAGGTCTGCGGATCCGGGGTCCGCACGGCCAGCTCGGGCACGCTGCTGAACGACAAAAGCCCCTGGGCATAGCGGCCCAGCAGCTTGTTGGCCAGCGTGGCCGTATAGGCCAGCGTCTGCTCGGGCTGCACAACCCCATCGTCAAGGTTGAAGCGGCCACCCATCACGGCCTGCACCTCGGATGCGCTGAGCGCGCGGTCAAAGACGGTCACGTCATTCAGCAGACCGCTAAAGCTATCGGTCGCCGACGCAGCGCCGATCACCAAGGCGTCGTCCGTATCCGGTCTGACCGGCGCCGCGCCGGCAATCTTTTGCCGGAACACGCCGTTCACGTAGAACGAGACCGCATTCGCGCTGTCCATCACGGCCGCCACGTGCGTCCACTGGTTAGCTTGCAGGCTGGCGGCGGCGTTGTAGGTGCTCACGCCATACGTTCTGAAAGACAGACTGGTGTTGGACAAAGCAAACGCAAAGCCATTCGCATTGCTGGCCGTGGTGGCCGTGGCCAGGATATTCTGTGTTCCGCTCACTTTGGCCGGGCGTATCCAGGCCGCCAGGCTAAAGTTGTTGCGCAGGCGATTGGCCGGGCCGTTGGGCAGGCTCACGAAATCGCCGCTGCCGAACTGGGCCGCGTAGGCGTAGCGACCGTCCTGCCCGGCGTCGGGACACGTGCCGGGCGAGCACACCGCCACGCCGGCGGCGCTGGCGCGGTTCTGGAAGGTCTGCGCGCCGGCGGCCTCGTCCAGGCGCAGCAGCAAGATCGGCGCATGGGTCTCTTGCACGCCCGCCGACATGGCGAGCACGTTCGGGTCAGAGGGCACGTAGGGGTTGTAGCCGAAGGTTTTTTCCTTGAAATCGCTCAGGCCGTCATAGTCCGCGTCAGGATGCAAGGGGTCGGACGTGACCCAGGTAGAGAGCTGGCTGCCGCTGGCGTCGATGGCGTAGACCATTTCCCAACCGCTCAATTCTTCCTTGTCCGTCAGGCCATCGCCGTCGCTATCCTTACGCATAGGATCAGTGCCGTGCGTCCCTTCTTCCGCATCCGACAGGCCGTCGTCGTCGCTGTCCTGGCGGGCCGGGTCGCTGCCGTGCGCCAGCTCCCAATCATCCGGCAGCCCGTCGCCGTCGGTGTCCCAACGGCTGTCGTCGGGGTCCGCCCCGCCGTCGGCAGGTCCTAACAGACTGTCGCCATCAAAATCCGCCTGCCTTTGGAACGTCAGGCTGTCCGTTTGCCCCCACGCCAGGCTGTAGCCGCCGTCGCGGGCCACGGCCGCGTAGAACTCGTCCAGCGTAGCGGGCAAGACGTCGAGCACAAAGCGTCCGCCCAGGTCAATATGGTTCGAATTGTCGCTGTCTCGGACGGCGCACACGGGAATCAAGCACACGTAAGGCAAAATGCATCCGGCCCACGCCGTCAGCGGGTTAGGGACTGTCCAACATTCCTGCGTCGCCACGTCCACCCCCTCGGTCAGGGTGGCCTGGATGGGCTGGTTGATGCCGGCCGTGTCCAGGGGAATCGCTTCGCTTTCGGGGATGGGATTGGCATAGAAGGTGTGCGCCGCCCCGGCTGACTGCCACTCGTCCTTCATCTGATCCAGGTCAACCCCTTCGAGATCGGCCTCTTCATTCTGGATTTCGTACTTGAAGGTCGAGCGCTTTACATTGCTATCGGAGAACTGCCACCAATACGAAATGGATTTCCAATCCACCGGGATCAGGTTGGTGCCATTTTTCCACCCTTCGATGATTTCGTCGCCGGGCGGAACGACCCGGACGAGCTTGATGGTGGTGGTGAGATCGAGGGTGAGATAGAGATTGTTGCCCACCGCCAGGCCCTCGTCCGGCTTTGCCAGGTCATAGTTGAAACGGCCAAACTGGAGCCGGTCCGGGTCTTGCAGGTCGGTCAAGGCCCGTGCGCTAAAGATGGACCATTTGACCAGCTCGGCGGCCCAGCCAGAGATGCCCTTGCACAGCCACTGCCCGACAGCCGTCTTTTGCACATCTTGGCCCGCAATGACGGACGCCAGGCCGCAGATCGCCATGACCAGCGCGTCGAAAGCGCCAATGATGGCGGTGATGATCTGCCCCACGACCGGGATCAAGGAAATGGCCAACATGATGGCCGCGACGATGGCGTAGGCAATAAAGTCGGCAATCACGGCGTGGGCGGCGATGCTGCTCATCTTGAGGTGCCCCGCGACAATCGTGGCGATCGCGCCGGCAAAGGCTATCGCCACGCCGATGATAAGGCCAATGACGGCGCATACTACGGTGGCCCTGGAGATGGCAGCCAGCGTCTTGGTATACGCCTCATAAACGGTCTTGATCGCCAGGACAACCTGCACGACCGCCATCGTGACGGACACAAGCATGTTGAGCATCAGCTCGACTTTGGCAAAGGCAAAGCCCACGACAATCGCGATGATCAGCAGCGAGGCGCCGGCGATCGCCAGCCCGACCACCGCGCCAAACTTTTTACCGCTGTTCAATTTGTCGGCGAGGGTATCGAAAAGGCTGTTCAGCTTTTCCGTCAGTGTGTTCTTGAGGCCGCGCCCGATGAGCCAGAAAACGTCCTTCGGGCCGGTGATACCGGCCGCGGAGAATCTGCCCCCCAGCCCCACGTAATTCATCTCGATCTTGAAGGCGCGATAAGCCGCATCCGCGATCATCTCGGTGATGGTCACGATGCCTTTTGCCCCGCCGACCGTCCCGCCATACGCCGAGTGGGTCATCAGATAAGAGATCGTCATCGCCAGCGAGCCATCGCCATGGAGCGGGTTATACGGGTAGAGCGGTGTATTCCCCACAGCGACCAGCCCCGTCCGCCCCTGGTTGAGCGCCAGGTAATACGAGCGGGCGACCGCGATCTGCCCGTCGCGGATGTCTTCAGCGGTGTCAGAAGGGGTATCCGCCAATAACGGCAGGGCAGCCTTCAAGCGCGCGCCGAACAAGTCCCAGTATTCGGCCATCGGGAAAGCGTTCCACGCGCCGCTCTGATAGCGGTACGGCGCCCAGTTTAGCGCGGCGATGGTATTGATCTGTTCGCCGCTCAAGTCAAAGCTCACACTCGTGTTGACGATGGTGCGCGTGTCTTGCGTGTCCAGGTTGGCCCCGCGATAGTGTTCCTCGCGAGCAAACAACAGGCTTGGCGTGGCGTTGGTATAGGCGCTAAAGTTGGTGTTCAGGATGCGCAGCGTGTCGGTCATCATCACAAAGGCGACGTGATCCTGGGTGGGATAGGTCACCGTCTCCACCTGGAGCGTGGCGGTGGTCGGAATCCCCCAGCGCAGGGTCTCGGTGACGGCGGAGGGCAGCGGGGCGTCGAAGCGGCGGTTGATGGTATCGTCGGCGACCGTGACGCCGTCAAAGCTCGTGGCCACGCCCAGGTCGCGGATGTCGTTGTCGTTCGCGTCGCGGCCCGACAAGAATACTTCTTCCAGGCCCACCGACAGCGGCCACAACCAGTTGTCCATCTGGCGTTCCTCAGGCGTCGCTTTAGCGGCGGGGTCTTCCCACACGATCGCCATGTTAAAGCCGTGATCCTCGCGCACCGACAGCCCGGTGAGATACCACTCGTCGCCGTAGGTGTGCACGACCTGGGAGACGTTCAGCTCCCAGCTCTCTCGATAGTCGCACCAGGCTTCGGCGTCTTGATTGCCGACGCTGGCCGGCATCTGCTTACACATATCCGACAGCGTCTGCACCATCCACACCAGGCTCACCTTTTGGGCCGCGCTGCCCAGGCTGCCGTTGTTGGGGAAATAGGGCATACGCGCGGAGAACGCCACCCGCCCGCCGCCGGAGGCGTCGGGGACAATGTTGACCGGCACATACAGTAACACATTGGATTCGCCCTTGTCGCGCGCGGTGACGCCGTAAGCCTCCA
>JAFGFO010000117.1 GCA_016931085.1 Thermoflexales bacterium
ATTTAACCTTTCAAAGCCTCAGTGGGTCTCTGTGTGCCCTCTGTGAGGCTCTGTGTAACTAAAAATGCGCCTGGCTGAGTAGTTACATCTCATCAAAATTCGGTAGCGAGTTGTTAGCTGTTTGATAGGCAAGCGGAATCAGAATGACGTATCATAGTTGCAGATGCGCCATTAAGAAATGGCGTGCAACGGAGGTCACATGAACCCTGTATCTGAGGGACAAATGTTAGGTAAATATCGCCTGCTGGAGCCGCTGGGACGCGGCGGCATGGCCCAGGTATACCGGGCCTATCACCCGCAGCTCGACCGCTACGTGGCGATCAAGGTGCTGCGCTCCGACCTGGTAGAAGAAGAGCAGTTCCTGGTTCGTTTCCAGCGCGAGGCGCGCGCGGTGGCAGCCCTGCGCCACACCAACATCGTTCAGGTCTTTGACAGCGACGTGCAAGACGATGTGTACTACATGGTGATGGAGCTGCTGGAAGGCGACACGCTCAAGGCACGCCTGGCCGACTATCGTGCCCGGGGCGAGCGCATGCCGGCCGGCGAGATGGTGCGGGCCTTGCTCGACGTGCTTGACGGGCTGGCTTATGCCCACAGCGAGGGGATGATCCACCGTGACATCAAGCCAGCCAACATCATGCTGACCAAGCGCGGCCAGGCCGTGGTGGCCGATTTTGGCATCGCCCAGATTGTCGGCGGCACGCGCCACACTGCATCCGGCGCGTTGATGGGCACGCTGAATTATATCGCCCCGGAACAAGGCCTGCAAGGGCACAGCGACGCCCGGAGTGACCTCTACTCGTTGGGCATTGTGTTCTACGAGATGCTGACCCAACGCACGCCGTTCGACGCCGATACGCCACTGGCGGTCTTGATGAAGCACCTCAACGACCCCTTGCCCCTACCCCGCCAGGTCGCGCCTGACATTCCCGATAGCTTCGAGCGGGTCGTGCTCAAGGCCCTGGCCAAGAACCCCGAAGATCGCTATCAGAACGCCGAGGAGATGGCCCAGGCGCTGCGCAAGGCGGCTGAAGAGAGCGCTATCGAGCTGCCAGAGCGCATCTCGCTGCCGCTCTCGTTCAAGACGCCTCAAGCGCCGTCGGAATCGGTGGCGGTCCTGTCGGGCACAGAACGCCACAAGATTACCGACGAGCAGTTCGCCGCCGGCGATACCGACGCGACGCTCGGCCGGCGGCTGGCCTCCTCCGAGCCAAGTGTGGAAGCGGCGCGCGGTGGGGGGTGGAAAATCATCGTAGGCGCGTTATTCTTCGCCATCGCCTGCAACTCGCTCGCGTTCATGGCGGCCGGGATAGCGGGTCAGGGGGGATTCTTTACGCGCGGCTGGCCGATCGTGGTCCTGACGATCGGTCTCTTCCTGTGCGCCGTGATGTACGCCACTCGTGAGATCTGGATACTGGTGCCGGCCGGCATCTTTGTAGGCAATGGCGTCATCCTGTCGTACTACGCGCTCACCGGCAACTGGGATCACTGGCGCTTCCTATGGCCGCTGGAACCGCTGTTGCTCGTCTGCGTCATTGGGCTGCCGCTGTTCCTGTCTGGCCAGCGCGGCTATCTTAACAGCGGGCTGAGCCGTTTATTGGCCGCCTTTATGGGGCTGTTGGCCCTGGCACTGGTCGGGCTGGTCATTTTGATCGCATTGATGGCCGGCTAGCAGGCGGCCGGAGAGAGCTCCGTAGGGCGGGTTTCCATACCTGCCGCGAGCCCAGCTCACCCCAGCATTGCACACGCGATGGCAGCCGCCACGCGCGCGTTATTGAGCAGAAGGGCCAGGTTTGCGCGCACGCTTTGCCCGTCCGTCAAGTCCGCCACGCGAGCCAGAACGAAGGGGGTGACGGCCGCTCCGCGTACCCCTTGCGCCCCGGCCTCCTCCGTGGCCTGGGCAATGGCGCGCTCGGCCACAGCATAGGCCAATTCGGCGGCCCTCGGCACAGGCACAGTCACCAATTCACCGCCCGGCAAGCCCAGGGCGCGCCTGGCGCGCACGATCGCGGCCACCTCTTGCGGCGACTCGACGCGCACGTCGACACACAGCCCCAGGGGGTTTGTGCGCGAGTAAAACGCCGGCAGCTCGCTGGCTTGGTAACCGATGAGCGGCACGCCGTGTGTTTCGAGGTATTCGAGCGTCAGCGGCAAATCGAGCAGCGCCTTGGCGCCGGCGCACACCACGGTCAACGGCGTGCGGGCCAGCTCGGGCAAGTCAGCCGAGACATCGAAGGGATGTCCTCTATGTACGCCGCCGATACCGCCGGTGGCAAAGACGGCCAGGCCGGCCCGGTGGGCGATCCACATCGTCGCCGCCACCGTCGTTCCACCATCCCAGCCCAACGCCGCGGCCACCCCCAGGTCTCGTACGCTGCACTTGTGAGCCTCTTTCGAGCTTGCCAGGCGCTCCAATTGCGCCTCATCCAAGCCCACGCACATGCGCCCCTCTATCATAGCGACCGTCGCCGGCGCAGCGCCGCCCTGCCGCACAGTGGCTTCCAATTGGCGCGCGGTGTCCAGGTTGACCGGGTAGGCCAGGCCGTGCGTGATCAGCGCCGATTCTAGCGCGACCAGCGGCCGGCCCTCGGCCAGCGCCTCCCTCACCTCGCCGGACAGAGTCATATTATCATGGACCATATTTCTTACCACATCCACCTTCTTTATCTGCTCTCTATCTCTATCTGACATCTCTATCTGATCTCTCCGCCGCCTGCGTTCGCAGCCGCTCTACGAGCGCGGCCTGCAAGGTCTGCAATTGCTGTGCGTACTGGGGGCTGCCGGCATTTTCGACCGTCATGAGGTAAGCATTTTCGCCGTTGTCGCGATAGTAATGTTTGCGCTCGCCCACGATTTTAAAGCCGTACTTGGCGTACAGCTTTTGCGCCAGCTCGTTGCTCAGCCGCACTTCCAGGGTAACCACCCTCGCTCCCAGTCCCAGGCCCTGCTTGATCATACTCAAGAGCAGCAGCTCGCCCAGTCCACGCCCACGCCACTCTTGCGCCACCGCAATCGTGCTGATGTGTGCCTCGTCTACAATGAGCCAAAAGCCTCCGTAGCCCAACACGGGGGCAGGACGGGGCTGGGGGCGGCCGATCAAGCGCATCCAAAACGACACGGGGGGGGCCGGTGGGGACTTGAGACGCACGACGATATAATACGAGTGGTGGTTGTCACGCAGCTCGTGCAGGTAAGCGTTCCAAGACCAAGGCAGCGGGAAAGATTGGCGCTCGATGACCATGACTTCTCCAATGTCATCTTGCGCCATCGCTTCTATAGAATAAGGCAAGTGATTATCGCTCACAGATCAACCTCTAGCACAGGCTATTCCGATAGCCCCTAATCCTCTGTGCGATCCTCACCGTTCGGATGGGCTGCCCGGCGTTTTGAGGTAAATAGGCACCAGGCCAGTCAAGTCATCCGCGTGGCCGTGCCACAAGCGCTGCCAGCCGATTTCGGCCAGGTAGCCGGCTCGCCGCAAGCTGGCGGCTGGCGTTGCCAAGCGGACGCGCTCCCCCAGGCGGTTTTGCAGCGTGTGCCGTCCGGCGGCGTCAAGCTCGCCGCACAGCAGCGCCGGGCCTTCCCAGTCATCGCCCAGTGTCTGAAGCGTCGCCAGCCACGGCTCTCCCTCGATTCGCCATGCCTGACCATCCCACCTGTACCGTGCGGCGCACCAGCGGCCGCGCCCGGCGCGGATCAGGGCCACGAGCGTGTCCAGGGTTGGCGGCTGGGCATGGACGAGCACGTCCAGCGTGTGCACGCCGTAAATGGGTAAAGCGCGCGCCAGGCAGATTCCCTTCGCCGTGGCCACGCCCACGCGCACCCCCGTAAACGAGCCGGGGCCGAGCGCCACCGCCACGCCGGCCACCTGTTCTACCCCCGCGTCAACCTGGGCCAACATGCCGGCGATGCGCGGCACCAGCTCGACCGTGTGGTGGTTAGCTGTCTCCCAATTCAACTCGACGCGCACCTGCCCGCCATCATGCAGCGCCAGGCTGGCCATACGTGTGGCGGTATCTATTCCCAGCAACAACTTGCCCATCCCGTTTACCCTCCAAAGGCAACGTGCTTGAAGCGCTGCAGGAGCTTTTTGTAGCGCTCGCCGCTGGCGTTAAAGATTTGCTGGCGGCGTGTATCGTCTACGATGCTCAAGGTAATCCACAAGAATTCGCCCGGCAGCAGGGCAGTGACCCGTTCCGGCCACTCGATCACACACACGTCCTCCCCTTCCCACAAATCCGCCAGCCCCAACGCCCAGGCCTCGTCCGCGCCGGCCAGGCGGTACATATCCATGTGATACAAGCGCTGCCTGTCGCCGGGCCGCTCCCACTCGTTGATCAACGTAAAACTGGGGCTGCGCAGCAAACGGTCAGCCCCCCACCCCAGGCCGATACCTTGTGCCAAGCAGGTCTTGCCGGCGCCCAGCTCGCCCTCCAGGCAAATCAGCTCTCCCCCCCGCAACAGCTCACCCAGGCGCATCCCCAGCCGCCGTGTCTGCTGCGGGCTGCCGCTTACAAATTCCAGGCTGGAATTGTTCAAAATAGGCATAGATCCATTATACCCTTGGGCACGCATCTGGGCAAGTGCAAACTATGTTATAATGGTCCTATGTCCACCCACCCATCCTACTTTGGCTGCCGTCCCTGCTTGGTTGGCCAGGGCGTTATCGAGCCTGCCGGCGACGCTATGCGCCTGGCTCTGCCCTCCGCGACAGCACGCGCCTACAGCGACGCGCAGATCGACGACTACAGCGGCCTGGCGCGGCGAGACTTTCCCTGGCGTCCGCCGCTCCGGCTCAGCCTGCGGGCGCGCTTTTCGCCAGGGCCGCTGGTGGGCACGGCCGGCTTTGGCCTTTGGAACAATCCCTTTTCGCCCCTGGGAGGTGTGCCGGCCCTGCCGCGCGCGGCCTGGTTTTTCTACGCCTCACCACCCTCGGACATGGCGTTGGCGGCTGGGGTAGCCGGCCGGGGGTGGAAAGCCGCCGCGATCGACGCCACTCGCCCGGCGGCGTTGGCCTGGGCACCGTTGGCGCCACTGGTGCTCCTGGCCAACCAGATCCCCGCGCTCTACGCGCGATTGTGGCCCTACGTCCAGCGCGCGCTGTGTATCCACGAGACCTTGCTCGATACGTCCATGCAAGATTGGCACGACTATCAGATCGCCTGGCAAGCCGAGCAAGTTACGTTTAGCGTAGACGAGCAAATCGTGTTACGCAGCGCCAGCGTCCCCCAGGCTCCCATGGGCTTCGTGGCATGGATAGATAACCAATACGCTGTAGCCACCGCCCGCGGGCGTTTGGGATGGGGTCTATTGGACGTGCCCGGGCCCCAGTGGCTGGACATCGCGGGCCTGGCTGTGTCACTTGCGCAAAACGAAGAAATGCGTTATGCTAACAACAGTGCACTGTTATAGCCCGTGGCTTTGGCCACCCAATCCATCATGGAGGTGAATATGTACATCATTGGAGAAAACATTCACATCATTGCCCCCAAGGTCAAGCAAGCCTTTATCGATCGGGACGCCGTTTTTCTCATGGACGTGGCACGCCGGCAAGTTGAAGCCGGGGCCTCGGCCCTGGACTTGAACGTCGGCCCACAAAAGAAGGCCGGGCCCGAGATCATGAGCTGGCTGGTAGATGTGGTACAGGAAGGTGTAGGCAACGACGTGCCACTTTCGCTCGACACCACCAACCTGGCGGCCATCGAAGCCGGCCTCCAGAAGATCAAGCCCGGGCTGGGCATCATCAACTCGGCCAGTGCGGAAGAGGAACGCCTGGAAAAGGTCCCCCCGGTGGCCGCCCAATACAACGCGCGCCTGGTCGTGCTGACGATGGGCAAGAGCGGCATTCCCGTCAGCGCGGAAGCGCGCGTCAGCATTTTCTTGGAAGCGATCATGCCGCGCCTCGAGGAAGTTGGCCTGCCGCTCGAAAATGTCATCGTCGACCCCCTGGTGTTGACGGTCTCGGGCTGCCAGGAGTACGTGCCCGAGTGCATCGAGGCAGTGCGCATCCTCAAGAACTGCGGCCTGCCTTGCACGGTGAGTGTGGGGCTTTCGAACGTGTCGAACGCCGTGCCGGCCGCCAATCGCCCGCTCCTCAACCGGGTGTACATGGTCATGCTGATGGCGGCCGGCCTGGACGCTGTGATCGCCGACCCGCTGGACAGCCACTTGCTCGAGTTCATCCGCGTCATCGAGCAGCGCGACGATAGCACCGCGCTAAACCGGCTGCTGCTCAAGCTGTACGACAAAACGGCCGCCGTGGAAGAGGTCGAGCCTGGCGATGTCGAGGATATGAACGATCTCGAACAAGCTGCCATTTGGAAAACCATTCGCGTCTTGCTCAACAAGACCATCTACGCGGACGCCTACTTGACGATATAGATGTAACGTAAAACGTCCCTCGACGACTCGACTGAGCTCGCCGAAGTCAAGCTCGGGATGATATAATGGACTGGCTCAAGCGGCGCATCACGATTGCCATAAACGGCACTTACTGCCTCAGCATCCCTATCGTCGCGATCATAGCTGCGATCCTGGCCATGTGCGTCGTGTGCTGCTGCTGCCTGGCCTTGTTGGCCGGGGCCGCTTTCATCACACGCAGCATTGAACCTACCCCCTTGCCTACCCACCATCCATCAGTCACCCCGCCAGCCGTGTCGATGCTAGAGACCCCAGCCGTAAGCGGGACAGTGAGCTCCACTGTGCCGTTCCCGACCATGACCATCACGAGCAGCCTGGTGCCCCCAACAGCTACCAGCACCGGCACGCCGGCCCCGCCGCCGCCAAGCCGGACTCCCAGCCCGACCCCGGTCGTCCTGGTGGCAGGCCAGTGCCCGCCCGTCTACGCCGTGCAAGCCGGCGATACCGTGCTGGGCATTGCCACCAAGTGCGGGCTGACGGTCGACGACATCGTGCGCGCCAATAACCTGGCCAACAGCAGCTCGCTCACGATCGGCCAGCAACTCGTGCTCCCGGCCGGCGGGCAGGTGGTGACGACCCCACAGCCCGTTCACACGCCGGCCGCTACCCCACTGCCGCCTGCGCCATCACCCACAGGAACGCCCATCGTAGGCCGGACGCCCACAAGCTCGCCAACGCCAACCCGCACGACCACGCCGGGCGAGGAAGAGACGCCGACCCACACCGCCACCCCGGGCACGACTGGGACACCGACCAGCACGACCACACCAGGCGAGGGAGAGACGCCGACCAGCACGACCACACCAGGCGGGGACGAGACGCCGAGCAGCACGACCACGCCAGGCGGGGACGAGATGCCGACCAGCACGACCACGCCGGGCGGGGACGAGACGCCGACCAGCACGACCACGCCGGGCGGGGACGAGACGCCGAGCAGCACCGCGACTACCACCCACACGCCCACGCCGTCGCCTACATCCTCGGGGCAGGCCAGCAACTGTGAGGTTACTGACGCCTGGGTCCACTCAGCCGACCTAACCCCAACGCAAAATCAAGTTGTCCGCGTATTCGCCGAGTTCATGTGCAATGGCAGCCCGGTGAGCGGCGCACAGATGAAAAGCCGCTGGAACTTTGACAGCGGAGTACAAGAGTGCACGGGGACCACAGATGCAGATGGCATCGCCACGTGTGAGCTCAACATTGGCGCGGTGACGTCGGGCCACCGTGTTCAAATAGACATATCCGTCACATGGGAGGGTAACGAGTACATCTACCAAGGCGACTCGATTGGCTTTACGCCGCAGTGAAAGAGGGCGAGTTACGAGCCTAGTTTCTAGCTTCGAGTAAAGGAGAATCTTATGACTGCAACGATTATAGACGGGAAGGCGGTTGCCGCGGCAATCCGCCAGGAAGTGAAATCCGAGGTCGCGGCGATGCGGGCCAGGGGACAAGTGCCCGGCCTCTCGACGGTGCTGGTGGGCCAGCGCCCCGACAGCCAGAGCTACGTCAAGGCCAAGTGCCAGACCTGCGCCGAGCTGGACATCGAATCGTACCCGCTCGAGCTGCCAGACACGATCAGCCAGGCCGATTTGCTGGTCGAGGTCAAGCGGCTGGGCGAGGACCCCAAGGTGCACGGCATCCTGGTCCAGTTGCCACTGCCCAAGCACATCCACGACGAGACGATCTTGAGCGCGGTGCCTCTCGAAAAGGACATCGACGGCTTCCACCCGGTCAATATCGGCCGGCTGGGGATGAAGAATCGCGAGCCGCTGTTTGCGCCCTGCACGCCGGCCGGCATCATCGAGTTGCTCATCCGCACCGGCGTCACGATCGAGGGCAGCCGCGCGGTGGTGTTGGGACGCAGCAATATCGTCGGGCTGCCGGTCTCGCTGCTCCTGTTGGGGCGCAACGCCACGCTGACCGTTTGTCACAGCCGCACCAGGGATCTGCCAGCCGTGTGCCGCGAGGCCGATATCCTCATCGCCGCCATCGGCAAGCCTCGCTTTGTCAAGGCTGATTTTCTCAAGCCCGGCGTGGTGATCATCGACGTGGGGGTGAACAGCGTGCCCGTGCTCAACCCAGACGGCTCGCAAGCCATCAGCGAAAAGACCGGCAAGCCGCGCACGCGCCTGGTGGGCGACGTGGACTATGAAGCCGCCCTGGAAATCGCATCGGCCATCACGCCGGTGCCCGGTGGGGTTGGCCCGATGACGATCGCCATGCTGATGAGCAACACGCTCAAGGCCGCCAAACGGGCGTTTGGACTGCTGTAGGGGCGAGGCACGCCTCGCCCAGGCTAAACATGTTGACCGCCAAGCTCCCGCGAATCCACCTGGCCCATCTGCCCACGGCGATCGAGCCGCTGCCGCGCCTGGGCGCCTACCTGGGTGGGCCGCAGTTGTTCGTCAAGCGCGACGACCAAACCGGCCTGGCAAGCGGCGGCAACAAGGCGCGCAAGCTCGAATTCCTGCTGGCCGATGCCCAGGTGCAGGGCGCTGACACGCTGATCACGGCCGGCGCGGCCCAGTCGAATCACGCCCGGCAGACGGCTGCCGCCGCAGCCCAGGTCGGCCTGGGCTGCGTGCTGGTCCTGTGCCAGCCGCTCGCCGGCAGCCGGCCCCAGGGCAACTGGCTGCTGGACAAGCTGCTGGGCGCAGACATTCGCTGGGTGGCCGACAAATCGCAGTTCGCGCCGGCGATGGAAGACGTGGCAGGTGAGCTGCGGGCGCGGGGGCACACGCCGTATATCGTTCCCTACGGCGGATCAAGCCCGACAGGCGCGGCCGGGTACGTGGCGGCGATGGAAGAAATCGTGGGGGCAGGCTTGACACCTGCCCCACCCTACGATCACATCGTGTTTGCCTCCAGTTCGGGCGGCACCCAGGCCGGGCTGGCAGTTGGGGCGCGGGCATTGAATTACCAGGGGCGCTTGCTGGGCATCAGCGTGGACGAAGCGGCCGATGTGCTCCAGGCACGCGTGGCCCGCCTGGCGACGGCAACGGCCGCGCAGTTGGGACTGAACTTGAATTTTGAGCCGGGCGAGATCCAGGTGAACGCGGATTACCTGGGGGGCGGCTACGGGGTAATGGGCGAGCTGGAAAGCGAAGCCATCGGCCTGTCTGCCCGTTTTGAGGGGCTGCTGCTCGATCCGGTCTATACCGGGCGTGCCTTGGGCGGCTTGATCGACCTGCTTCGCCGGGGCGCTTTCCGCCCGGACGAGCGGGTGCTGTTCTTGCACACCGGCGGCCTGCCGGCACTGTTTGCCTACAACGAGCAGGTGTCTCGAGCGTAGAGCGCCAGGCTGTCTAGGCTAGTCCGTACAACTCGCCGTACTTGGCCTTGAGATAGCGCACAAAGGGCCCGGCCTGCAGCGGCTGGCCGGTCACGCGTTGGATCAAGTCGGCCGGCGTGAACTTGGCGCCGTGGCAGTACACGTGCTGGCGCAGCCAGTCGAGCAGCGGCGCAAACTGGCCAGCTTCGACGTGGGCGTCCAGGCCGGGCAAGTCGAGACGAATGCGCTCGAACAACTGCGCCGCTAACAGATTACCCAACGCATAGGTTGGAAAGTAGCCGATAAGGCCGCTCGCCCAGTGCACATCCTGCAGCACGCCTTGGGCGTCGTCCGGCGGGGTGAGCCCCAGGTATTCCTCCATCTTGGCGTTCCAGGCCGCCGGCAGGTCAACCACCTTGAGCCGGCCTTCGAGCAAGTCGTTTTCCAAGTCGAAGCGCAGCAAGATGTGCAGATTGTACGTCACCTCGTCGGCCTCCACGCGGATGAGTGAGGGCTGGGCTTTGTTGACGGCACGATACAACCTTTCGGCATCCAGGCTGTCAAAGTGGGCCGGGAAAGAGTGCTTGAGGTGGGGGAAGAAAAAGCGCCAAAAGCCCCGGCTGCGCCCGACCATGTTTTCCCACATGCGCGCCTGTGATTCGTGCACGCCCAACGACGCGCCGGTTCCCAATGGCGTGCGATCCAGCTCGATGGGGATGCCCTGGTCGTAGAGGGCGTGCCCGCCTTCGTGCAGCGAGCTGAACAAGGCCGAGCCGACGTGCGCGCGGTAGATGCGCGTCGTCACGCGGACGTCGCGCGGCGACATCGAGGTGGTGAAAGGATGGGCCGATCGATCCTGCCGCCCACGTTGAAAATCAAAGCCCATCCAGCCGAGCGTCTTGAGGGTCAAGGCCCACTGCTGTCCCTCGTCAAACTCGCCGTACAAGCAGGCATCGTCGACGGCGTCCAGGTGCTGCGAAATCGCTTGCAGAAGCGCGACGATTTCAGGTTTGAACACGGCAAAGACGGCCGCCACTTGGGAGGTCTTCATGCCCGGCTCGTACGTGTCCAACAAAGCATCGTACACGCACTCATCGTAGCCGAGCGCCTCGGCCTTTTGGAGCGTGAGGTCCAGGACCTGCTGCAGATGCGGCGCGAGCAGCGCAAAGTCAGACGCGGCGCGCGCCTTGACCCAGGCATCGTAAGCGATGGCCACAGCGCGTCCCAGCGCGGCCTCCAGCTCGGCCGGCACCCGGCGCGCCTTGGCGTACTCGCGCGCTGTCACGCGCAGGAGGCAGGCATCGTTCGACTCGGGGTCCAGCGCAGCCAGTTGGCCATTCAGGTCTTGAAGCAGCAGCCCTATCTCGTCGGCGATGAACTTTTGATGGGCCAGGCCGCGCAGCGTGCTGATCTGCTCCGCGCGCGCCAAGATGCCTTGAGGCGGCATATAGATCTCTTGGTCCCACAACAGAAGCGACAAGGTAGAGTACAGATCGGTCACCTCGGCCAGGCGTGTGCGTAATGTGTCAAGCTGTTCTCGCATAAGCTACTCCTACTACAGATCTAGGAGCTTGTCGGAGAGACGCACGTAGGGCAGGTTTCCACGCAAAGCGTGCCACAGGCGTGGCGGCTATCCGCAGGACGCCTTTGGCGTAGAAAGCCGCCCTACAAAACGCTCTCTCCGACAGCCTGCTAGATCAGCATTGTAACACTTTTGGGGCAGTCTGGCAAGAATTAGCTGAGGTAGCACGGCTGTTGCAAAGTCGGCGATGTAGGTTGGGTTGAGACGGGTTGCGTAGCAACTGTTGTAAAGGTGAGCGCGCTATTCTCCCGGCAGCTCGCGCAAGCGCGCGGCGCTGGTCTCAGCCGTCAAATCGCGTTGAGGCTCGCTCAGCAGCTCGTAGCCCACCATGAACTTGCGCACTGTGGCGCTGCGCAGCAAGGGCGGGTAATAGTGAGCGTGTAGGTGGCATTCCGGGTGAGGCTTCCCATCGGTAGGCGCTTGGTGAAAGCCCATTGAGTAAGGGAACGAGACCTCGAACAGCTTGTCGTAGCGCGCCGTCAACTGCTTGACGATATCAGCCAAGGCGTTACGCTCGGCCCCGCTCAGCTCGGGCAAGGAGGCCACGTGGCGGTGAGCGACCAGCATCGTCTCAAAAGGCCATACGGCCCAAAAGGGCACCAGGGCCGTAAAATGCTCGTTGGCACACACCAGGCGCTCGCTCTCTCTTTGCTCGAGCGCCAGGTAGTCGCACAACAGGCAGCCACCCTTGGCGTCCCGGTAGGCGCTCAGTGACTCGAGTTCTTTGGCCGGGTAGGTTGGGAGGCTTTCGGTCGCCCACACCTGGCAGTGGGGGTGGGGGTTGCTGGCCCCCATCGCCGCGCCCTTGTTTTCAAAGATCTGTACGTGATTGATAAAATCCTTCGATCCCAGCTCCTGGTATTGCTCGGTCCACACGTCGACCACGCGGCGGACGTCGCCCAACGCCATGTCGGGCAGGGTCAAGTCGTGGCGGGGGGAGAAGCAAATCACGCGGCACGTGCCGCGCTCGCTGCGCGCCGCGAGCAGGCCATCGTCCTCGACCGTCGCGATCGGGGTTTCGGGCAGCAGCGCGGCAAAGTCGTTCTCGAACACAAAGGTTTCGGTGTAGGCTGGGTTCGACTTGCCTCCCGCGCGGCTGTTGCCGGGGCACAAGTAGCAGCTCGGGTCGTAGTGGGGGCGTTCCTCGGGCGCGCGCTTTTCCACCTGGCCCTGCCAGGGGCGCTCAGTCCGGTGCGGCGAGACCAGGATCCACTCGCGCGTGAGAGGGTTATAACGGCGATGCGGGTGCTTGAACAAATCAGATGTGATCATACGGTAACTATATCACACATCCGCGCTTTTGAACATGCCCCCCCTGATGTTCGGGGGATGACCGGATTGGCCAGGTGCGACACACCTACACTCCTAGGAGCTTGTCGGAGAGACACCCGTAGGGCAGGTTTCCATACCTGCCACAGGCGCGGCGGCTATCCACAGGACGCCTTCGGCGTGGAAAG
>JAFGFO010000118.1 GCA_016931085.1 Thermoflexales bacterium
CATCGTTCAATCAAAATTCGGGTGAGAGTGACTCAACTTCGCGTGTATTGACACTCAGGTCACTTTCTCTCCGACAAACTGCTAGTGGACGAGTAAAATGATGTCAATGACGTTGTCAGAAGGATAACGTCTTTTAAATGTGTACAGGAGGTCAAGATATGGTTATGAAGATTGGTGAGATGGAACCCGAAATGCGGGAGGAGTTAAAAAAGAAGCCGACCGCCAAGCAGCGCACCTATGTCGTCGCCGCTGGAGACACATTGAGCGCCATCGCCAAGAAGTTCTACGGCGATGCAAACCGCTGGAAAGACATCCTCGAGGCCAACAAAGATACCGTCAAAGACGCCAACGCGATTCGCGTAGGACAGGAGTTGATTATCCCCTAAAGCCTGGTTCTGGCTCTCTGGTGAACAGGGGTTGTGGCAGGTACACTGTTTCACAACTCCTGTTCATTTTGTGAGGTCGATATTTTGACAAAATTCAAAGTCGCCATAACCTTTCTCGGATTATTCAGTATGCTTTTGATCGCGGCGCTGCCAGGTTGCCGGCGCGAAGTAAACTTCAACGACATCGGAAATCCCTCCACACGGCCCACGGCCACACCCAAACCCGCAGCCCTGACGGCGACCGCCAAAGCCGCTCCCAGCAATACCCCCACCATTGTCATCGATACATCCACCCCGACTCCCACCCGCGCCGCACCGGAGACCACAGCCATCTACTACACCACGCGCGCAGGGGATACCCTCTCCGGCATCGCCATGGCTTTCGGGACGACGGTCGAGAGCCTGATGCGCATCAATGGAATGGCAAACGCCGACCAACTGGCGGCAGGCCAGCAATTACAGATTTCTCTCGATGCGCAACACACCGGACCGGGAACGCTCTTGATTCCCGACAACGAACTAGTGTATGGGCCGGAGTACAAAAATTTCGACATCGCCCAGGCGACGGCGGCGCTGCCGGGCATCTTCAAAAATTACAGCGAGGACGTGCTAGGCGTGGACATGACTGCCAACGAGATCGTGAGGCTGATAGCCGAACAATACAGCGTGGGGCCGCGAGTGCTGCTTGCACTCCTGGAACTACGGGGCGGTTGGCTGAGTAATCCAGAGCCTGCGGCAGAACAATACGCCTACCCTCTGGGGTATACCACATTGCCTCACATGAATGGCCTGTATCGCCAGCTCAGCCTGGCGGCGGACGCGCTCAACATTGGGCTGTATGGCTGGTGGATGGATACGCTTTGGCTCGTGCAAACGCGCGATGGGGCTTACATCCAATTCTCTACACAAATCAACGGCGGCACAGCAGGTGTCCAACGCGCCCTGGCTCCTAGCGCCGCCAGCTATGACAGTTGGCTGGCCGATCTCACCCGCTTTGCCACCATCTACCGCAACCTGTTCGGCGCCCCCCTCGCAGCCCCCATCGAACCGTTGCTACCCGCCGGATTGGAAGCGCCAAAGTTGATCCTCCCGTGGCCGAAGGATGCAACCTGGTACTACACGGGTGGGCCGCATCCGGGGTATGGAACCCAGGGACCATTTGCGGCGCTGGATTTCACCACCAACGAGCGCAACATCGGCTGCACGCCGAGCAATCAGTGGGCAACCGCCGCTGCGGATGGGCTTGTCGTTCATAGCCACGATGGAATGGTGATCCAAGACCTCGATGGGGATGGCTTTATAGGCACGGGATGGGTCATGTACTACCTGCACCTGGCCTCAAATGAGCGGGTGCAGAATGGGACGATGCTCAAAGCGGGGGATAACC
Source organism: Thermoflexales bacterium (assembly GCA_016931085.1). The sequence goes on from JAFGFO010000118.1 coordinate 1,774, forward strand.
TCGGGCATCCCTCATGTGAAGGCGGAGTCTCGAATGCCACGCATCTGCATATCGCCCGGCGCTACAACGGCGTCTGGGTCGCCGCGGACGATCCACGCTGGCCGATGACGCTTTCCGGCTGGATACCGGCCTCGGCGGGCGACGCTTACTACGGTACACTCTCCAGAGGAGGCCAAACACGCACCGCCTGCGAGTGTTGGGAACAGATCAACGCAGTTTCACATTGACTTTTGACAAAGCCTGAATTTGTCCTATAGTGCAGATATAACGTTGTCTTATTCCTCAGGAGGAGATCCCATGCAATACGCAAGCTTTGGAAAGAGAGTTATCGCTTACACTATCGACAGCTTCATCGTCGGTTTGATTGCCGGCATTCCTATGGCATGTTTGATCGTTACAATACCAATGGCAGCGATGAATATGTCGGAAGAGCTGGCTATCATCGTCGGCATCCTGGCCTCACTGATCGCCGTGTTCTGGGCCGTGATCGCCAGTGTGCTGTACTTCGCGATCATGTGGTCGCGCACCGGGCAAACATTAGGCAAGAAATGGCTCGGTATCAAAGTTTTAACCGCCGAGTGGATCCCACCTACCTTCTGGCGCGCTGTGGGACGGGCGACCATTGGCTATTGGCTAAGCGACGCCGTCTTCGGTCTGGGCTTCCTCTGGATGCTGTGGGACGACTATCAGCAATGCTGGCACGACAAGCTCTTCACCACGTATGTGATTGAGGCGTAACACCAGCAAACGGCCTTGGTTCAATCAACGCGCAAGACTTTCGCTCCGCGAATCTTACGCGTCTTGAGTTCAATCAGGGCTGTAATAGCTTTCATAAGCAAGCACAATCCTCAACGCACCGCTTTCTTCACAAGCTCGACGATCCTTGCCTCTTCGGTGGCAGTCAACGCCTTCAGCG
>JAFGFO010000119.1 GCA_016931085.1 Thermoflexales bacterium
GCCTACAAGGGCAAGAACTATGGCGTGCCATGGGACATGGGCATGATCGGCTTCTGGTACAACAAGGAGCTGTTCTCCAAGGCCGGCATCTCGGCCCCGCCCAAGACCTGGACAGAGTTCCTCGACGCCGTGAAAAAGCTCAAGGCTTCTGGGACCATCCCCATCGCCGTCGGCATGGGCGACAAGTGGCCCGGCATGCACATGTGGGCCTACCTGGTTACCCGCATGGGCGGCAAGGACAACTTTGAGGGCGCGGTTCTGCGCACCGGCAAGTTCACCGACGAGCCCTTCGTGCAAGCCGGCTACAAGCTCAAGGAGCTCCTCGCGCTCGAGCCTTTCCAGGACGGCTTCCTGGGCGCCACCTACGGCGACGAGGCCACCCTGGTGGGCAACGGTGAAGCGGCCATGGAGCTGATGGGCCAGTGGGCGCCGGCCGTCCAGAAAGACAACAGCGCCAGCGGTGAAGGTCTCGGCGACAAGCTGGGCTTCTTCACCTTCCCGGCGGTCGAGGGCGGCAAGGGTGATGGCGGCGACGCGGTCGGCGGTGGCAATGGCTTTGCGATCGGCAAGAATGCCTCACCCGAGGCGATCGATTTCGTCAAGTACCTGACCCGGGCGGAATCGCAAGTCCAATTGGCCAAGATTGGCGTCGGCGTCCCGGTCGTCAAGGGCGGTGAAGCCGGCCTGTCGGATCCCCTGCTGATCGAGGTCCAGAAGGGCTTTGCGAATGCCAAGTACTTCCAACTGTACTATGACCAGGCGCTGCCGCCGGCGACGGGTTCCGTCATCAACGACAGCGTCCAGGCCCTCTTCGCTGGCACCATGACGCCCGAGCAGATGACCCAGGCGATCGAGGATTCGGCCGCGGCCGAGCTGAAGTAAATTCCTGATGCGCCATGTTCCAATGGCGCACGCCATTTCTCAATGGCGCACGGTGCGGGGATTGGGCTTGCCCAATCCCCGCACTTGTCGAAAGGCAAATCCTATGGAAACAGGTTTAGTCACCAAACAGGCCGTGAGCTTGCAGCAGCAGCCAAACCGCTTTGGGCGCCGCGCCTCGGACAACATGACGGTCTGGCTGTTCCTGGCACCCGCGACGGTGCTTTTCCTCATCTTTGTGATCTATCCCATGGGCCGCTCGATTTATTTTAGCTTCTTCAACTGGAAGGGTTTTGGCCCGGCGGTCGACTTTGTCGGCATGGACAATTACGTGCGCATCCTGAGCGACACGATCTTCCACAAAGCGATAGCAAACGGCCTCATCATCGTCGTGTTTTCTCTGACGATCCAATTGCCTTTGTCCATGGCATTGGCCGTCATGGTGGGGCGCGACCTGCCTGGGCGTGCCATTTTCCGCATGATCTTTTTCATGCCCTACGTCATTTCCGAGGTCATCGCCGCCATTATGTGGATGGGCCTGTACAATCCCATGCCGGAACGTGGCCTGTTCAACGCGCTTCTCGCTCTCATTCCAGGCGTCAAGCCCGTGGCCTGGTTAGGCAATCCCAACATCGTCATGGCCTGCATCTTTGTCGTGCTGACCTGGAAATACTTTGGCCTTCACATGCTGCTGTACCTGGCCGGGCTGCAAAACATCCCGATCGAAATCGAAGAAGCCGCCCGGATCGACGGCGCGGGCAGAGGCCAACTGTTCACGAACATCACGCTGCCCCTGCTGGCCGGTCCCATTCGCACCTCCGTCTACATGTCGGTCGTGGGATCTTTACAGCAGTTCATCCTGGTCTGGATCATGACCAAGGGTGGGCCGGTGAACGCCAGCGAGACGATGGCGACCTACATGTATCGTTTCGGCTTCATCCGTTTCTGGCTGGGCTACGGCTGCGCCGTGGCCATCGTGATGTTCCTGATCTGTTTGATCTTTTCGCTCGTTTACCAGCGCATGTCGCGCCAATCGGACTATTTGAGCGGCTAGAAAGGAGCGTGCTATGACAACAAGAACTCATCCAGGCCGGATCTCCCCATGGCGAAAACATATGCCGAGGTTTTGGCAGTACCTCATTCTCTCGATATTCGTCATCCTCATCTTTGTGCCCATCGTGATGTTGATCTTTGGCAGCCTCAAGACGCGCGGCGAGATGTACTCGCGCCCTTACACCATCCCCAATCCCCCACGCTGGGAGAACTATGGCCGGGTCTTGGGACCAGAATCGTCATTCTGGCCTATGCTGCGCAACAGCTTGATGGTGATGGTGGCCACGACGATCGGGGTGGTGTTCATTTGCAGCCTGGCCTCGTTCGTATTTGCCCGCATGAACTTTCGTGGCAAGGGCTTTATGTTCAACTTGCTCACCCTGGGTATCATGTTCCCCATCAACGTCGCCATCATGCCCGTCTTTCTCGTGCTGCGCCAGATGGGTCTGACCAACAACTTGTGGGGCGTCATCATCGTCCAGATGGCTTTCGCGATATCCGGCAATATCCTGATCCTGGAAGGGTTCTTCATGGCCATTCCCGGCGAGCTGCAGGACGCGGCGTATATCGACGGCTGTAATGCCTTTGACTTTTTCTGGCGCGTCCTGCTCCCACTGGCACGCCCGGCACTGGGAGCCGTGGCGGCCCTGACCATGATCACCAGTTGGAACGACTTGCTCGTGCCCCTGGTGGTGATCGACAAGGATACGCTGTGGACTTTGCCTTTGGGCACCATGCAGTTCCAAGGCCAATATGGCCAGGATCTGGCGTTGGTGGCAGCATTCGTGAGCGCGTCCGCGCTGCCAGCGATCCTCTTTTACGCGTTCGCCGAACGACAAATTGTGTCTGGCTTGACCGCCGGGGCGATCAAAGGGTAGTGCCGTGAAACGAGACTTTTCTCTCACTACGCTGCTTGTGCTCATTCTATCATCCGTGATGTCAAGCTGTAACCCCGCTCAAAGCGTTCCGCCTGACCCAACGAACACGCCGGAGCCGCCGCCCCCCACCCCGACGGCCGCTCCGCCGACTGTGGCCGTGCCCTCGACCGGCGCCTTTGCGTCTGGCCAATACCGCAACATGTTCAAAGAAATGCTGGGCAAAAGCGATGCCGAAATCCAGGCCAAGATCGAGGCCGCCTGGCAGCAGATGTTCTACGGCAACGACAGCACCCAGCGCGTCTATTACCCCGTCGGCGAAGACATGGCCTACGTCATGGACATTGGCAACGACGACGTGCGCTCGGAAGGCATGTCCTACGGCTTGATGATCGCCGTCCAGTTGGACAAGAAGGAAGAGTTCGACCGCATCTGGAAATGGACCAAGACCTACATGTACCAGGACGACGGCCCCTACCAGGGTTACTTTGCCTGGCACTGCAAGCCGAGCGGCGAACAAATCCACCCCAACCCAGCATCGGACGGCGAGGAGTGGTTCGCCATGGCCTTGTTCTTCGCCTCAGGTCGTTGGGGCAATGGCACGGGCAGCCTGGATTACGAGGCCGAGGCGCAAGCGATCCTGGACACCATGTTGCACAAGGAAGAGCAAGACAGCAATCTGGCGACGAACATGTTCGACGCCGAGACCAAGCAAGTCGTTTTCGTGCCCACCATCGGCCGCAATTCGGGCTTTACCGATCCCTCCTACCACCTGCCGGCCTATTACGAGCTGTGGGCGCGCTGGGCCGACAAGGACAACGAATTCTGGACGCAAGCCGCCCAGGCCAGCCGCGAATTCTGGAAAAAGGCGGCCCATCCCCAAACGGGCCTGATGCCGGACTATGCCAAGTTCAGCGGCGAGGCCTACGGCAGCGATGAGCACAAGGACTTTCGCTTCGACGCCTTCAGGACCGCTTCGAACGTGGCGGTCGACTATGCCTGGTTCGCCGCCGACCCCTGGCAGGTAGAGCAGACGAATCGCATGCTAGAGTTCTTTTATTCGCAAGGCATCGACAGCTACGTCAACCAGTACAGCCTGGACGGCAAGCCGCTCTCCAGCGATCGCTCGCCAGGGCTGATCGCCATGAACGCCGTGGCGGCCTTGGCCGCCACGACCGACAAGGCGACCGAGTTCGTCGAGGCCTTGTGGGACACGCGCATCCCCAGCGGCAAGTGGCGCTACTACGATGGCTTGCTGTATACGATCGGCCTACTGCACTTGAGCGGCAACTTTAGGATTTACCCACCGGCCAGCCAGCAATGACAGGAACCATATCCGCATAGGGAGTGCCAGATGACAACAAAGACACTGTACCAAGATGCTTCCCAACCGATTCAGGACCGCGTCCGCGACCTGATGGCGCGCATGACGTTGGAAGAAAAGGTCGCCCAGCTCGGCTCGACCTGGGTGGACGAGCTGCAAGACGGCCAAGCCTTTTCGGAAAGCAAGGCGGCGGCCTGGATGAAAAACGGCATCGGCCAGATCGGCCGGGTCGGGGGCGCCAGCACACTGAGCCCGCGCGCCAACGCCGAAATGACCAACGCGATCCAGGCCTACCTGGTCAAGCACACCCGGCTGGGCATTCCGGCCATCATCCACGAAGAGTGCTGCAACGGCTACATGGCCCTGGGCGCCACGTGTTTCCCACAGATGGCCGGTCTGGCCAGCACCTGGATGCCAGAGTTGGCCTCCGCCATGACGGGCGTCGTCCGCACCCAGATGCGAGCGGTGGGCGCTCACCAGGGCTTGGGACCGGTGCTCGACGTGGCGCGCGACCCCCGTTGGGGCCGGGTGGAGGAGACCTTCGGAGAAGATCCAACCCTGACCACCCAGATAGGCGTGGCTTACGTGCGCGGCCTGCAGGGGCCGAACTTGCGCGAGGGCGTGATGGCCACCGCCAAGCATTTCCTCAGCCACGCTTTAGCCGAAGGCGGGTTGAACTGTACGCCGGTTCACCTGGGGCCGATCGAGCTGCGCGACGTGTTCCTGGCCCCCTTCGAGGCTGTCATCCGGAAGGCCGGCCTGGCCTCGATCATGAACGCCTACTCCGAGTTGGACCAGGTGGTGGTAGCCGCCTCGCGCACGCTCCTGACCGGGCTGCTGCGGAACGAGCTGGGTTTCGACGGCCTGGTCGTCTCGGATTACGAGGCCATCATGATGCTCCACACCTTCCACGCGATCGCGCGGGACTGGGCCGAGGCCGCCAGGCTGGCGTTGAACGCCGGGATCGACGTGGAGTTGCCGTCCACTCTGTGCTACGGGGACCCGCTTCTGGAGGCCGTCCGATCGGGCCAGCTTGAGCAGGCCCTGGTCGACACGGCCGTCAGCCGGCTCCTCACGAAGAAATTCGAGCTGGGGCTGTTCGAGAAGCCTTACGTGGACGTCGAGCAAGTCGCGTCCGTCTTTGACACGCCCCAGCAGCGCGCGTTGGCCCGCCAAATCGCCCAAAAAAGCATCGTGCTGCTGCGAAACGAGGGCGACCTCCTGCCACTGCCCAAGACCCTCTCGACGCTGGCCGTCATCGGGCCGAACGCCGACGAGGCCCGCCACATGCTGAGCGACTATAGCCACCAACCCCAAATCGAGCTCAGGGTGGCTGTTTCGCCCCACGCGCCTTCCACGCTGAATTACAAGCTCGACGCGAAGGGGCTGCTCGAAGGCTCGGTCGCCATCCCGACCATCCTGGACGCGATTCGCCAGAAGGTGTCACCTGCCACGCAGGTGCTTTTCGCCCGGGGCTGTACCGTCCTCGGCAACGACAAGACGGGCTTTGACGAGGCGGTGCGGGCAGCCAGCCAGGCCGACGCCGTCGTCATGGTCATGGGCGACCGTTCCGGCCTGGTGCCCGGCTGCACCTCCGGCGAAACGTGCGACCGGGCCGATTTAGGCCTGCCGGGCATCCAGGAAGAGCTGGTCCAGGCCGTGCTTGCCGCCGGCAAGCCCACTGTCCTGGTGCTGGTCAACGGGCGCCCGCTCGCCATTCCCTGGATCGCCGAGCACGTCCCGGCCTTGGTGGAAGCCTGGCTGCCGGGCGAAGAAGGCGGGGCGGCCGTGGCCGAGGTCTTGTTCGGCGACGTCAACCCGGGCGGCAAGCTGCCGATGACTTTCCCGCGCGCGGTCGGCCAGGTCCCCATTTACTACAACCACAAGCCCTCCGGCGGGCGCTCGCATTGGTACGGCGATTACGTCGCGCTCAGTACCAGGCCGCTGTTCCCCTTCGGGCACGGGTTGAGCTACACCCGCTTCGAGTACGCCAATCTGCACATCGAGCCGTCCCAGGTTCCCCCGGAAGGAAGCGTAACCATTCAGTTCGAGCTCAAGAACGCCGGCGAGCGCGCAGGAGACGAGGTAGTCCAACTGTACGTCCGAGACCGCTTTGCCAGCATCCCGCGCCCGGTCAAGGAGCTGAAAGGCTTCAAGCGTGTCACGCTCCAGCCGGGCCAGACGCGCCGCCTCAGTTTCGAGCTGCAGGTCGATCAACTGGCTTTTTACGACGAAGCGCTGCAGTTGATCGTCGAGCCGGGCACCATCCAGGTGATGGCAGGCAGCTCGTCCGACGACATCCGCCTGGAAGGTTCGTTCGACATCGTGGGGGATCAAGCGCGCCGCGTGCCTGAGCGCGTCTTTAGCTGCCAGGTCACAATGTAGAAATGTAGAGACGTAGCATGCTACGTCTCTACATGACGTAGCTGAGGCCAGCCCCAAAGGGGAAAAGCGGGTTTTCCGAGTCGTAGGGCACGTCCTCTTTCTGCGCCCGCACCGCCGCCATGCTAGAAGGCATTTCGAACGGCAGCTTGCCGGCCGGGTTGAAGCGGCCAAAGACGACGTCGAGCACCGCCTCATCGGCGACGTTAAAGGTCGCCAGCAGCGCCGCGCAGTGGGCGGCGATCTCGGGGATCACCGCGCCGCGCTCGAGATAGATGTCGACGATCGTGGGGACCGTCCCGAGTATCTGCAAGATGCGCTGCCTCTCCACCATCTCAAAGTCAAGCTCGCCCTGGTGAAAGATCCGCTCGAGAAAGCCCTGGCCCTGGGGGCGCCAGGGTGTGGGCAGGCGCAGGATGGCAAAATTCGCCTCCTGGGGGCTATCGACGACGTCGGCGTAGCGGCCGGCGACGGCCCTGTCCACATTCTCGACGTAGACCTTGGGACGGCCGCCCAGCGGCAAGACCGGGGCGCTGGCCGTTTCACCATTCTTGAGCAAGACGACGGACTTGCGTTGGGCCAGCTCGCCCTTGGCGCGAAAGTCGTCCTGGCCACACACCACCTCGGCCTGGGCCTCGTCGACATACGGGTCATCAAAAAGGCCCAGCTTGAACTTGACGCGCAGTAGCCGCCGCACGCTCTCGTCGATGCGTGCCTCGCTGACCTGGCCGGTCCTGACCAACTCGAGGACGCGGTGAGTCTGGAACTGGCCGCCGAACTGGTCAACGCCGGCCTGCAGGGCCTTGAGGAAACGCTCGCTTGGGGTGAGTACCTCAACACCCCACGAGGTCGAGTCCATGAACTTGATAAACCCGTAAAAGGCAATGGTCTCGCAGATCATCCAGTCCGAGCAAATCACGCCCTGAAAGTCACACTTCTCACGCAGCAAGCCGGTGATGATGTCCTTGTTAAAAGCCATCCCTACGTTCTCGCTGGTTTGATCTACGGGGATGCCGTAATAAGGCATCACCTGCTCGACGTCGGTCTCGGCAAAGGCGCGCTGAAAGGGGATCAGGTGGTAATCGAAATTGTTTCCCGGGTAGACCTGCTCGCGGCCATAAGGGAAATGCGCGTCGAGGCCATCCTTCTGCGGGCCGCCGCCCGGAAAGTGCTTGATCATGCACGAGACGCTGGCCTTGCCCAGGCTGTCGCCCTGAAAGCCCTTGATGTAGGCCACGGTCATCCCAGAAACCAGCCCGGCATCCTCGCCAAAGGTGCCGTTGATGCGTGCCCAGCGCGGCTCGGTCGCCAGGTCGGCCATCGGGTGCAGCGCGGTGCGGATGCCAACGGCCAGATATTCCCGCCGGGCGATGTCGCCAAACTCGCGCACGAGCGCCTCGTCGCGGGTAGCACCCAGGCCGATCGGGTCGGGCCAGCGGGAAAAGCCCTTGGTGGTGATGGCGGCGCCTAGATTCTGCTGCCAGGAATGGCGCGGGTCGCTGCTGACGGTGACCGGGATGCCCAGGCGGGTGCGCTCTGCCATCTTTTGAAGTTTGTTATACCAGCCCGCCATTTTTCTCGGCTCGACCGTGTTGACGATGTTAAAGTGCTTGATCTGGCGTCCGACAACAAACTCGGAGGTGGGCTGCATCATAAAGAGTTCCGATTTCGCCTCGATCAGCTCGCCTTCCGTCGTGCAGGCGATCATGGGATGGAACATCATGCCCACTTTCTCTTCGAGCGTCATCTGGCCGAGCAGATCCTGGACGCGCTCCTCGATGGGGCGGCGACAATCCTCGTAGGCGTCGAGCTGGCCGTTCTTGTTCAAATCGCGGAAGCTGAGGCCATCCACGCTGAGGGTGGGCGCTTCGGGGCCGAGCCGGGCCAGGTTGCGCCGGGAAGACAGGCGAAAGGCGATGCGCGGGCCAAAGACGGCCGCCCCGGCCACGGCCGCTATCGAGGCAAGCAGTGTGCGAACGAGCGAGGAACGCTTCATCTTAATCCCTCCTCTTGGAGCTCCTTACGTTTTACGTGTCATCCTAAACCACGACCACACGTGTGCCGGCGTCCTTTGGAGCCCGCAGGGCATAGTCGGTGTACGGCACGGCCGGCTCGGTCCAGCGAAAGACCCATTGGGCGGCGTCGTTGGGCACATTCACACAGCCGTGGCTCTTGGGCCGCCCGTAATCGTTGTGCCAGTAAGTGCCGTGGATGGCGATACCCGACCAGGTGAAATAGGTGGGGAAAGCGACGCCGGGCAGGTTGTAATAATCGTTGCCGCTGCCGCCGATCATGTAATCCGTGTGGCGCTTGACCAGCACGCGATACTCTCCGCGCGGCGTGATCATGCCCGGCAGCCCCGAAGCGATCGGACAGCCAAAGACGGCCGTCTCGCCTTCGAAACAGACCAGCGTCTGGGCTTTGACGTCGATCTGGACGCGCTTGTCGGGCAGGCCGGGCGAGATAGGTGCCAGCGCCTCGGGCGACAGGTAGCGCGCCGAGGCGGCCGGGATGTGAGGGCCGGGTGAGTAGGAAACGCCCTCCTGGAGCTGGTACCACCAGTTGCCGGCCTTGTCTGTGACGGCCTTGACGGCGCGGTAGACGGTGCCGTAGTACAGCCTACGCCCCACGTAGGGGCTGTCGGGCTGCCAGCGCATTTCCGCGACGGGGATGCTGATTTGGACCCATATCCCCGGCTTGGCGAGCTCGATGACGACCAACGCCTGGGGTTGGTCCTCTACCGGCTGGACGTAGCCGCTGTGGATAAAGCCTTCGTCTGTCTGGTACCAGGTGGGATTGCTGGGCCACGGCGCCTCGCCCAAGACAGTGGCGTACAAGGGGATGACCTGGTCGTACGATTTCCAGGCCACCACCTCGGCCTTGAGCGCGGCTTCCTTGCGCACGGCCTGGCGCCAGCCGGTGCTGATGCGTCCCAGCGAGGCGGGCGGGCCGCCAATGTACTCTTGAGCGCTGGCCAGCGGCACCCCTTGTAGGGCGGGCCAGAGCAGGGCGGCGCTGCCCAGCTTGAGAAAATCACGACGGCTTAGTGTGTGCATTGCTTACCGGGTGTGTCTATGGCGGTCAAAGACGACCGCGGCGGCCGGCCGTTTGCCGGCAAGCTGAGTATAAACGCACGTGGCAAAAAAGTCAAACGCAGAAATGTAGAGACGTAGCAATGCTACGTCTCTACGCCCATTATAACACGTCCGTCAGCCGTTCTTGATCACCACCGGCAGGTAGATCTGGTGTACCCGCCTGACGGTCACCACCACCGGCCCGGCTTGGTTGTTCGACGGGTTGGGGTCAACCACGCCAAGCGGTAATACGATAATAGCCGTGTTGCTCAAGGGACCGAAATAGGCCCGGTCCGTGGTAACGGTAAGAACCTGGCGGGTCGGCAGGCCGCTTGAGGCATTCACCGTGCAGGTGACGACGGCCGAACCGCGCGGCCAGTCGCAGCCGGGGCCGCTGACCGCTGCCAGGGCATCGGCGCTGTTGAAGGCATCGATCAATGTGGCGCCAGTTCCTCCAAACGGACCAGAGTACACGATGGTAAAAGCGTAAGTGATGGACTGGCCGGCGGCGACATTGGCCTGGGCACTGGACTTGGCCAGCGCCAGGTCAGCCCAGATCTCGCTATCTGCGACAGTCGTAAAGGCCCAGGTGTAGGGAAGGTTCTCGATCCACGCGCCCGCCGCGTTGGTGCCGGTGACGACCGAGACGGTGTAGAGCGTGCCAGCCTCCAGGTTGGGATGCTCCAGGCTCAGGCGAGTCGCCGCGCTATCCCATGTTGGAGTGAGCAAGATAGAGGGCGAGATGGTCAGGCCGATCGAGCCGGTCACGACCGGCCCGCTAAACTCGACCACGATGGGCTGGTCGCGTATGACGTCGACCGCGCCGTCGGCTGGCGTGACGCCGGCGACCACGATAGGCGGCGGTGAGACGACCATTTCGAACGGCCCTACCCGGCGCGGGTTGCCGGCGACATCTTGCGCTTCGAGCCAGAGCGTGTAGCGGCCCTCCTCCAGCGGCGAGGGAGAAACGCTCACGCTCCAGCCGCCGGCCTGGTTGGTGATCACCTGGGACTGGCTGCCGCCGCCCGGCGACAGCATGGTCCAGCGCAGCGCCTGGATCTCGCCGCCGTCGCTCAGGCTGCCACTCAGGGAGAACACGTTGTTACTCGTCAGTATCCCGGTCACGGTGATGAGCGGCGCGACCGTGTCTATCCGATATGTCAAGCTGAGCGCCGCACTGCGATTGCCCACGCTGTCGACGGCGTACATGCTCCGCATTTGCGCCACCCCGTCCAAGACGCCCCCCGACAGGCTGTACTGCCAGGTTGCCGTGGTATTGGCCGGCAGGGCAGCCGATTTGAGCGTCAGTTGGCTGTTCAGAAGCGTCCCATCGTAGTCGTTCGGCTGCGCGTCGCACACCACCAGCCGCCACGTGCCCTGCGAGGCCTGGCCGTTCAGGCGGCTCAGCAGCTCGAACGAACGCCGCAGCTTGTCATAGTAGGGCGAGGCGGTGTTGTGGTCGAGCGTGTCCTTCCAATTGGGCACGGTCGCCGTATCGTCCAGGAGCACGTCATAGTCCTGGACGGCCGCCCCGCCGCGCAAGAGCGTCACCGAGATGCCCAACGGGGCATACAGGTAGGCCACGACGTCGCTGCGGCGGGTGTGGGTCAGGTTGAGGCCCACACTCACGTCCACGACCGTGAACGCCTCCTCGACCTGGAAAGGTACCTCGATCTGGTCTCCCCCCCCGCAGGCGGCCGCCGCGTCGATGCTCTTTTGGATCCAGTTGGCCTTGTAAACGTAGGTCGTGGTCGGCAAGGCGCCGGGCGCAAGGGTCACGCCGGCTGCCTGGCACGGCTGAGCATCACCTCCGTCGCATACCATCACCGTATCGACCAGGCGATTGTCAAAGGCTGCCCCACTCCAATTCAGCTCGGCGGCGTTGAGCCAGCCATCGCTCAGCGCGGCGGCGGTGGCGCTGCCCAGCGTCACGGTGGGCGGCGTGGCGTCCACGACGAAGGGCTGTCCGTTCAAGTTGCCAGCCCGGCCGTAGGCAAACCAGGGGCCGAGCTGGGCAAAGCTGTCGGCCGCTCGCACGCGCACGTCAAAGACCTGGCCCTCGCCCGCCGCGCCCACATTCACGCCGCACGCCCACTGCCAGTCGGCCGGCGTGGCATCCGGACAGGTGAAAGCGCTCACGCTGCCGCCAGGCGCCCTGAGCTCGAGCGTCACCGTCGGCACGTTGGATTGATCGTAGACAAAGCCGCCCACGCTCACCTCACCAGGGCCGATAAGACCGGGCGGGCTTTGAATCTCGAGGTAGTCAGGCCCAGCCTGGTCAAGCTCGTAATCCACGTACAGCCAGTCCAGCGGGTAGTCGTAAGTTTCGGGCGCGACGATGTGGCTGCTGTCGTCCAGCACAACCACGTCCAGCGTGGCCCAGCCGTTGTCATTGACGGCATCGTGAGCCAGGTCAATCACGCCGTTCAAGATCAGCTCGCTCGACTGGCCGGCCGCCAGGGTAATGGGAGCTGTTTGGGTTATCGCTATGCGCAGATGCCCCCAAGTGTGGATGTACGCCACAACGTCCCTGGCCGGCGCGCCCCCAACGTTAGCCAGGGTCAGCGTCACCGTGATGGGCTGCTTGTCGCCCACGACCGGCGCGGCGATGTTTATCAAGCGGGCCAGCTCCATCTGGGCCTCGAAAGGCACCCGCGCGCTCCTGTCGATTCGCTTGCAGGCCGGGTCGTCGGGGTTCGCCATGCACACGGCGCTCTGGGGCAACTGCCGCCCGATCAACGCCGCCAGCCGGCCAGCCATCGAGGCCGGCAAGTTATTGCCCAACAAGCTGTAGGGGATACCGGCCGGCTGCGCGGCCAGGCTCACGCGCACGTCCGGCTGGCGGAACAGTCCGTCCTTGGGGCAGACCCCCCGGCCCAGCGCCGGCCAGGTATAGCCTTGGGCCAGCGCAAGCGGCCCGGATGGCGTATCGCCCGTCACCCGCGCGCTGTTGAGGGGGTTATCGGGCGGCTGCGCCGCCCACAGCCGGAGGCCGTCGTCGTCGCTGGCAAAGGCCACCAACGACAGGGACGTGCCGGCCGGATTGGTGATGCCCAGGCTGCTGAACGGCACGTATAAGTCGCTGTGAGCAGGCTGCAAATTGGCGTCAAAGATATATGCGACGTTGGGAGTGAGCACGTCTGACCACAGCGTGCCCGAATAGTGCTTGAGCGTGACGCTCACACTATCCTGCACCCACAGCACGTAATCGGCCGCCAGGGAATGAGTCGTCGTCTGGACGCGATAGGTCGGCATATAGACCTCATCGCCGGGCGCCGAGTACGGATCATAAGCTGTGGCGCTGCCACCGCCTGGGTCGCTGTCCAGGTAGATGAACAAATCGCCGTCAGTGGTCCAATTGGCGCCCGTCCACGTCAGGCGCAAGCCGGCCTCGTCCCAGGCCGCGTACAACTTTTGAGGCGTCCCAGAGCTGCGCTCGGCCAGGCGGCTGTCCTCGCCCAACAGGTTGCACGGCGCTTGCAGCCAGCCGCGATAGGGCTGCCCATCCGTTTCGCCACCGCCCATGTCAACGTAAACCGGCGTGCGCTCATAGTCCACGTAAACCGGCCCGATCGTTTGAGGGTTGGCGTTGCCATACTCGTCGCGGCTGGTCAGGCGGCCCCACAGCTTTTGCGGCTCGCCCGCCTCATACGTGGACAGGCGCGGCTCCGTCACCGTCACCTGGTCCGTCTGTTGCACCATTTGGCTTGGGACGCCCGGCCGTTGTTCGAGCCACTCGAAGGTGTAAGACGCCGTATCGGGGCTGGGGCTGGCCGTCCAGGCCGCCGTCAGCGTGGGCGAGGCCACGTCCCAGACCGTCATAGCGGGGGTGATGATCGCGCCCGACGCGTAGGTCAGCGTAATCTGCGACGCGCCCGGCGGCACGGCGTCCGCCCACAACGAGCGGACCAGCTCGGTGGTCCGGCCCGCACCGTCAGTCGCGCGAATCGTGACCGTGTAGGTCTGCCCGCCGGGCGGGATGAGAGAAGCGCTGTGCAGGCTCACGCTCCACGGTGAGGCGACGAGTGGATAGTCGTTGGAATGTGGAATATCCTGCCATACACCATTAGGAAATGGTGCGCTATCCAGGCGGATCCGCAGGCTTGCCAGTTGGGTGGTCTCGCTGACCAGCCCTTCGAGGCGAATAAAGCCATTCGACCAATTCTGGCTCGAGATGCGCTCCGTGGTCAGGGCAAGTCCCGCCTGGCTGGTATCCACCAGGATCACCGTCTCCAGGCCCGATGAGGCGGAAATAGGCGCCGCCGAGGTGATGACGTTTCCAAGCCGGTCGCGAAGAGTTGCCAGAACCGTGAACGCGCCTTCGGCAGTCGGGGTAAAGCTGGTCGTCCAAGGCGTCGCCAGCGTCCCGCTCTCCCAGGTCTGGGTGTAGATGGGATGGCCGTCTACCGTCACAACCAGATCTTGGAGGCTGTCCCGGGCATACGCCGCCCCGGCGACCTCGATCGGCGCGAGCACGGTATACAGGGAATGAGAAGTAGGGGTGAGAATGGCGACGCCCAGGGTCCACGTCAGGGTCGTCGTGGTGCGGGTGACAGTGGTGCAGGCTCCAAAGGTATCGCACGCTGTCAGGCGTGGCGACGGGTTGGTGCTGTACGCCGGCGGCGAGACGTAGCGATACAACTGGGGCTGCGAAAAGACGGCCGTGTGCCAGGCCGCGTCCTGGTAGGCTGGCGCCGAGCCGGCCACCGGGCAGGCATAGCCTCGATCGCTCAAGTTATAGTCCTCGGCCCAACACTGGTAGATGTCGCGGTCGCCGGGGAAGCGCGGCGCGTAGTGAGTCAGTTGCGCCCGCGGCGCTTGGGTGTCTATCTCACCTTGCCAGGCATTCGGCAGGCTCAGACTGTGGCTCAAGCCATCGGCAGCGCGCAGATAGATTTTGTACAAGCCTTCGACAGCCGGCAGTTGGGTGCTCCAGGTCGAAAAAGCCTGGCCCGCCTGCGTCAGGCTCACCGGCTGCCAGGCGGCCAGCGCCGGCTCGTCCCAGTTTCGCAAGTGAAGCAGGCCCAGCTCCAGGCTGTCGATGCCGCTGGAAGCGGGGTTGGCAATCGCCTGGACTTGGGCCGAGCTCAGGGCGCGGTCGTAGACCACCAGCTCGTCAAGCTGCCCGCTCAAGCCCTGGCCCACCAACCAGTCATCGTCGTCGTCTGCCAGGCCCGGCAGCGTGCTCGTGATCGTTTGCAGAGGGAGGCCATTGACATAAAACGTCACACCTGTCTCATCGTTTCCCAATGGCGAAACGACGGCCGCCACGTGCGTCCAGGCGCCGGCGGCCAGCGTGACGCTGGTCGTGCTGTAAGCCCCGACGCCGTACAGCTCGAATTGCAGGCCGGCCTCGTTGACGCTCAAGCCAAAGCCGTTTGCGCTGTTGGCCGTGTCGGCGGCCAGGATCTGCTGCAAGCCAAGCGTATCGCTCAGGTTGACCCAGGCCATGACGCTCAGGCCGGACTGGCCGGCCAGGTCACCCAGGCGAGCGCTGTGCCCCAGGTTCAGGCGGTCGCCGCTGTCCAATCGCAGCCCCAAGCCGTAGCGGCCGGCTTGGCCTGCCTCAGGGCACGCTCCGGCCGGGCAAGTGGCCTGGAAGTGACTGGCCGAGCCATCGTAAAAGCGCGCGGCCCCCTCGGCCTCTTCCACGTGCATGTGCAGCACCTGGCCGGTGGGATAAGGCACTTCGCTAACCGTGCCGCTGACGAGGCCCGTGCCGCTGATCACGTAGGCGCTGGGGCCTGGCTCGGTCAGGTCGGCCAGGGGCGACGTGCCGTCCAGCTCGACGACAGGCTGCGCCAGTTGAGTGACCGGCCAGCGTGCGCGAGGGTCGAACACGAGCCGGCGCGACCGCGCCGAGGCGTTGGAGGACCGGTTACCCACTTTGTCCACCGCCTCGAGCCGGACGCCATGTTGGCCGTTGAGCGGCGCGGAGAGGGTAAAAGTCACCTCCCACCGGCCTGGCGTCAACTGGGCCAACTGCCGGCCGGTCACGGCCAGGCCGCTGCCATTCAGCAAGGTGGCATACACCCGGTCCACACCGCTGAGGCTATCCTGAACGGCGCCGGCCAGGCGCAGCTCGTCTTTGGCCTCGAGTGCGCCGAGTGTATAGGCGCTATCCAGGCTCACGCTGGGGCCGGTGAGGTCTATGCTAAGCGTCTTGCTATTCTCATCTGTATGACCCACGCTGTCCGCCGCGCGAACGTCGATGACGTGCGGTCCTTCGCCCAGGTTGCGGTCCGGGTTGAATCTAAACAACCACGTGTTCTGGTCTTGGGTCGCGTTGGCCCAGGCGCCGCCGTCGACGCGATACGTCACCTCCCTGACCGGCGAGCTCGGGTCGTCGGCAACCACCGCCATCACTGTGTCACGGTTGGCCAGGTAGTCGGCCGGCAGATCCAGGTAGACGCTGGGGGCGTCGGCGTCGATCGTCACCTCGTGCGAAAAACTGGTATCGTACCAGTGCACCTGGTAGTCGTACAGAGCCTGGATGTCGCGATCCGACAAGACGCGGTCGTACAGCACGACTTCGTCGGCCTGGCCTATCAAATTGCGGCCGATTTCAATCGGCACGCCAGGATTGGCATCGGGCGCGGGCGAAACCGCATCGCCTTGCAGCGCGCCGTTCAGGTAGACATAGGCTTTGCCGCTGCCAGGATCGAAGCTCGCCATCACGTGCGTCCACTGGTTGAGCATCAACTCACCCCGGCCGATCACAGAGTTGACGGACTGGGGTCCGCGCCGTCCGCTCGAGGTGTCAAAGCCGGCCTTGATCGCGCCGCCGGCCGAAACGCTGCGCTGAATGAACAGGTTATAGCTGCCAGGCTTGCGGACCAATTCCTGGTCGGTGTTCCAGCGCTCTTTGCTCAGCTTGAACCAGCCGCCGACAGTGAGTCCGTTAGCGGGCACACTGCCATCCGGCACCGACAGGCATTGGTTGGCGTCGTTGCCATACAACGTGCCGGCAAACACCACCCCCTGGCGCATCCAGCCCTTGCTGCCGGCGGCCGGGCAGCCGCACTCATTCTGGGCCGGGGCAAGTTGGCAACTGCCGTTGCGACTCGCACCGGCGGCATTGGCAAACGCCGTGGTCGTGATCGCTGTCGCCGGTTCTTTCAACGCTTCGTCCAGGTGCAGATTGAGCGAGGGCGCCTCGTCCTTCAGCGCGACAACTTGTTCCTGGGACAAGGCCCGGTTGAGGATGACGACGTGGTCGATCTGGCCGTCCAGGTAGTCCTGCGCGGCGTCACTGGAAAAGCCAATATTGACGCCGGTCTGCCAGGTGAAATCAGAGGCCGTCTTGGTGCCGCTGATCGCTTCAATTCCATCCACGTAAATCTTTTGCCCGCCCGAGCTTAGCCCAAGCACGTGCGCGGCGTGGTGCCACTGCCCGTCCGCATAATTGGCGCCGGACGTGCAAATCGTTTCGTCGTCCCAGACGCGGGCACACATATTGCCGCCGCTCAAGTAGAGATTGCGGTCGTGGTCATTGCTGCCCAGCGTGTCGTCGTCGACCGAAAAGAGGCCGCAGTTGGCGCAAGCCGTCTTGAACCACAGCCCCAGCGTATACTCGCTTTCCAGCACGTTGACCGTCACGTCTATGGTGTCGTTTTGCCCATCGAAGCGGGCGGCCTGGTTGAAGCGGCCCGGCAGGCCGCTATCCGGACACTTGCCGGCGTTGTCATCGCACGTGCCGACGTGGGCGTTGCCGGAAGAGTCGGAGAACACACTGCGCCCGGGCGCCTCGTCCAGGCGAAGCTCGAGCAGGCGCTCTGTGCCCTGGTACAGATCGAGCACTTCCTGGGCCGACAACGCCCGCTTGTAGATAGCCAGCTCGTCCAGCCCGCCCTTGAAGGGGACGGACGGGTTGATGTGCGTCAAGGCCAATCCCACGTCCACCTCGTTGCCCTGGAAGCGTACTTCTTGAGAGAAGGAGGGGGTTGTGATTTTGAAGGTATAACGATTGACAAAGTCGTGAGTATCCGGCCAGATATCCTCTTCCCATACCTCTAATGAGGCGGCTCCGCAATAGTTGCGGGTCACGTTATGGAGTCCTGGGTCGCCGGCATCCATCCAATCGTGATACCAGATGTCCTCATCCGCAAACTTGCCGCGCAGCTCGTTGTTACCCGGAAAGCCCTGGTCCCAACCCTGCACGGCGTAACACGTCAAGCCATTGTCCTTCATTGTAGCGCAGCCGGTGACGCGGCCCACCTCCAAATTGCTCGTGCTGCCAGGCTTGACGCCGGCGCCGAGCGTACAACTGCCTTTATCCACGCCGTCAACGTAAACCTTGTACTGGCCGTCGTCGTACGTGACCGCCAGGTGGTTCCATTGGTTCAAGCTCAGGACGTCCGTGACGACGCACGAGCGCCAGACCGAGCCATCGCCCAAGCCAAGCTCCAGATCATCGGTGTTGGTGATCAAGATCGAGGGATAGGCGTCTGGAGAGAAAGCGGCGTCGCCGGAGAGCTGTGGCGAGTAGCCCAAGACCCCCTGGCGATGGGACGTGGTGGCCTCTGGTCTTATCCACATCACCTGGCTGAAATGGCCATCGCTCAAGTCCAGCGCCGTGGCCTGTGGCAGCGCGAAAACGCGCCCGTTATCAAAGACCATGCCGCCGCGCAAAACGCCGGGCGTTGGAGATGGGCAGTAAATATTTTCTGAGCCGCTGCCTGTATGGTAACAGGTACCTTGCAACTGGCCGATCTCGTCTTGATAACTGCACATCAGTCCCGCGCACGTGCGGCTGTCCAGGCTCATCTTGAAGCCGGGGCGCTGGACCTGGGCCGCCACCTCACGGTCGTCCAACGCGCGGGGATAGACCGATACCTCGTCAACCAGCCCGCTAAAGTATTCGCCCCCGCCGTCGCCGCGCGCGCCCACGGCCCAGTCGCCATTGACCGGCACAGTGCTCGTGGTATCGGCTCGCCTGGACACTTCTTCTCCATTCCGGTACAGGATCCAAGCGCTGCCGTCGTACACGCCGGCCAGGTGCGTCCACTGGCCCAGGTCGCCGGCCGGGACCGTGTAACGGGCCGTATACGTCATACCCGAGCCGACCTCATAGCTACCGTTATCAATCCGCAGCCAGGCCTGGCCAGCCTGGCTATAGCCAGATAGAATCGTGCGGGTGAGGTCGGTGGCCTGCGGCTTGATCCAGGCCATCAAGGTGAGTGGGCCTCGAGCCGGCAGGGCGAGCGTATCGCTCAACACGATCGCGTCGTCCACCCCGTCGAAGCGGGCGGCCAGCCCGGTATAGCCCGGCAGGCCGGCCGTGGGGCAGCTCGAGCCGGAGCACGTTCCGGCGTTGCCCTCCAGTGAATCGTCCACAAAGCGGGCGTCCCCCGCACCACTCTCGTTCAGCCTCAGCCACAAGACGCGCCCGCCGGCCTCGCCCGGCAAATCCGTCAGGCTCGCCCCGGCCCGGTTGGTCAGGCTGAGGGACTGCGAGCGGGTAATGCCGGGGCGAACCGTCACTTGTCCATGAAGGGCGATCTGCTCGCGCGGCGGCAGCGTATAGACCAGGGGGGCAATGCTGTCGTTCTGGACGGCGGCCGGGAAATCCACCTCGAGCAAGCCAAGCGCGTAAAGGTCGCGCAGCTTGTTCTCCACCGTGGCCGTGTAGGCAATCGCCTGGCCCGGCCGGACGTAGCCATCCGCGTCGTCGATGGCCGACGAGACGGTCATGACCTCGGGCAGCGAATAGGCGCGCGGGTTGAAGTGATAGGCCTGCTCCAACGGATCGGTGATGCCATCATTGTCGGTGTCAGGGTTATGGGGATCCGACGTGACGCGGGTAAAGAGGGGTTGGTCGTGGCTGTCGAAGGCGTAGGCGAAAAGCCAGCCGTCCAGCTCTTGCTTGTCGCTCAGCCCATCGCCGTCACTGTCGGCGCGGTCAGGTCTGGTGCCGCGCGCCACGTCCTCGTAATCCGAAAGGCCATCGCCATCGCTATCCGGCCGGTCAGTCTTCAGACCGTGTTGAACTTCGTAATAGTCCGACAGGCCGTCCAAGTCGCTGTCGGCCAGGCCATCGTCGGGGTCGTTGCCGCCCCGTGCCTTACTGCGCAGCCCGTCGCCGTCGGCGTCGGCCAGGGTGGGGAAGCGTCTGTCCCAGGCCAGGGCATAACTCTTGTCGCCCCGGCTCTCCAGCGTGTAAAAGCCGTCTAGTGTGGCGGGGAAGACGTCGAACTTGAAGCTGTCGCCCAGGTCGATGTGCAGCGTATCCGTCATGGGGCGATACCAGCAGGCTATGAGGGCACACTCGAGTGCATTGACAGCATAGTTCTCGGCCAGGTACAGCGTCGGCTGCCAGTTGAGGCCGGCTTGCGTCAAGACCACGTTGCCGCCGTTGTCGATGTGCTGGGTGACCGTGAAACGCTTGCCATCCCACCAACTGGCGCTGGCCGGCTGCCACCAGCCCCACATTCTGTCCAGGCTCTCCCCCGGCAGCTTGGCCTCGTCCAGCGTAAAGGCATACTTGAACGTGGATTCTTTCATCTTTGTGTCGTTATAATCCAGGTCCAGGATCGTTATGCCATAGACGAGCAGTCCCAGCAGGCCGCTGGGCGGCTTGCGATACAGGGTCGTGATCACGTCGGCGCCGATCGAGAGCCGGTTGCCCACCGACATGCCTTTGCTCAAGTCAGATACGTTTACGCTAAAGTTGGTGGGGTTCAGACGGTCCGGCGCTTGCAAGTCCACCACCGGGCTTTGGCTATAGATCAGGAACTCGACCAGTTTCGTCAGCGCACCCGTAATGCCGCCGCAGACATACTCCTTGACCCAGCCTTCCTCTTGATCCGCCCCGGTCGCCGCGCAAGCCCACATGATGGCCAGGTCAATGAGGCCGACCAGGGCAACAACCAGTGGGCCGATGACGGGAATGGCATAGAGGGCGAACATGATGGCCGTCACGATCAGGCTGGCGACCAGGTTGGCCAGGGCCCGATCGAACTCGAGCGAGCCGGCCTGGATGCCGCCTGAGACCATGCCGTAGACGAAGAAGCCAATGGCGACGAGCGCGACGACGATGAATCCTATCACGCCGGCGCACTTGGACGCCTTGGGGATGGTATTGGACACCGTCGTCAGGACTGCCTTGAGGCTGCCGGCCGCTTTGACCGCCGTGCACACGCCACTGATGGCAGAGTAGACATAATACATGGTGAGCGCAGTCGAGACATACTGCATGACAGTCTCCACGCCCAGGTAACCCGCGCAGTACGCGAACGCGGCCAGCGCCACGATGGCGCCGCCTATCAACAGTGGTTTGCCGGCCCGCCCCAGGAACGACTGGCCTGTCCATATCTGGGCCAGGTAGCCGCTGGCGCCGCCGGCCTCCTGGCCGGTTTTTTTGAGCAGATCGAGCACCTCGAGAGAGCCGCCTGTGCCAAAGACCTTGACGAACAGCGTGGAATCCATCAGGCGGTGGCCCAGGCTCCACCAGTTATCATAGCCAAAGAACACCTGGGACGATACCTCTCCAATGATAAAACGGGTGATGGAACCGGCCGTGCCGGCCAGGCTGTAAGAAATGTTGGCGTCTTCTTGGGCGTACGGCATGGTCAGCGGCGCGCCGTTCAACTCAACCACGCTGGTCAGGCCCACAAACAACGCCAGGTAAAACGAGCCGGCCACCAGCTTGGCGCCCTCTACAATATCCTTGTCGTGAAGAAAGTATTCGTCGGCCTCGAACTGCAAACCCAGGCGCGCCTTGAGCTTGGCCACGTACTCGTCAACCGGGTCGGCCTCCCATGCAGCGGTGTGTGTGTTGTAGGTATAGGGCGCCCAGTTCATGCCGGCGATGACGGTCTCTGGAGCCCTATCGCTATCCAACACCATCTTGAGCGTGTTGGTCAGCAAGACGCCATTTTGCACTGTGGCCGAGCTGGCCGCTCCGTCGAGCGTGAGGGCGCGAAAAGTCTCTTCACGCACAAAGAGCAGGGTGGGATTGGCGATCTTGACAGCCGTAGGCTGGCCGCCGGGACTGAAATAGTCGCCAAGCACCTGCCTGGTGGTGGTCATCGGAAGGTGGGCCATGTAGCTCTGGTGCGCAAAGGCCTGCGTCAGAACCTGGGTCGCGCCGGCCGGGATGCCCCAGCGCAGGGTCTGCGTGACTGTGCTGCTCACGTTGAAACGCGTCCAGATCTCGTCCAGCGTCATGTCGCGCTCGTCTCCCTGGCCATCGCCGTTGGTATCCTGGCTGCGCGCGGCGATAAAGGTCTCGTCCAGGTCGGCCGCCATGCCCCACAGGTAGGATTCGTAATAGGTGCTGGCGTTATAGTCGTGAGCCAGCGCGTAATCGGGATCCTCGAACACGATGCCGGTCCTCAGCCCGCGGTCTTCGCGCACCGAAAAGCCCGTCAGGTACCAGTCGTCGTAGTAGGTATGCACGAGCGTTTCGCCTTCGATCCGGTTGGCGGGATCGCTGCACCACGATTGGTAGCGCTGGGTCTCGTCCTGGCCGGCCGGCCTGAAGCTATCTGGCACAGGCAGCCGGCAGGTGTCCGTTTTGGCTTGAATCAGCCACACCAGCCGCGCGCTTTGGGCCGGCCCGCCGTCGGCCAGGCCGGGTTGGTCGGCGCGCGCTACGCTGGGCCAATAGAACATGCGAGCCGCCATGGCCACGGGGCTGCCACCGGCCGGGTCCTGGACCAGGACCAGCGGCACGTAGGCCGCCAGGTCGCCGGCGTTGTTCAGCTTGCGCACGCTGATGTTGAACATGTCGGTCTGGGCAGTGTCCAGCCAGGCCGTGACCGGCGTGCTGGGCTGGATGGGGGGAGCGCCCGGCAGGACCGGCAAGTTACCGTAATGCCCGGCCCGGTAAGGGATGGCGATCTCCAGCATGGGCACGAGGCGCATGTCGCCGTTGGCGTCCTTGCCGCTGGCTCCAAAGGTGGTGTCGAGCACGCGCTGCACCTGGCCCTCGGCGTCTTCCGAGGGCCAGTCGAGCACGTTCATGGTATACCACAGGTGGTCGGGGTTGGCCGGGCGAAGCTGAAAGTCCACGTAGAGGGGTGTATTGACGCGGACGTCTTGAATCTCAAAGTCAAAGCGCCCGCCTGGCAGCCCGGCGATTCGCCCATCCTTGAGGCTGCCGGCCGCCGCCGTGCGGGCCTCGTCGATGCGGTCCGGCACGCCGTCGTTATCGTCGTCAAAGTCGAATCCGTCCGGCGTGCCATCGCGGTCCGTGTCCACGTCTTGGGGCGGACAGGTGGGGACGCCGTCGCCGTCAGGGTCGGGGCAATCCAGATCACCATCCTCATTGTACGGGAATTCGCCGATGTCTCCAATGCCATCGCCGTTGGTGTCGGCGTCGAGCGGGTTCGAATACCAGCGCTTGCCCGATGCGTCCCAAAAGCCGCGCACCTCGGCGCCGTCGCCGATCCCATCGCCATCGCTGTCGCGCCCGTCGGGGACGCCGTCGCGGTCGTCGTCGGTGGCCCACGGGTTAGTGCCCAGCTCGTAGACCTCCGTTCCGTCGCTCAGCCCGTCGCCGTCCGTGTCGGCCGCGCCGGCATTCGTGTTGATGCACGCCTCCTGCGCGTCGGTCAGGCCGTCGCCGTCGGTGTCGGTGCCGGGATCGCCGGTGAGGCTGTCACACGGGTCGGGCGACAGGGTGACGGGGTGACGGGGTGACGGGGTGACGGGGTGACTCAGCGGATCCTTGTGTGGGTCAAAGTCCTTGGTGTACACAGAGGCTTGCAACTCTTGGCGCTGTTGGGCCGCCTGGCGGTCTTGATCGGCCTTGGTATTGGCGGCCGCCTGCTTTTCCGAAAAGGCGTACAGGCGTTGGCCCTGCATCAGTGGCGTGACGAGCATCGCAGCGATCACGGCCAGCGCCACGGCGTTGTAGACAAGGCGGGAAGGGAGCGAGATGAGCAAAATCACCAGGCTCAGAGTGGCCGCCAATAAGAGGAGGGGAAATAGGGAGTAAGGAGTAGGCAGTAGGAAGCCGGTAACTCCTGGTTGTGACTTTTTGGCGGCCTGGTCGGCCCACTTGGAAAAGTCAGTCGCGATCTTGACCTCGACCTGCTGGCCGTACTGGGGCGGGAAGTTGGCGTGGATGATCTGGCGCAAGGGCAGGCCAAGGCTATCCAGCCAGATTTCGCCCTCGCCTGTCATCCCCACGTAGGTCCGGGCCAGCTCGAGCGTCACGCCGGGTGGCAGCTCGCCGCGGCGCACCAATTCCTCCTCCATCAGATCACGCATATGAGCGGCAAAGGCAGGCCCGTCCAACTGGAAACCATAGCGCGTCACGCTCACTTGACCGCCGCGCGTCTCTGTGCCCAGCTCGACGATGTCCTTGGCGCCGGCCAGGTAAGCCAGGGGATCCTGGCCCGGCGCGAAAAGGCTACTGACATCATCCAACTCTTTCCAGGAGCTAGCGCCCACGCGTCCCTCTGTCTTGCCGTTGCTGATGCGCAGCTCGACGGCGCCGTCGTTCGTAGCCGTATTGCCGCCATCTCCCCAGAGCTTCAAGTTCATAGAGTGTGCAGCGACGTCGGTATCGCCTTCGATGTACAGGCGTTCTGTCTGGCTGCTCAGGCCGACGCTCTCCAGCACAAGCTCCGGCCAGGTGGTTTGGACGATTTCGGTGGCATAGTGGTAGTCGCCGACGTCGTTGGCGCGCTGCCAGGCGGCCTCGACCTTGGCGCGCGCCGAGGGCGCCGGCAAAGCTCCCGTGGGACGGGCGAGCCAGGCAGTCAAAAGAACAGACAAGACGAGGACAGAACAAGCGATCGGGCGAACGCGGTTCATTGTGATACCCTCCTTAAAATATGGCCAACGCAGGGGGTAGAGACGTAGCAATGCTACGTCTCTACGTCTATTATATGTCCGTCACCCGTTCTTGATCACCACCGGCAGATAGATCCGGTGCACCCGGTTGACGGCCACCACCACCGGCCCGGCCTCGTTGTTCAACGGATTGGGGTCGATCATGTCAGCCGGCAGGACGATGCTGGCCGTGTTGCGCAATGGGCCGTAATAGCCTACGTCGGTGGTAACCGTGAGAACCAGGCGGGTCGCCAAGGCGCTCGAGACGGTCAGCGTGCACGTGACGACGGCCGAACCGCGTGGCCACTCACAGCCGGGACCACTCACCGTTGCCAGGATATCGCCGTAATTGAAGGTATCGACCAGGCTGACAGTCGTCTGCGAGACCGGGCCGAGGTTGGTAATGGTAAAGGTGTAGGTCACCGGCTGGCCGGCCGACACGCTGGTTTGAGCACTGGACTTGGCCAGCATCAGGTCAGCCTCGCCCGCGATGAGGTCTGAGGTGCTAAAGACCCACGTGTAAGGAGCGTTCTCGATCCACTCGCCCACGGTGTTGGTGCCGGTGACAACTGAGACGGTGTAGGCCGTGTCAGCCTCCAGGTAAGGATGGGCCAGGCTCAAGCGAGTCGCCGCGCTGTCCCAGGTCGGGGTAAGGAGGGTAGAAGGCTGGATGGTCAGGCTGATCGACTCGGTCTGGATGGCCTCGCTGAACTCGATCACGATCGGCCGGTTGCGGGCAACGCCGAGCTCGCCGTTGGCCGGCGTGACGCCGGTGATCAGGTTGGGCCGCGCCGGGACGATCACCTCGAACGGCCCTACCCGGCGCCGGTTGCCCGCCACATCTTCCGCTTCGAGCCACAGCGTGTAGACGCCTTCTTCCAGCGGCGAAGGCGTGCCACTAAAGCTCCACTCGCCGGCCTGGTTGGTCACGATCTGCGACTGGCTGCTGCCGCCCGGCGACAGCGAGACCAGGCGAAGCAGCTTGATCCCGCCGCCATCGCTCAGGTCGCCAACCAGGTCGAACGCATCCGTATAAAGCTGGGTCACGGTGATGAGCGGCGCGACCGTGTCTACCTGGAAAGTCAGAGTAGCCACCTCGCTGCGATTGCCCACGCTGTCGACGGCGTACAGTTGCCTGGTCTGCGCCACCCCATCCATGCCGGCCCCCGGCAGGCTGTACTGCCAGGCCGCGGAGGTATCGGCCGGCAAGACAACTGCCTTGAGCGACAGTTGGCCGTTCAACAGCACGCCATCGTGTTCGCCTGGCCGCGCATCGCACACCACCAGCCGCCACGTGCCTTGCGAGGCCTGGCCGTTCATGCGGCTGAGCAGCTCGAACGAGCGCCGTGTGTTATCATAGTAGGGCGAGGCGGTGTTGTGATTGAGCGTGTCCTTCCAGTTGGGCACAGCCGCCGTATCGTCCAAGAGCAGGTCATAGTCCTGGGCCGACGAAGCGCCGCGCAAGAGCGTCACCGAGATGCCAGACGGCGCGTACAGGTAGGCCGTGACGTCGCTGCGGCGAGTGTGGGTGAGGTTGAGGCCCACGCTCACGTCGGCGACCGTGAACGCCTCCGTGACTGTGAAGGGCACACTGATCTGGCCAACCCCGCCACACGCGGCCGCCGCGTCGATGCTGTACGCCAGCAAGTTGGCGTTGTAGACGTAGGTCGTGGTCGGCAAGGCGCCGGGCGCGAGCACTGCGTTGGCTGCCTGGCACGGCTGGGCGCCGGCCGGATCGCACACCATAACAGTATCGACCAGGCGATTGTCAGACGTGTCACCGCTCCAGTTCAGCTCGGCGGCGTTGAGCCAGCCGTCGCTCAACGCGACGGCGGCGGCGCTGCCCAGCGTGAAGGTGGGCGGGGTGGCATCCACGACAAAGGGCTGTCCATTCGCGGAGCCAGCCTGCCCGTAGGCAAACCACGGGCTGGCCTGCCCGTAACCGTCCGTGGCTTGGACGCGCAGATCGAACACCTGGCCCTCGCTGGCCTCGCCCACGTCCACAGCGCAAGTCCACTGCCGGTCAGCCGGCGTGGCGTCCGGACAGGTAAAGGTCGTCGTGCCCTCATCCGGGGCCTTGAGCTCGAGCGTCACCGTCGGCACGCTGGATTGGTCGTAGACAAAGCCGCCCATCGCCGTCTCGCCCGGGCCGATCAGGCCGGGCGGCGTTTGAATCTCGATATAGTCAGGCGCGGCCTGGTCAAGCTCGTAATCCACGTACAGCCAGTCCACCGGGTAGTCGTAGGTATCGGGCGTGACGGTTAGGCTGTTGTCATCCAGCACGACCACGTCCAGCGTGGCCCAGCCGTTGTCGCCCGTTGGGTCGTGAGCCAGGTCGATCACGCCGTTCAAGATCAGCTCGCTCGACTGGCCGGCCGCCAGGCTGATGGGTGTCGTTTGGGTTAGCGCTATGCGCAGATGCCCCCAAGTGCGGATGGACGCGAGCACACCCGTGGCCGGCGCGCTGCCGGCGTTGACCAGGCTCAGCGTGATCGTGATGGCCTGCTTGTCGCCCACCGCCGGCGCGGCGATGTTCAACAGGCGAGCCAGCTCCATCTGCGCACTAAAGGGCACGCGAGCGCCCGTGTCGATTCGCTTGCCGCAGGCCGGGTCGTTGGGGTCGGCCAGGCACACGGCGCTTTGGGGTGACTGCCAGCCGATCAGCGCCGCCAACTGGCCGGCTATCGAGGCCGGCATGGCGTTGCCCGGCCAACTATAGGCGATGCCCGCCGGCTGTGAGGCCAGGCTCACTTGCACGTGCGGCCCGCTAAAGCGCCCGTCCTTGGGGCAGACGCCGCTGCTAAGCGCGCGCCAGTTGTAAAGGTGGGTCAGCGCCAGTGGGCCAGACGGCGTATGGCCCGTCACGCGCGCGCTGTTGACGGGGTTATCGGGCGGCTGCGCCGCCCACACGCGAAGTGCGTCGTCGTCGCTGGCAAAGGCCACCAACGACAGGGACGTGCCGGCCGGGTCGGCGATGCCCAGGCTGCTGAACGGCACGACCAAATCGCTGTGAGGCGTTTGCAGATTGGCGTCAAAGACGTAGCTGAGGCCAGGCGCGCTCACGTCCGACCAGAGCGTGCCCGAATAGTGCTTGAGCGTGACGCTTACGCCATCCCGCACCCACAGCACATAGTCGGCCGCCATGCGATAGGTCGTCGTCTGGACGCGATAGGTCGGCATATAGACCTCGTCGCCGGGGACCGAATAAGGATCGTAAGCCGTGACGCTGCCCCCACTTGGATCGGTGTCCAGGTAGATGAACAGGTCGCCGTCGTTATTCCAATTGGCGCCCGTCCAGGTCATGCGCAAGCCCTCCTCGTCCCAGGCCGTGTACAAATCCTGGGCGCGCCCGGCCAGGCGGCCATCCTCGCCCAGCAGATTGCACGGCGCTTGCAGCCAGCCGCGATACGGTTGGCCGCCGGTCTCCCCCCCACCCATGTCCACGTAGACCGGCGTGTGTTCATAGTCCACGTAAAGGGGTCCAACGATCTGGGTGCCGGCATTGTCGTAGGCGTCACGGCTGGTCAGGCGGCCCCACAGCTTTTGCGGCTCGCCCGCGTCATACGTGGCCTGGCGCGGCTGCGTCGCCGTCACCAGCTCCGTCTGCCGCACCAGTTGGGTCTGAACGCCCGGCAGTTGTTCGAGCCACTCGAAGGTGTAAGCCACCGTATCGGGGCTGGGACTGGCCGTCCAGGCCGCCGCCAGCGTGGGCGAGGCCACATCCCAGACTGTCATACCGGGCGCGACAACCGTGCCAGAGGCGTAGGTCAATGTGATGAACTGGACCGCTTCCGGCGCCACGGCGTCCGCCCACAGCGGGTAGGCCAACTCGACCGTATGGCCGGCGCCGTCGGTGGCGCGAATCGTGATGGTAAGAGTCTGCCCGCTGGGCGGGATGGGAGAAGCGCTGTACAGGTTCACGTCCCACGGTGAGTCGACCAGTGGATAAGCGTCAGAATGGAGAATATCCTGCCACGCCCCCCCGTTCAGGCTGATCTGCAAGCTCGCCAACTGGGTGGCCTCGCTGACCTGCCCTTCGAGGTGAATAAAGCCGCCGGCCCAGTTCTGGCCCGAGATGCGGTTCGTGATCAGGTCGAGCCCAGGCGAGCTGGTGTCCACCAGGAGCACCGTCTCCAGCCCGGGCGAAGCGGAGATGGGCGCCGCCGAGGTGATGACGTTGTCGAGTTGGTCGCGAACGGTCGCCAGGATCGTCAACGCGCCCTCAGCGCCGGGGATAAAGCTGGTCGTCCAGGGTGTCGTCGTCGTGCCTACCCCCCAGGTCTGGGTGTAGATGGGATTGCCGTCGACGGCCACGACGAGGTCTTTCAGGCCGGCTTCGGCATACGCCGCCCCGGCAAGCTCGATCGGCGCAAGCGCCGTATACAGAGAATGAGACGTGGGGGTGAGGATGGCGACACCCAACGGCCACGACAGGCTCGTCGTGGTTCGGAGGACTGTGGTGCAATTTCCAAAACCGTCGCACGCCGTCAGGCGATCCGCAGGCTCCGGGTTGGTGGCGTACGCCGGCGGCGAGGCATAGGTGTACAGCTTGGCCTGCGAAAAGACGGCCGTGTACCAGGCCGCGTCCTGGTAGCCTGGCGCCGAGCCGGCCACCGGGCAGGCATAATCCCGCTCGCTCAGGTTATAGTCCTCGGCCCAACAGCGGTAGATGTCGCGATCGCCGGGGAAGCGCGGTGTATAGTGCGCCAGTTGCGCCCGCGGCGCTTGGGTGTCTATCTCGCCCTGCCAGACATTCGGCAGGGTTAGACTGTGAGTAAAGCCATCGGCGGCGCGCAGGTAGATTTGATGCGGGCCCTCGTTCTCGGGCAATCGGGCGCTCCAGTTGGTAAAGGCCGTGCCGCTTTGCGCCAGGCTGACCGGCTGCCAACCGACCAACTCCTCGTGGCCCCAGTTCTGCAGGTGGAGCAAGCCCAGCTCCAGGCTTTCGATGCCGCTCGAACCGGGATTGGCGATGGCCTGGATTTGGGCCGGGCTCAAGGCGCGGTCGTAGACCGCCAGCTCGTCGAGCGTGCCGGCTAGCCCCTGGCCGATCAGCCATTCGTCGTCGTCGTCGGTCAAGACCGGCAGCGTGCCCGTGATCGTTTGCTGGAGGACGCCGTCGACGTAGAAGGTCACAGCCAGACCTGTCAGGTTTCCAAAACCTGACAGGTCTGAGACGACGGCCGCCACGTGCGTCCAAGTGCCCGCGGCGAGGGTGACACTGGTTGTGTCGTAAGCCTGGACGCCATGAGCGTTGAACTGCAAGCCGGCGCCGTTTACGCCAAAGCTGAATCCGTTCGAGCTGCTGACGGTGTCAGCGGCGATGATCTGCTGCAGGCCGCTCGTGCTGCTCAAGTTGACCCAGGCCATCACGCTCAGGCTGCCGGCCAGCGTGCCCAGGCGGGCATTGCGGCCCAGGCTCAGAGAGTCGCCGCCGTCGAACTGCGGTCCCAGGCCGTAGCGGCCGGCCAGCCCTGCCTGGGGACAACTCGCGCCCGAGCAGGTGGCCTGGAAGTGATAGGCCGAGCCGTCGTAAAAGCGCTCAGCGCCGCCGGCCTCTTCCAGGTGCATGTGCAGCACCTGGCCGGTGGGATAAGGCACGTTGCTGACCGTGCCGGTGACGAGCGCCTGGCTTGCCCCCGTGCCGCTGATCACGTAGGTGCTGGGGCCGAGATCGGTGATGTCGGCCAAAGGCGGCGTGCCATCCAGCTCGATGACGGGCAGGGCCAGCCGCGTGAGCGACTGGCGCGTGCGAGAGCTAAACATAGACGCGCGAGAGGCATTCGAGGACGGGTTGCCCACTTTGTCGAGCGCTTCGAGCCGGACGCTGTAGCGGCCGTTGAGCGGCAAGGCAAAGCTAAAAGTCGCCTGCCAGCCGTCCGGCGGCGCCAACTGGGCCAACTGCGGGCTGGTGGCGGCCACGCCCCGGCCGTCGAGCAGCGTGACGTACACTTTATCCACGCCGCTGGCGGCATCGGTCACCGTGCCGGCCAGGACGAGCGTATTGTGGGCATCAAGCGCGTGGAGGGTATAGCTGCTGTCCAGGCTCACGAGCGGGCCGGTGGCGTCTATGGTCAGCGTCTTGCTGCTGTCAGTCCTATTGCCCACGCTGTCTACAGCGCGGACGTCAATGGTGTGCGCTCCTTCACTCAGGTTATGATCTGGATTGAAGGTAAACAGCCACGTATTTTGATCTTGCACGGCGTCGGCCCAGGCACTGCCGTCAACGCGATAGCGTGCCCGGCTGACCGGCGAGCTTGGGTCGTCGGCCACGATGGCCATCACCACGTCGCGGTTGGCCAGGTACTCGGCCGGCAAATCCAGGCGGACGCTGGGGGCGTCGGCGTCGATCGTCAGGTCGTGCGAATAGCTGGTGTCGTACCAATGCACCTGGTACTCGTACAGGTCCTTGATGTCGCGGTCCGGCAAGGCGCGGTTGTACAGCACGAGCTCGTCGGCCAGGCCCAGAAAATTGCGGCCGATTTCGACCGGCACGCCGGAATTGGCCAGCGGCGTGGGCGAATCGGCCGAGCCTTGCAGCGAGCCATTGATGTAAATGGACGCCTTGCCGCTAGCTGGATTGAAGGTGCCTACGATGTGCGTCCACTGGTTGAGCATCACGTCACCGCTGCTGATCACCGAGTTGACAGCTTGCGGGCTGCGGCGGGAGCTGGCGGTGTCAAAGCCGGCCTTGATCGCGCCGCCGGCCGAGACGCTGCGCTGGATGTACAGGTTGTAGCTGCCGGGCTTGCGGATCAACTCCTGGTCGGTGCTCCAGCGCTCCTTGCTCAGCTTGAACCAGCCGCCGACGCTCAGCCCGGCCGGCGCGCTGCCGTCCGGCACCGAGATGCACTGGTTGGCGTCGTTGCCATAGAGCGTACCGGCGAACACCACACCCTGGCGCATCCAGCCCTTGTCACCTGCGGCCGGGCAGCCGCACTCGTTCTGCAAGGGTGTAAGCTTACAACTGCCGTCGCGGCTGGCGTTGGCGGCGTTGGCAAAGGCCGTGGTCGTGATGGCGCCGGTCAGCAGCGCTTCATCCAGGTGCAGGCTGAGGATCGGCGCTTCGTCCATCAAGGCCTGGGCGTCGGCGCTGCTAAAGGCTTTCTTGACAAGGACCACGTGGTCGATCAGGCCGTTGAAATACTGCTTGTTGTCACGCTTGTCGCAGCCGATATAGACGTTGGTGGCAACCAGCGTGCGCGGCGTCCCAGCCGCCGAACCGCGCTCTACGCCGTCGATGTAAATGCGGCCTTTGCCGTCGCTCTCGCGGACGCCTATCACGTGATGCCAGTTGCCGTCGTTTACAAGCGCGCCCGCCGACGACAGGTCAAAGCCATACTGGCCGTCGCCATACGTCATCCAGCGCAGGTTGCCATCGGTCTTGACCATCAACTGGTATTCTCCATTGTACACGCTGGCGCTCCTCTGCTGGATGATCAGTTGGTTGGCCGTTGAGCCACTGGTCTTGATCCAGGCCGCCACGGCGAAGGGCTCCTGGCCCACCAGCGCCGGCCCCGGCCCCAGGTCCACATAGTCGTTCAGCCCATCGAAGCGGGCAGCCTGGTTGAAGCGGCCCGGCAGGCCGCTGTCGGGGCAGGTGCCGGCCAGCCGGCTGCACGTGCCGTTGTAGGCATTGCCGGAAGAGTCGTAGAACACGTCGCGGCCGGGCGCCTCGTCCAGGCGGATTTCCAGCACGCGCTCCGCGCCCTGGTACAGGTCGAGCACGTCTTGGGCCGAGAGCGTGCGCTTGTAGATAGCCAGCTCGTCCAAGCCACCCCCGAAGGGGATGGACGGATTGACGTTTTGCACGTCCAAGTCGACCGTGGCGTCTCCCTCAAAGCCATTCCCACCCACAAATTGCGGCGTATAGCTGGCCGACGCGTCCGTCGCGTACACCGTAAAGGTGCCCATGTCGTCGCTGTCGCCGGCTTCGCCGTCGTCGTCTTCCCACACGTGGAGCGTGCCGGAGCCGCAATAGTTTCGCGTGGCATACTGGGTGATGTCGTCACCCGAGTTGAGCCCGCTCTGGCGCCAGAGAAAGTCGTCGTTAAAGTAGGCCTTGATCTCGGTGTTGCCCGCGTTGCCGGCGTCCCACCTTTGAGCATAGCGGCAGAGGCCTCCGTCGTTGATCATCGTGGCGCAGTGCGTGGCACGGCCCACGTCGAAACGGCTCGAGCTGGCCGGCTTGATCGTGGCGCCGAGCGTGCAACTGCCCTTCTCGACGCCGTTGACATAGATCTTGTACTGGCCGTCGTAGGTAACCGCCACGTGGTTCCATTGGTTCAAGCTCAGGACATTGTCCACGACGCAAGAGCGCCAGGCGGCGCCGTCGCCAAAGCCGACCTCCAGGCCGTCCTGGTTGACGATATAGACCGAAGGATAAGAGTCCTTGGGGGGATTGGCGCCGCCGGAGGCGCTCGGCGAATAGCCCCAAACGCCCTGGCGATGGGTCGTGGTCGCATCTGGCTTGATCCACATCGCCTGGCTGAAATTGCCGCCGCTCAGATCCAGCACAGCGGTCGACGGCACCTCGAACGTCCGGCCCCCAAAGTACATGCCGCCGCGCAGCGCGCCGCTCATTTCGTACGGACAGTCGGAATAATCGCCGGACGGACCGATATATTCGCAAATGCCCTGGACGTTGCCGACCTGGTCGGTATAGCGGCAGGTTTTCCTATAGAGGTACAACAGCCAGGGGACTTCCGAGCAGGAGCGGGAGTCAAGGTTCATCTGGAAGACGGGACGTGTCACCATGGCGGCCACCTCGCCGGCGGTCAGCGCCTGCGGGTAAATCGCCACCTCGTCGATCAGCCCCTTGAAATAGCGCTCGCCCCCGCCGCCGCGTGCGCCCACGGCCCAGTCGGCATTGACCGGCACGGCGCCCACGCTGCTGGCTTGCCTGGCCACCTCCACCCCGTTCCGGTACAGGATCCAGTAGCTTCCGTCGTACACGCCGGCCAGGTGCGTCCAGTGCTCAAGGTCGCCAGCCGGGATGGCGTATTGGGCCATGTGAGCCATGCCGTCCCACGAGCCAACCTGGTAATAACCGCCGCTGAGCCGCAAAAAGACCTCGCCGGGCGGGCTCAAGCTGTAGCCGTGCTCGATAATGGCCTGCGTGCCGCTGCTAGCTCCCGGCTTGATCCACGCCACCAGGGAGATGTTGCCGGCCGCCGGCAAATTGGATGGATTGCCCAGGGCGATATAGTCGTCCGTCCCATCGAACTGGGCGGCCAGCCCGGCATAGCCCGGCTGCCCGGCCGTGGGGCAGCTCGTGCCGGAGCACGTCCCATCGTTGCCCAGCAGCGAGTTGTCCACAAAGCGGGTGGCCCCCGCGCTCTCGTTCAGCGCCAGCCACAAGACGCGCCCGCCAGCCTCGCCGCGCAGATCCGTCATGCTCGCCCCGGCCCGGTTGGTCAGGCTGACCGGCTGCGATGGGGCATCCGAGCGAACCGTCACTTGCCCGGTGAGGGCGATCTGCTCGCGCGGCGGCAGGGTATAGACCTGGGGTTGGATGCTTGTATTCTGGACGGCGGCCGGGAAATCGACCTCGAGCAAGCCGAGCGCGTAAATGTCGCGCAGCTTGTTCTCCACCGTGGCCGTGTAGGCGATCGCCTGGCCCGGCCGGACGTAGCCGTCCGCGTCGTCGATGGCCGACGTGATGGCCAGGACTTCAGGGCGCGAATAGACGCGCGGGTTAAAGTGATATACCTGCTCCAGCTTGTCGATGATGCCGTCGTCGTCGGTGTCGGGGTTATTGGGGTCCGACGTGACGCGGGTAAAGAGGGGCTTGTCCTGGCTGTCGAAGGCATACACGAAGGGCCAGCCGTCCAGCTCTTCCTTATCCCACAGCCCGTCGCCGTCGCTGTCGGCGCGGGCGGGATCGCAGCCGCGCGCCACGTCCTCGTAATCGGACAGGCCGTCCCCATCGCTATCCGCCGCGCCGGTATCGAGATTATGCTGAACTTCGTAATAGTCCGGCAGCCCATCGAAATCGCTGTCGGCGAAACCGTCGTCCGGGTCGTTGCCGCCGGCGGCCTGGCTGCGCAGCCCATCGCCGTCGGCGTCGGCCAGGGTGGGAAAGCGGCTGTCCCAAGCCAGGGCATAACTGCCATCGCCGCGGCTGGCCAGGGCGTAAAACTCGTCCAGCGAGGCGGGGAAGACGTCGAACTTGAAACTGTCGCCCAGGTAGATGTGCAGCGTGTCCTCTGTGGGCCGCAGCCAGCACACGGGAATGGGGATCGGCGTTATGTTGGGCGGCACGCCAGGCGGGATGGTCGTGCACTCCTGGGCCTGCATGGCATAGTTCTCGGCCAGGTACAGGTCCGGCTGCCAGTTGAGGCCGGCCTGCGTAAAGACGATGTTGTTGCCGTTGTTGATGTGCTGGGTCGTGGTGTAACGCAAGGAATCGAGCCAGCCGCCTTCCACCTTCTGCCACTCGTCTTCCATTTGCTTGATGCTCACGTCCAGCGTCTCGGTGTCGGTCACCGTAAAAGCATAGCGGAAGGTGGCGTCGTTGACAAAGGCGTCGGCGAATTGCCAGATGTAAAAGATGCCTATGCCAAAATTGTCGAACAGGCTCTGCAGCGCGTCGAAATCGCCGTCCTCGAACAAGGCCTCGATGTCGCGCTTCATCTTGTCCGGCTCGAAGGGGGCGTTGCGATACAAGGCCGTGAACACGTCGGCGCCGATCAAGAGCCGGTTGCCCACCGCCATGCCCTTGCTCAGGTCGGACACGTCCACGCTAAAATTGGTGGGGGTCATCCGCTCGGGTGCCTGCAGATCTATCAGCGGGGTCTGGTCGTAGATGAACAGCTCGACCAGCTTGGTCAGCAGCCCCGAGATGCCGCCGCAGACATAATTTTTGACAATGTCCCAGCCCAAGCCTGAAGGATCGGCGGCGGCCTCGACGATCATGCAGACCGTCATGATGATGGCGTCGATGGCGCCGATGATAGCGACGATCAGCGGGCCGATGATGGGGATCAGGCTGATGGCGAGCATGATGGCGGCCACGATGATGGTGGCGACCATGTTAGCCAGGGCCTTGTCGAACGCCAGCGAGCCGGCCTTGACGCCG
Source organism: Thermoflexales bacterium (assembly GCA_016931085.1). The sequence goes on from JAFGFO010000119.1 coordinate 35,452, forward strand.
CCCGCAATCATGCCATAGACGAAAAAGCCAATCGACATAGCGGCGATGACGATCAGCCCCACCACGGCCGCGATCACGGCCGCCTTGGTGACCGTACCGGCCACGTTTTGGACAGCCGCCTTGAGGCCGGCCAACCCGCCGCCCCAGGCGCCGGCCGCCTGGACCATGCCATAGATGGCCTTGCCGACCAGCGCCAGGCTGACCACCAGCGCAATGCCTTGGAGGACATAATCCAGGCCGGGCATGTCCACGGCGATGGCCGTGATCAAGAACACGGCGATGCCGACCGCCGCCACCGCGCCGATCACCAGCAGCGGCTTGCCGGCCCGTCCCAGCGCCGACTGGCCGCGCCACATCTTGAGCAGCGTGGCGCTGATGCCGCCCGTCTCCTGGCCGGTCTTGAGGAGCACTTCGAGCACGTCGTCGGCGGAGCCGGTGCCAAAGAGCTTGGTGAACACCTTGGAATCCATCAACAAGCGGCCAAAAGTCCACCACGACGTGGCGCCGTACGCCACCTGCGACGCCAGCTCGTCGACGATCGTGCGCGCGATGGAGCCGCCGATCTTGGCGAGGCTGTACGATACGGCAGCGTCTGTCTTGGCATACGCCATCGTCAGCGGCACGCTGTTCATCTCGACCACGCTGCTCAGGCCCGCGAACATCGCCAGGTAAAACGAGCCGGCCACAAACTTGGCGCCGTCCAGGATGGTCTCGTCCGGGGGAAAGTAGCTGTCGGCCTCAAAGGTCGGCCCCAGGCGCGCCTTGAGCTTGGCCACGTACTCGTCGACCGGGTCAGCTTCCCACACACCCGCGTCCGCGTCGTACAGGTAGGGTGCCCAGTTCATGCCGGCCAGGACGGTCTCCGGCACCGTGCCGCTGGTCAGGGCCATCTTGAGCGTATTGCTCAGCAAGACGCCGTTTTGCACCGCGGCGGAACTTGCCGCCCCGTCGAGCGAGAGCGAGCGAAAGGTCTCTTCGCGCACGAACAGCAGCGTGGGATTGGCGATCTTAGCCGTAGGCTGGCTGCCGGACATGAAATAGTCATTGAGAACCTGCTTGGTGTAGGTCATCGGGATGTGGGCGATGTAGCTCTGATGCGCAAAGGCCTGGGTGACGACCTGGGTCGCGCCGGCGGGGATGTCCCAGCGCTCGGTGGAGCTAGACGTGCTGTTCACGTTAAAGCGGGTCCAGATGTCGTCCAGCGTCATGTCGCGCACGTCTCCCTGGCCATCGCCGTTCGTGTCGAGGGATCGGGCGGCGATAAAGGTTTCGTCCAGGTTGGCCGCCATGCTCCACAGATAGGCCTCGTAATAGGTGTTGGCGTCGTAAGCGTGGGCCAGGGCGTAATCGGGATCCTCGAAAACGATGCCGGTCTCCAGCCCGCGATCCTCGCGCACCGAAAAGCCCGTCAGGTACCAATCGTCATAGTAAGTGTGCACGACCGTTTCGCCCTCGTCCCAGTTGTCGAGATCGCCGCACCACGCCTCGTAGCGCTCGGTGTCGTCCTGGCCGGACATAAAATCATCCGGCACAGGCATGATACACGTGTCAGTCTTGGATTGAATCAGCCACACCAGCCGCGCCGTTTGGGCCGGCCCGCCGTCGGCCAGCCCCGGCTGGTCGGCGCGGGCCACACTGGGCCAGTAGAACATGCGCCCCGACATCGCCACGGCCCCGCTGCCGGCCGGGTCCTGGACCAGGACGAGCGGCACGTAGGCCGCCAGGTCACCCGCGCTGTTGAACTTGCGCACGCTGACGTTGAACATGTCCGTCTGCCGCTTGTCCAGCCAGGCCGTGACCGGCGTGCTCGGCTCGATCGTAGGCGACCCCGGCAGGACGGGCAGGTTGCCGTAATGCCCGGCCCGGTAAGGGATGATGATTTCCAGCATCGGCACCAGGCGCATGTCGCCGTTAGCCTCCTTGCCGCTGGCGCCAAAGGTGGTGTCGTGCACGCGCTGCACCTGGCCTTCGGTATCGCCCGAGGGCCAGTCGAGCACGTTCATCGTGTACCACAGGTGGTCGGGATTGACCGGGCGGAGCTGAAAGTCCGCGTAAAGGGGCGTATCGAGGCGGACGTCCGTGATCTCAAAGTCAAAGCGCCCGTCCGCCAGCCCGGCGATTTGCCCGGCCTGCCGGCTGCCCACGGCCAGGGTGCGGGTCGCGTCGATCCGGTCCGGCACGAGGTCTCCGTCGTCGTCAAAGTCGAAACCATCGGGGACCCCATCGCGGTCGGTGTCCACGTCCTGGGGCTGGCAAGTGGGCACGCCATCGCCGTCGGGGTCGGGGCAGTCCAGCCCGCCGTCCTCCTTGCGCGGGAACTCGACGCCATCGGCGATGCCATCGCCATTCGTGTCAAAGTCGAGCGGGTTCGAATACCACCGCTTGCCGGCCGCGTCCCAAAAGCCGCGCACCTCGGCACTGTCGCTCAGCCCGTCGCCGTCGCTGTCGCGGCCATCGGGCACGCCGTCGCCGTCGTCGTCGGTGGCCAGCGGGTTAGTGCCCAGCTCATAGACCTCCACGCCGTCGCTCAGCCCATCGCTGTCCGTGTCGGCCGCAGCCGCGTTTGTGCCGATGCACGCTTCCTGCGCATCGGTCAGGCTGTCGCCGTCGGTGTCGGTGCCGGGATCGTCGACGAGGCCGGCGCACGGGTCGGTCGAAGATAAGGTTAAGGCTAAGGTTGACGCGGAAGCGGAGGCCCTGGAACCTGAAACCTGAGACCTGGAACCTGAAACCTCCAGCGGGTCCTTGTGCGGGTCAAAGTCCTTGGTGTACAAAGACGCCTGCGCCTCTTGACGCTGTTGGGCCGCTTGCCGGTCTCGCTCGGCCCTGGCATTCGCGGCGGCTTGTTTTTCCGCAAAGGCATACACGTGTTGGCTCTGCAGCAGCGGCGTGACGAGCATCGAAGCGATCACGGCCAGCGCCACGGCATTGTAGACCATGCGCGATGGGAGCGATACGAGCAAAGTCACCAGGCTCGCGACAATGGCCAATAAGAGAAGGGGGAATAGGGAGTAAGGAGTAGGCAGTAGGAAGCCGATAACTCCTGGCTGTGACTTTTTGGCCACCTGGTCGGCCCACTGCGAAAAGTCAGTCGTGATCTCCAGCTCGACCTGCTCGCCGTATTGGGGCGGGAAGGCCGCGTGGATGATCTGGCGCAAGGGCAGGCCCGCGTTGTCCAGCCAGATTTCACCCTGGCCGCTCATCCCTACGTAGGTGCGGGCCAGCTCGAGCTGGATGCCGGGCGGCAGCTCGCCTCGGCGCACCAGCTCCTCTTCCATCAGCTCGCGCATGTGGGCGGCAAAGGCGGGGCCATCCAACTGGAAGCCATAGCGCGTCACGCTCACTTGACCGCCGCGCGTCTCTGTGCCCAGCTCGACCACGTCCCTGGCGCCGGCCAGGTAAGCCAGGGGGTCCTGGCCCGGCGCAAAGAGCGAGCTCACATCGCCCACTTCTTTCCAGGCGCTGGCGCCCACGCGTCCCTCGGTCTTGCCGCTCGAGACGCGCAGCTCGATGGCGCCGTCGTTCGTGGCGGTGCTGCCGCTGTCTGACCAGAGCTTGATGGCCATCGTGCGCGCGGCGGTGTCGGTATCGCCCTCGACGTACAGGCGTTCGGTCCGGCTGCTCAGGCCAACGTTTTCCAGCACAAGCTCCGGCCAGGTGGTTTGGACGATCTCGGTGTTGTAGTGATAGGCGCCAAGGTCGTTGGCGCGCTGCCAGGCCGCCCGGACCTTGGCGTGCGCCGAGGGCGCGGGCAAGGCATTCAGAGGACGGGCGAGCCAGGCAATCGAGAGAGCAGCTAACGCGAGGACAGAACAAGCGATCAGGCGAATGCGGTTCATCTTGACGTCTCCTTAAAAGATACAACAAGAGATATGTTCCCGAGTGACGGGGCTTGTGACAGATGCTCAAACTACGAGGTGAACGACAGCCTCGCTTGTTGAATCATCAACAGCACAAGCTGCACGATTAACATGATAGTACACAAAACGCAATCAGGCAAGTAGAGACGGGTGCGACGATTAATCGTCGGAAAAAGGGTGATTTTGGCTTGTGTAGAGCGCGCAAAGCAGTGTTTTCCTATGAACAATCGTCGCA
>JAFGFO010000120.1 GCA_016931085.1 Thermoflexales bacterium
CGCCGGCAGTCGCGCCCGGCGCGGCAGGCGCAGTAATAACAATCCCGCTCACAAGCGCTGGACAGCAAAGTCTTGAGCAGGGTGATGTGCTTGCCGCCGGGCAGAGCCGCGTGGGTGATGTAAGGCTCCACGTCACGCGGGGTAGGCTTGCCGCCTGCTCCCACTTCCTCGGCCGGCTCGACACCGATCAGTTGCCCGGCCAATGCCAGTTTGTGCTCAATGTCCATAGTTAGTGTCGGCGGGTTTAGCGTTTTCAGGATGTCAGGTCTTGAAACCTGGCTTGACTACCCGTCTTGCTTTCCATCTTCTTTGTCTACGATGACCATGTGTTTGCTCATTCTCCACGTCGCGTTCATCACAATCACACACCACAACCCAGGCACGAATAACCAGACCAAGGGATGGAGCGTGGTGAGCGCCAGCAGCACAATGCCTGCTGCTGCCAGGCCCATTGTCTGCCAGATAAACGTGACGATTAACGCGGCCGCCAGGCGCAGGGTCTCGATAAGGGACGTATCGCGCAGGGCCAACACCGGCAGTAGGTAGATGTGAAAGGCTGCCATGGTTATCCCCAAGCCCACTTGTGTCCCCCACGAGATAGACACTATCAGATCATCTGGATGCAGCCCCATCATGCTCGACGTGATCAGGAACGCCACCAGCCATATGGCCAAAGGCGCCGCTAACGCCACGCTGCGCCAGTACAAATGCAGCACGCCCTGGGCGGCATAGCTCAGGCGCAGAAAGCCGCCTTTGGCCGCTTTGCCGGTCGTGACCATCAGCCCGGCCAAAGCCGGCGCCAGGCTCAATGTTGCCAGGGCGATGCCCAACGGTGTAAACAGGGCCATCACATACAAGAGTGTCAAGCCCAAGATCCACAAGCCCACGCCCCACAAGATGAGGGTCAGCGAGCCTTCCCACAAGTCTTCGGCAACTTTGCGAATAAACGGCTGATCGGGCAGCAGATCATCATCCTCTGCCTGCCACTTGGATTGTCCACTCATCGGTGCTCTCCTATACCTTCATTATAGCCCAGCTTGCCTGTAAGTCAACCGCAGACCTAGATCACAATGTGGTATAATAGACGATTGCACAATGCATCAGGATATTTGATATTTGAAAAATCCCATGTCTCAAGATAAAATCATCGTTCGCGGCGCGCGCGAACACAATCTCAAAAACATCACGGTCGAAATCCCACGCGATCAACTGGTGGTCATCACCGGTTTGTCGGGATCGGGCAAATCGTCGCTGGCGTTCGATACTATCTTTGCCGAGGGGCAGCGCCGCTACGTCGAGTCGCTGTCCGCTTACGCGCGGCAGTTCCTGGGCCAGATGGAAAAGCCGGACGTGGATCAAATCGAGGGGCTTAGCCCGGCCGTCAGCATCGATCAGCGCAGCACCAGCCGCAACCCACGCTCGACGGTGGGCACGGTGACCGAGATCTATGACTATTTGCGCCTGCTGTACGCCCGGGTAGGCACGCCCCACTGCCCCAACTGCGGGCGGCTGGTACAGCAGCAAACGGCCGAGCAAATCATCGATGCCGTGCTGGCACTGCCGGCCGGCGCGCGGCTGCAAGTGCTGGCGCCATTGGTCAAGGACCGCAAAGGACACCACCAGGCGGTTTTTGAAGACGTGCGCAAGGCTGGCTTTGTGCGCACTCGGGTGGATGGCCGCTTGTACGACGTGAATGAGGAGATCGAGCTTGACCGTTACAAGAACCACACCATCGAGGCTGTCGTCGACCGCCTGGTCATCCCAGATCGAGTTTCAAGTCCCAAGTCTCAAGTCTCAAGTTTGCCCCCCCGTAAAGCCAAACGGGCTCGCCAAGTGTTGGCCTCTGATCTTCAAGCAGAGCGTTCAGCGATGGATTTTCGGCCGCGCCTGGCCGATTCGATCGAGACCGCGCTCAGGCTGGGCGATGGTGTCGTCATCATCAACGACATCACGCAGGAGCCGCCGCGCGATTTGATCTACTCGGAGCGCCTGGCCTGCCCCCACTGTGGCATCAGCCTGCCAGAATTCGAGCCGCGCACGTTCAGCTTCAATACCCCACACGGCGCGTGCTCCGCTTGCCAGGGCTTGGGTGTGCGGCTCGAGTTCGACCCCGACCTGATCCTCAGCAATCCTGACCTCAGCCTGGCGGAGGGCGCGGTCAAAGCCTGGGGCCAAACCGCCACCAGCGAAAACGGCTACTATGGCCAGATGCTGCGCGCCCTGGCCGAGCATTACCATATCCCACTTGACATGCCGGTGCGCCAACTCAACCAGGCGCAGATTGACCTTATCCTGTACGGCTCGGGCCATGACCGGATCCACTTTGATTACCAGGGGCGCGATGGGCGCCAAAGCTCGTTCGAGACCACCTTCGAAGGTGTGATACCCAACCTGAAACGGCGCTATCAAGAAACGTCTTCGGACTCGATGCGCAACTGGATTGAAAGTTTCATGTCCGGCCGCCCGTGCGAAACGTGCGGCGGCCGGCGGCTGCGCCCCGAAGCACTGGCGGTCACGGTGGGCGGCAAGAACATTATCCAGATCACTGCCATGCCCGCCAGCCAGACGCTGGAGTGGGTGAGGCAAATCGCAAATCGCAAATCGCAAATCGCAAAGTCAGAACTCACCCAAAACCCGCAACTCGACACTCCCCCTCTGACCGAGCGCCAGTTGGTCATCGGGCAGCGCATTCTCAAGGAAATCACGGCCCGGCTGCAATTCATGGTAGACGTGGGGCTGGATTATCTCACGCTGGATCGCAGCGCCGCCACGCTTTCGGGCGGTGAGGCGCAGCGCATCCGCCTGGCGACCCAAATCGGCAGCCAGTTGATGGGGGTGTTGTACGTGCTGGACGAGCCGAGCATCGGCCTGCACCAACGCGACCAGGCCCGTTTGATCAAGACCTTGGTCAGCATGCGTGACCTGGGCAATACGTTGTTGGTTGTCGAGCACGACCACGATACCATCCAGGCCGCCGATTGGGTGATCGACCTGGGGCCAGGGGCGGGCGTGCACGGTGGGGAAGTGGTCTTCGAAGGCACGCTCGAAGAGTTGGGCCGGGACGAAAAATCGCTGACCGGCGCGTATCTGTGCGGGCGTAAAAAGATCCCGCTCCCCCGCCACCGGCGCGAGGGCAACGGGCACGAGTTGGTGGTGCGTGGCGCGACCGAGAACAATCTCAAAAACATCGACGTGCACATCCCCCTGGGCAAGTTTGTCTGCATCACCGGGGTGTCGGGCTCGGGCAAATCCACCCTGGTTATCGAGGTGATGTACAAGCGTCTTGCCCAGGTGCTGCAGGGCAGCAAAGAGCGCGCCGGCGCCCACCTCGACATGGAGGGTGTGCAACATCTGGACAAGGTGATCGACATCGACCAATCACCCATCGGCCGCACGCCGCGCTCCAACCCGGCCACCTACACCGGCTTCTTTGGCGACATCCGCGAGTTGTTCGCCCGCCTGCCCGAGAGCAAGGTGCGCGGCTATGGGCCGGGACGTTTCAGCTTTAACGTGCGCGGTGGACGCTGCGAGGCCTGCGAAGGCCAGGGTCAGATCAGGATCGAGATGCAGTTCTTGCCGGACATTTTCGTCATGTGCGACGTATGCCACGGCAGCCGCTATAACCGCGAGACACTCCAGGTTCTGTACAAGGCCAAGAGCATCGCCCAAGTGTTGGCCATGACCGTGGATGAGGGGCTCGAGTTCTTTGACAACATCCCCAAGATCAAGCGCAAGCTCAAGACGCTCTCCGAAGTTGGCCTGGGTTACATCACCTTGGGCCAATCGGCCACGACTCTCAGTGGCGGTGAGGCGCAGCGCATCAAGTTGAGCAAAGAGCTGTCGCGGCGCAGCACCGGCCAAACGCTGTACGTGCTCGACGAACCCTCGGTCGGCCTGCACGCCGCCGACGTGCACAAGCTGATCAGCGTGCTGGGCAAGCTGGTTCACGCCGGCAATACGATCGTGGTGATCGAACACCACCCCGACATCATCAAGGTGGCCGACTGGATCGTCGACCTGGGGCCGGAAGGGGGCGAGGGCGGTGGGCAGATCGTGGCCGTTGGCACGCCGGAGGAGATTGTAAAGGCGCCAGTGTCCTATACGGGTCAATTCCTCAAGCCGTATCTGAAGTGACGGCGAACGTAAAACGCAAGGCGTATACAGAGGTCCATGAACGAGTTTGCCAAACACATCAAGCAGCATGCCCACAGCCTTGGCTTTGAGTTGTGTGGGATCGCCGTGGCGGGGGAGGCCGAAACGCACCCCCGCTACGTCGAGTGGCTGGCAAGTGGCTATCACGCCCAGATGGATTACCTGGCTCGGTCCGATGCTGTGGCGCGCCGCGCCGACTTGCGCACGCTCTGGCCGCCGGCCCGCTCGATCGTCGTGGTGGGGACGAACTATTACACGAGCTCCCAGAAAGCGGCGGCCTTCGGTCGCTCGAGCTTTCGAGGAGCTGCGGTGGCCCGCTACGCCTGGGGGCCAGACTATCACCGCGTGATGGCCTCCCGCCTGAAAAAGCTGGCGGCATGGATTGAAGCCGCAACGGCCAGAAACTCGGTTTCTTTAAGGAACCGAGCTTCTCGGAAGCCGCTTCATTCCAAGATCTGCGTCGACACCAGCCCCGTGCTCGAGCGCGAATGGGCCGTCCGTGCCGGCCTGGGCTGGATTGGCAAAAACACCATGCTGATCCATCCTCGTCTCGGCTCGTGGCTGCTGTTGGGTGAATTGCTGCTCGACATCGAGCTGCCGCCCGATCCACCGTTCGCCGCCAGCCACTGCGGCACATGTACGCGCTGTATTGACGCTTGCCCTACCGGCTGCATCTTGCCAGAGCGCGTGCTGGCTGCCAATCGCTGCCTGGCGTATCTCACCATCGAGTCGCGGGCCGAGATCCCGGCCGAGTTAGCCGCCGCCGTGGGGAAGCGGATATTTGGCTGCGACGTGTGCCAGGAAGTGTGCCCCTGGAACCGCTTTGCGCGGCACTCGACTGGCGTTGATCCCAATCCGGCCTGGGTCGCGCTCGACCCGGCCGAAATCGCGGCGATGAGTGAGGAGGCCTTCCAGGCCCAGTTTGCGGGCAGCGCCATCAGGCGCGCCGGACGTTTGGGCCTGGCGCGCAACGCAGCCGTGGTGATAAAAAACGAGTGTATGCCGCCTTTGGAGTGACATCGCTTCGGCGAAGCCGAACTGCGGCGTCTTTACATTTTGCGGACTTGTCGGTATAATGAACGATAGGATTCTGACCTGACAGGTCTTGAGGAGGAAAAGAGATATGCCGTTTCGATTAGGACCCCTGGAGCTAGGTATCATTCTGGCCATCGTCTTGCTGCTGTTTGGTCCGGGCCGCTTGGGCAACCTGGGCAAGGACCTGGGCAAGAGCATCCGCGAGTTTCGTGAGGGACTCAAGGGCGAGGACAAAGAGCCGGCCGACCAAGATGAAAACAAGTAGCTGATCTGAAAGCCTGAAACCTTAAACCATTCAAACCATCTTCGCCTTGCCATGGCGGGTGTTTTGCGGTAAAATTTAGATTCAGTGCGAAATCAGACGGAGGTGGTGATATATGCCCATTTACACGTATCGTTGCGACACGTGTGGCGTGCAATTTGACAAACGGCAATCCTTTTCGGACAAGCCGCTCACGCGCTGCCCAGAATGCAATGGCAGCGTGCGGCGCTTGCTCCAAACGCCCGGCATCGTGTTCAAGGGCAGCGGTTGGTACATTACCGACAGCCGGCGCTCGTCGTCGGCGAGCGTGCCGGCCAAGAGCAAAGATAGCACCTCCAGCGACACCTCAAGCAGCACCTCGAGTAGTGAGAGCCGCAGCCCATCGCCCAAAGAGGAATGATGGCTGCCAAAGCGTCGTTTCGATAGGCTACTTATAGCCCTTGTTCATTCAATGAGGAGGATGTGATGAAGACTCTATCGACGAATCAGTTAGCCACCGCCGGCCAGCCATACACACTGATTGCCACCGCTTGGGCCCGCTTGGGAATGGCCATGCTGGCCGCCGGGCTTTTGGTGGGGCTATTGGTAGGGATGGTCTCACTCAGCCAGGCCGCGCCTTTGGCGCCCAACCCGGATCTGACCATGACCAGCAGCCCGGCCGGCACGACCCAACCGGCCCTGAACCCACCGTCGTCGGCGTTTCTTTTGCCCGGCGATCAGGTGGTGTACACCATCACGTTGAGGAATAACGGCTCGGCCGCAGACCGGCAGCCCAATTTTATTCGCGATCGCCTGCCGCCAGGTATGGAAATCGTATCCGTGAATCCTGCCACTTCCGCCCAAAGCGGCGATGTGCAGAACGGCTACGTGTTAACCTGGACTCTGCCCAACGATGTGCCTGGTGGCAGCTTGACGCCGGTGGTTGTCACCGCTCGCCTGGCGACGAGCGGCAACGTGCTCAAGAGATTGCTTGAAAACAAGGCCGAAGGCACACTGTCGGATATCTCGGGCAGCTTGAATGACACGACGCCGCCTTATCTTTACCACTATCTCAACGTCACGCCCGGGGTTGGCAAGTCGCACACCACCAGCGTCATCGCCGCCGGCAATAGCAGCCAGCAAGCCGTGGCCGGCGAGGCGGTCACCATGACGGTCTTTTTCACCATCCCGCGCGGCACGCTCGCCTACAACGCGGTGCCCCGCGTGCTGGTGCAAGATGGCCTGTGGGTGACCGGCGCCAGTGAGACCCACACCTTGACCACCACGCAAGCGGCTGTCGACGTTCAAAAGGCAACCGGCAATTTCACCCAGCTCGAGTTCGAGCCGCGCACCATCACCGATACCGACAGCATCACCCGCTCCATGGTTTTCACCGTTTACGCCGTGGCGCGCCAGGCCTATTTCTTGGGTACCTCGGGCGACCCTACGTCTTTGTCGAATGGCTTGCTCGTCCAGCCCATCCTGCGCTGGTGCGAGACTCCCGGCTGCACGGTGAATTTCGCCGACACGCGCTACTATGCGGAAAACGAGACGCTGCCTGGCGTCGTCGTCCGGCGGCCCTTGCTGACTAATCCGACTATCGGTTACTCGCCAGGCTATCCCAATGCCACACCTCCCAATGGGGGTGATCCAGTCAGGTTCACGCTCAATGCTGCCTCAAACGGGGGGACCAATCCTCCCGCAGCCTACGACCTGGTGTTGAACGTCGTGCTGGGCCCGGGGCTGAGCCTTGTGACGGCCACCAATCCTGTAACCTTCACTTGGTCGAAGGTGGGCGATGTCACAATTATCACATGGACTGCTCCTAGCCTGGCCGGCGGAACTGCCTGGAACGTTGCTCCTCGAATTGACGTGACGCTGCCCCAGACCTTTGTGATCGGCAGCCGTTACACGTGCACGGCGCAAATTCGCTACAGTACGCTGCCCGGCGACGTGCCTGATGAAGGCATTCAGTATGCCAACTACACTAGCCCTGGCGTTGGAGGCTTTATCATGCCCGTTGGGACTCCAGACAAGCGCGCCTTTCCGGCGAATGTGACCATCGGCGACCAGGTGACCTATACCCTGATCACCCGCTTGGGCGCCGGCACCGTTCTCTACAGCCCCAGCTATACCGACGCGCTGCGGCGCGGCTTTCATTACATCAGCGGCACGCTGCGCGTGCAGGGCGCGCTGACCACCGGCCTCCCCATCACAGCGCCGGGGGCGCTCGACCAGGGCCTGGTGAGGGAGGAGCTGGGCTGGCGCATGGACACGGTGGACAACACCGATTCGGCCTCTACGTATGTCTTTACAGCGACTTACCAGACCCTGTTGACGGGCTTGGATGTCAACGGCGAGCCGACTTTTGCCGGCGAGACGCAAACCCTGGCCAATGCGGCGAACAAGTACCAGGATTTTCGTAATCTGCAATCGGCCGGGACCAACGCCATTCTGTATTGGCTCGCCAGCCCGGGCGATGCCAGCAGCCGAACCTCTACCAATACGAGCGTGCCTGGCCCCCACAATGTGGCTCAGCCCTTTTTGAGCACGGGCGGCGGCGGTGTGTTCACAACCCAACGCCGAGGTGTAAGCGACTACGGGGTCGGTGACACTTTGTCGTTCAGGACGACTGTCAGGAACAGCACCCAGGGTGGTGTCAACGCCTACGAGGTACAAGTATGCGATCAATTGCCGCCCGAGGTGGAGATTGCCGATGCATTGGCGCTTGCCCCTCCGCTCACCTGCCCCGGCGCGAAATTCTTGGACAAGCCCCAAGCGCAGGCTCAAGGCACTGTGTGCTGGACGATTGACAAGGTCTGCCCGGCGGGCGATTTCGAGATAGACTATACGCTCAGGGTGTTACCTGCGGCTATCCCGGGCGTCTGGTACAAGAACCAGGCTTACATCACCGACTATAGCAGCCAGGTGGGCGACACGAAGCCCTTCGACCGCCACTACCGGGATTTCGCCTCCGTCACGGGCACCACTGGGGTGGTGTATCCCCTGGCCCTGCCTTTCAGCGTGAGCGATGTGTTCAAGGTGATTGGGCTGGAAGCCAGCAAATCGACGGCGGCGAGCGCCGTGGGCGCCGGTGAGCGGATCACCTACAGCCTGGCCTATACCGACACCAGCCCCGACTCGAATTACACCAACCTGGTCATCACCGACAGCTACGATGCGTACCTGGAGTACGTCAGCGCCAACCCGGCCCCAGTTGTTACAGACACGGCTGGCCGGCGGCTGGTGTGGAACGTGGCCAGCGTGCCGGCGTCTGGCCGGCAGGAGATCGAGCTCGTTCTGCGCACCTTGACGGTCCTGCCGGGCACGCTGACGGCCGTTACCAATACTCTCGCCTGGGATGCCCAGGCCAGCAACCCGGCGCGGGAGCAGCCGCCGCTGACGTGGTCGGTCACCACGCCGATCGAGGCCCCTAACCCGCACGTGCAACTAAGCGGCCCGGAGACGAGTTACGCTGGCGAGACGGTCACCTACACGGTGGTCTACAGCAACGACGGCACGACTCCCAATGACGTGAACCTGACGCTGGATTATGGTCCCTACCTGAGCCTGATCACTTACACCGCCAGCGTGACGGACCGGCTCAGCTACGTGTCTGACGAGCACTTTGTGGATAACTCAGTGCCCAACGACGGCAAGCCTTGCACGCTGACGCTCATCTTGCAGGTCGACGCGCCGCTGCCGTACTTGCTGGATCACTTTACCAGCGGCGTCACAGTTGACAGTCCGGGAGCGCCGGCCAAGATGGCCTCGTGGACGACCAATCTGCTTTACCCCAAGTTTGTCTTTAGCAAGACTGGGCCGGACACGGCACCTCCGCCAGGCCCCAGCAACCTGATGATGTATAACTTTACCCTGATCAACACGGGAACGTTGACCGCCACGAACATCGTGATCACCGATACGTGGGACACCAATACCAGCTTTGCGTCGGGTGGAGGCTGGGCAGTCAATGGAGACAGCACCTATGCCACCTACACGATTGCCTCCCTGGCGCCAGGTGCGGCTGCCAGCATAGACGCACTGATCGTCACGGTTGATCTGGAACAGGATCTGTACACCAACCGGGCCGACCTGAGCTGCCAACAGACGGTCGCTCCCTCGATCGCCGAACCGACCTGGGCGCCCAGTATCGCTACCTCCAAATCAGTCACGCCTGACCCGGCTTTCCCAGGGCGGGTGTTGACCTACACTGTCTACTATACCAACACGGCTGGCTCGGCGACCCACGTGCGCATCACCGATACGCTGCCGGCCGGCTTTAGTTACCTGGGGCACACCGCCGACGGTGCTGGCTGCCTCGCTCCGGGTTGGCAGTTTATAGAGCCGGCTGGCGGGGACGCGGTCTGGACCTGCGCCTCCATGTTAAAAGATGCCACGGGGCACATGCAAATCTGGGGCCTGGTCACGGCCGGCGAAGACACCTGGTTGGTCAACGTAACCGAAAGTGGAGGGGATCCGCCTGTTCCGGTGCGCACCATCGAAGAACCCATGCGCACCCGCGTGGCACGCCCGCACCTGGCTGTCGTCAAGAGCGCCGACACGCGCCCGGTCGCCACGGGTGACTCGATCACCTACACGCTGGTTTACTCGAACTATGGCACCGAAGCGGCCTACGAGACGCTCGTCGTCGACGAGCTGCCCGACGGGGTAGCCTTCGCCGGCTGCCCCGGCGGCGCCTGCACACACGATGCCGGCGTCGTGAGCTGGTCGTTGGGCACAGTGCCAACCGGCACGCTGGACAGCTTGACGCTGGTCGTCCAGGCGAGCGGGGCCGCCCAGACCGTCACCAACGCCGGCTACCGGATTCGATCCAGCAAGCTGTCGACGGCTGAGACCACGGCCGGCGCGCCTGTCTCGATCGACATCCGCGCCCCGCAACTGACGCTGGTCAAGCAGGCTTATCCGCCGACGGTGAGCGCACTGAACGCGCCCATCGTCTACACCCTTACCTACACCAACGACGGCGGCGGCGCCTTGCACCACGTCGTGATCAGTGACGTATTGTCTAACCTGGTGAGCTTTATTGGCGCCTCCCCGTCCTGCAGCCACAGCGGCGGGGCTGCCGGTGGGGTCGTCACCTGTCTCATCGGCGACCTGGATCAAGGGCAAGCGGGTTCTGTCAGCATCCAGGTGCAAAACGTCACGACCATCAATGGCAGCGAGATCGTCAACCAGGCTCAAGCCCTGGCGAGGAGCCACGCCCAAGGGCTGGTGGTTGAGGCCGAGAGCGAGCCGGCATCGGTTATGTATATCGATCCCAACCAGTGCATTCCAGTCTGGTATCCAAGCTTTAGCGTTGCCCCGGCGGTGCTCAAGGCCGGTGAGCCGGTCACCTTGAGCGGCCAGGTGTATACCGGCACCCCGCCCATCCAGTACGCCTGGAATTTTGGCGATGACCAAACGGGGGAGAACCAGACCGCCCATCACACCTACGCCGTCAGCGGCACATACACCGTGGTGATGACCGCCAGCAATACGTGCGACTCGATGACCTACAGCCGCTCCACCAGCCGCCAGGTCGTCGTTCTCGGCGAAGCCCAGCTCGCTGTGAACCCAGGCCAGTTGGACGTGTTCCTGGGCGCCGGCGGCCAAAGCGCCCGCACGCTGCTCGTCAGCAACGCTGGCACAACTGGCATGGCCTGGAGTATCGCCGAGTCGCCGGAGGCCGACTGGCTGCAAGTGGCCCCTGCCAGCGGCGCGCTAGAGCCAGGCGGAAGCGTAAGCGTTCTGGTCACCTTCACCGCGCCGACCACGCAGGGGGTGTACCTCACCACCTTGAGCGTCGATGGCGGGGCGGGCGGCTTGGCCAACGTTCCCGTGACGATGACGGTCCAGGAAGCGTGCGTGGAGATGACGAGCGTCAGCATCGCGGGCGCCATCTCTGGCTTGCCGGGCGTCTATACCTTCACTGCTACCTACCAACCGTCCTCGGCCACAGCGCCGAGCTATCTGTGGGATAACGGCGACACGACCGGCGCGTCGGTTCGCAGCTTGGTTGTGGGCAGCCACACGCTGACGGTCACGGCGGACAACGGCTGCAGCGTCAGGACAGACACGCACACGATCATCATTGGCCTCGCGCCTGAGGCGAGCTTTACCAGCGCAACCGAGGTTGGGATAGGCGAGCCGATCACCTTCACCAACACCTCAGTCGGCGCCGAGCCGTTGAGCTATGTCTGGACCTTTGGCGATGGGGTGACGAGCACGCTCGAGAACCCAACTCATGCTTACACGGCGACTGGTCCCTTCACGGTCACGCTGACGGTCAGCAACGACTATGGAGAGGATAGCGCAGAGGCGGTCATCACCGTCAGACCCGCGGCCGGCTATGCCGTTTACCTGCCGGTGGTGGTCAAGAACCAGTAGCTTATCGAAAACGGGGCTGGCATCGCGATGCCAGCCCCGTTTTCTTAAAGCTGAAACCCGCCCGAAGCGTGGATCACCTTGTGCCGGTAGTCGCTGACATAGCCCAGCAAGCGGTGATACAGATTCTGCCATTCCTCGCTGGTCAAGATATCCTGAATGGTGACCATATCTTTGGCCACGCTGCCGGTCAGCACCTGGGGACAGTCGCCATACATCGTGTACCAGGCCTCGGTCGGCTCCAGGCCCAGGCGCATCAAGCCTGGCGCAAACTCTTTCATCACAAATTCGAAATATTCTGCTTCTCTACCCGGCCGGATATCCCAGCTCATCAACAGCTTTAGCATAAGCATCGTCCCCTCACTGGCCCAACTGGCTCAACACCTGCTCGGCTTCTTGCCGGCGCTCATCTGGTGGGTTGAGCTTGAGGAAAGCGTTCAGCGCGTCTCGTGCGCCGACCGTGTTGCCCTGGACAGCCAACGCCTTGCCCAACGGCAAGTAGGCTTCCGGCAAATTGGGATTGATCGCGACCGCCTTCTTAAAGCTGCCAATGGCCGGCTCCAGCTCGCCCTTGAGCAACTGCACATTGCCCAGGCCGACGTAGGCTTCAGCAAAGTCTGGCCTGGCCGTCAGCGCTTTGCTGAATTCGCTTTCCGCCTTGGCCAACTGGCTTTGCTGAATGTAGGCTGCGCCGAGCAAATAGCGCGTTTCGGGATCGTTAGGTGCCAGTGCCAGGGCCGCTTGCAACTGCCGCACCGCTGCCTCAAGCTCCCCCTTTTGGTACAAAGCGGCCCCCAAGTTCGTATTGGCGCTGATGTGCTTGGGATCGAGCCTGAGCACGGCTTCATAGCGGGCGATGGCCTCGTCGGGCCGCCCGGCGTTCACAAAGGCGTTGCCCAGCAAGAAATGCGCCTCGATGTCGTTGGGATCCAGGATGTATTGGGCCACCTCGTCGGGTGCCAGGAGGATGGCCGCCTGGTATTCTTTCGAGGCGTCCTCCGTGCGCCCGGCTTTTTGATAGGCTTGCGCAAGCAAGGTATGCGCTTCGACCGAGGTTGGCTGGCGGGCAATGAAGGCTTCCAGTTCTGTCACCGCCTTGGCCGTATCGCCCGCTTTCAAAGCGGCTCGCGCCGGCGACAATTCTGAGCTGGACTGGGTGGCGAACGGCGAACCCGGCCAAAAAAACACGCCAAGCGCGAGGGCCACGCTGAGCACGACAACCGCGCCGATCGTGACGGCCGGCTTGGCGGATACAATACCTGAGTGGTGATACCGACGATAATTTATAATTTCAGCAACTATTTTGACTGCCAACATAGTAGGAACTAAGATAGAGACAGCAATCCAAAGTGTCTTATCATCAATTCCTCCACCTGACGCCCACTTTGCAGCGACCACAAAGGCAACGATACCGACCATACGGAGAAAAAACCAAGAACCCACTCTTGAAACAGATTGCCCAATGGTTTCATACTCTTGTGCTTTTCTTTTCTTGGCTTTGTCTACAAATCCAGAGGCATCGTCACCGAGATAATTGATAATCGTTCCTCTCAACGTTGCAAACTTCTTTACATTTTTTATCCCCCATCGCCCTTCGATCTTGGGTAAAGTATTAACAGATGTAAAAATTTGTACCAGCTCTGCTTCAGTACCAAAGACAATCAAATCAGGTTTATGAGGTTGTCCATTTTCGATTTGCCATTGTCCATCCTTGACGATCCATTCAAAGCAGATTTGCTCTGGCCCATCAACCCGGACTAGAATTATTCGGTTCCAATCCTCGAGTTCATTAGGCAAGGGCATGGATTTTAGTTTTTCCATTATAGATTGAATAACTGAAGCCGTTTCTTGGATATCTTTATCAGCCATCGTAGACCTCCTCGTTAATCAATGTGCCAATATACTTTCCTATATAATTGCTCAATGACATTTGCGTCAACCGCGCAAGTTTTTAACCACCGAGCACGCCGAGAGCGCAGAGATTTTTTATAAATTCTTCTCGGCGTTCTTTGCGATCTCGGCGGTGAACTAGTTTCGGTTGCGGCTGGAGGCCGCGCTATGGATATTATACCAGATTTCTTACCGCCTATCATCATGGTTTGCTGGTCGCAACTCATCCAATGGTTCAGCGACCAGGTCTACGCCGAGTTGATCAAGCGCGACCCCGACCAC
>JAFGFO010000121.1 GCA_016931085.1 Thermoflexales bacterium
CTTGAGCATATCGCTCAAGCTCTTGAGCTCGCGCCGGCCGCGGCGTGACAGGGCCTTGCCGCGTTGGCTGTTGTCGATCAACGAGTCAACAGCTTCCTGGAGCATGCGTTTTTCGTTGCGCACGATCACGTCCGGCGCGCCCAGTTCCAACAAGCGCTTGAGACGATTGTTGCGATTGATCACCCGCCGGTAGAGATCGTTAAGATCGCTGGTGGCAAAGCGGCCGCCATCCAGTTGCACCATGGGGCGCAGGTCAGGCGGGATGACCGGCAGGATGGTCAGGATCATCCATTCGGGGCGATTGTTGCTTTTACGCAGCGCCTCACAAATGCGCAAGCGCTTGATCGCTTTCTTGCGCTTTTGCTTGGAGCGGGTGGTCCTGACTTCTTGCCACAGCTCGACGGTCATTTTATCCAAATCGAGCCGGACCAGGATGTCATACAAGGCCTCGGCGCCCATGTCGGCCTTGAACACTTGGCCCCAGCGTCCCTTCAAGTCGCGATAACGCGGTTCGGTCAAGAATTGCATCACGGACAGATCAAGCAGATCTTGTCGCTCGGCCGCGACGCGTCCCATCAGGCTCTCAACTTGCTGAGCCAGGCGAGCCTCAATCCCGCTGACGTGGTCGGCCAGGGTGCTTTGCAAAGATCGAATATCGTCTTCCAACTTGCCCAACACGCGCGCGCGCTCCGCCTCGTGCTCATCCTTCAACTCGTTGAGCTTGGCTTCGACGACCTTGTTAAGGCGGGGCAAATGTTCGCGGCCGATCGTCTCGCCCTGGGCAACGATCACTTCGTCAGTCGGCTCGAAAACGATGGCCGTGCGCACCGCCGTGCCATGTTTGTCTTCCAGCTTGCGTTGGAGCGACTGGGCGCGCTTCATAAACACCTCAGTGGCCGCGTTCATCTTCTCTTCCAGCTTGGCAGCCCGGCTGTCTCGGCTGGCCGTGCGCTTTTCAATATCTGTGTCCAGCTTGGCCCTCAGCCCGGCGATGTCTGCCTGGCTGGCAGTTTCCAGGCGATGGCGCTCACGCTCGAGCTCGTCGTCCAATCGCTTGAGCGCTTTCTGGCGCGCGTCCTCGTCCACGTAGGTGATCACGTACTGGGCAAAGTAAAGCACACGGTCGAGGTTGCGCTTGCTCATGTCTAGCAGCATGCCGAGGTAGCTGGGCACCCGGCGGGTGTACCACACGTGTGCCACGGGGGCCGCCAGCGAGATGTGTCCCATCCGCTCGCGGCGTACCGCGGCACGGGTCACCTCTACACCACACTTGTCACAGATGATGCCGCGGTAGCGGATATTTTTGTACTTGCCGCAATAGCACTGCCAATCTTTGGTCGGGCCGAATATCGCTTCACAGAAGAGGCCGTCCTTCTCAGGCCTCAAGCGGCGATAATTGATGGTTTCCGGCTTGGTCACCTCGCCATAAGACCAGTCTTTAATGTCATCTGGTGAGGCCAGGCTGATCCTCAAGGCACGAAAATCTTTTGCTTCCATCAATACCTCCTGACAACAAGCGCCAAGCACACGAGAACAACTCTGCACTTCGGCCGGTTATAACGAAAATAGGCGCAATCTTCTAATTATACCCTCCTTGTTATAAACTGTCAAGTTCAGCAAAATCCGGGGGTATAGCTCAAAACTCTGGGGGACTTGACGGGCGCGTATGCTTTGCATACGACGCACGCCCGCGTAAACCAGCGGCGTGGGAGCCGCCTCTAAGATTTTATAGCCAGGCTTGCCCCTACGAGCTCAATACGGCCTGGATCCTTTCCAAGGCCCAGTCGATCTCGGCGGCCTGGATGATCAAGGGAGGCGCAAAACGAACGACGTCGCGGTGGGTATCTTTACATAGCAAGCCTTTGGCCTGCAAGGCTTCGCAAAAGCGCCGCGCGCCTCCGGCTGCGCTCCACAATTCCAGGCCGATCATCAGCCCCTTGCCTCTGATCTCTTTGACGTAGGGGCTCTCGATCGCGCGCAGCCCAGCCATAAAGTAGGCGCCCATTTTTTCGGCGTTCTCGATCATCCCCTCTTCGACCAGGACACGCAGGGCGGCCCGCGCCACGGCGCAGGCCAGGGGATTGCCGCCAAAGGTGCTGCCGTGATCGCCAGGTTGAAAAACGCCCAGCACCTGCTGGTTGGACAGCACGGCTGAAATCGGGTAGTAGCCGCCTGACAAGGCCTTGCCGATTAAGGTGAGATCGGCCTCGACGCCTTCGTGCTCCTCGGCCAACAGCTTGCCGGTACGGCCCAGGCCGGTTTGGATCTCGTCGGTGATCATGACCACGTCGTGCTCGGTGCAGATGCGCCGCACGTCCCGCAGGTAGCCTGCGGGGGGTATGATCACCCCGGCCTCGCCCTGGATCGGCTCGACCAAAAAGGCCACCGTGCGCGGCGTGATGGCATCGCGCAGGGCCTGGGCGTCGCCAAAGGGGATGATCTTGAAGCCCGGTGTAAAGGGCGCGTAGCCATCGCGGTACAACGCCTCGGTGCTAAAGCCTACGATCGTGATCGTCCGCCCGTGAAAGTTGTTCTCGCACACGATGATTTCGGCTTCACCATAGGGGACGCTTTTGGCCCGGTAGCCCCATTTCCTGACCGCCTTGATGCACGACTCGACTGCCTCCGCACCGCTGTTCATGGGCAGCACCATGTGCGAATGCGTCAGCTCGCACAGTTCTTTATAGAACAAGCCCAGTTGGTCGTTGCGAAAAGCCCGCGAAGTCAGGGTGAGTTTTTCGAGCTGTTCCTTCATCACGGCGGCGATCTTGGGATGGCAATGACCCTGGTTGACCGCCGAGTAAGCCGAGAGGCAGTCGAGGTAGCGATTGCCTTCCACGTCCCAAACCCAAATGCCTTGGCCGCGGGTGAGGACGACGTCGAGTGGTTTGTAGTTCCTGGCGCCGTATTCGTTTTCCAATTGGATATAATCTTGTGTGTTCATATTTGGCCCTCCAGATTTGCCCACCGTGGGCCTCCACGATCCCCTTGGCAATCGCCAAGCCCAGGCCAACAAAGCCAGCGTCACAAAGCTCAAGATCAATTGACGCGCAAGTGCCTTCGAACAATCCCATCAGGCTCTATTCTAGCACGTGTTTTTTAATTGATCAAATGGCCTCAGCATTGACTTTAGCGCCAAATGAGGTATACTTGGCACAGAGCATCAAAACGGTCATCCAGGAAAGACAGAGGTAGCTATGAGTCAAAAACTTTTACCTATCCCTTACAAGTCTCAAAAAGACGGAGACGCCCAAGGCAAGAACAATGATTGTGGCCCGGCGTGTGTATCCATGATCCTGGCTGCGCGCGGCGTGCCAAATCGCACCGACGAGATCTACGCGGCCAGCGGCGTCACCACCGACCGGCCGCTGTCCATTCTCGAGATTCGCAAGGCTGCCCAAGCGTTTGGGCTGGCGCTCTCCAGCCGCCGGCCCAACACCATCGAAGACTTGCGCGCCTTCATCGATCAAGGCATCCCCCCCATCGCGCTGATCAAGTACAAATACTTGCCTGACCGGCAGGGCCAATCGACCACCGGCGGGCACTTTGTCCTGATCGTCGGCTACGACGAAGAGCGCAAGGAAGTCATCATCCACGATCCGTACTATTGGCCACCGCGCCGGGAGGAAGGCGCCTTTCACACCTACACTGAAGATACCTGGAATGAAGCCTGGGGGCGTTGCCACGAGGACGGCAACAGCGACTTTTGGCTGGTGCTGCCCGATTTGTTGGTGCCTCTGGATCTGCAGATGGCGCGCCGGCGGGTGTACTCGCGCCTGGCCTACGACGGCAAAAGCGATTACAACGGCACGCCATTCGAGCAGCTCGACGATGCCACGATCACCCAGCTCACGGCAACGCTTGGAGAATGGCCGGCCGACGTGGACGACTACACCGTCGAGCCAGGCGAGGGCAAGCGCCAGATAGCCTTCAAGGCATATGGCACCTGGAAACGCTGGTCCGTGCTGCAGCATTATAATGCTCTGTCTGAGGATAGCGAGCCGGAGGCGGGAACGGTGTTGCATGTGCCGCGTCCGGTGGCCTATGTCCAATCGACGGTCAATCGCTGGGGCGGGCTAAAGGTGCGCGCTGAACGGGCTGAAGGAGCGCAAGTCATCGAGCGCTTGCCGGCCAACACGCGCGTCGTTTCGCTGAGCGTCAACCTGACAGAAGATGGGCAACCTTGGACAGGTGAGGTGGGCGACGTGTGGGCGCGCGTGCGCTCCCCCTTCGACAAGGAGGGTTGGGCGCGCTACCGCTACGCCAAAGACAACGAGATTTACCTGGCAGACAAGCCAGGGGTCTTGCAAAAGCCGGTCTGGGGCGCTGGCAAATGCCTGGCCGGCTTGGGCACCGCCGACCCGTGGCCTCTGATCGATGTAGATTATGGCGTCATCGACACGGGCCACGTGGAATTGATCAAGCTGTTGGCACCCAGCAAGGAAGCCCAAGGCCAGGGGGCCGACATCGCCAAGCGGCTGATTGGCGATGGCAAGTTTGTCATGGCACGCCTGTTTGAAAAACCGGGCAACCGCCGCATGTCGGCAGCCGAGTTTGCCGATTCGGTGATGCAGGGTTACGACGCATTGTACCAGGTTGGGGTGCGTTACTTTGAGATTCACAATGAGCCCAACCTGCCTCAAGAAGGCCTGGGGATCAGTTGGGCCAATGGGAGTGAGTTTGGCAACTGGTTCGCCGCCGTATACAGCACGCTCAAAATGCGCCACGCTGACGCCAAGCTGGGCTACCCCGGCCTCTCACCTCAGTTCAACAACCCGTCCTTTCCGGCCGAGACCGACATCTGGGCTTTTTTGGAGGCGAGCGAGGCGGCCGTGCAAAGAGCCGATTGGATCGGCATCCATTGTTACTGGCAAAACGAAGGCAGTGGCCACTGGGCCATGCAATCGGAAGTGGATGGCCTGCTGTGGAAAAAGTTCCGCGCCCGCTGGCCAAACAAGCTGCTCTTTATTACCGAGTTCAGCAACAACAGCCGGCACATCGACTATGCCACCAAGGGCCAGCAGTACGGCCGTTACTACAGCCTGCTGCGCCACGAACCTAACCTGGGAGGCGCGGTGGCCTTCGCACTGTACTGGCCCGGCCAGGATGAGAATCACGAAGGTTGGCGCACCGATCGCGGCGTCACCGAGATCGCTGCCAAAGTGGGCGAGGTTACCGGCCAGGCTGACTTTTAGCCACGCATGACACGAATCTTTACGAATAGAATAAAAGGCGTCACGTTTTAGAACTTGCAAGAGGGGGAAGGACATGCAATCTCAAGCTCTTAGCGGGCACGTGTTCAAATCTATTGCCATCCTCAGCCTGGTTGCCGCGCTCGCCGCCAGCGGCTCGGCCAACGCCCAATCTGGCACCGTCGTCAAGATATCCCCTGCCACATCCCAAGTCAGCGTGGGTGAGACCGTCACCGTCAATGTCGTGGTTGAGAATGTGAGCAAGCTGGCGGCGGTCGAGATGCGCCTGGCCTACAACCCAACCGTGCTCGAAGTGGCGTCGATCACAGAAGGCAGCTTTTTCACCCCGGTGGCGGGCACACTCGTCAAGCGGGACGCCGTCGGCATGATCCGCTACGAGGCCGAAGCAAGTACGCCGGCCAGCGGGAGCGGCACGCTGGTGTCAATCGTGTTCAAGGGACGCGCAGCCGGCACGGCTAACCTGACCTTCTCGACCGTCTTCCTGGGAAACGAGACCGGCGGCAGCATCTCGGCCACGAGCCAGGGCGGGCAGGTTGACGTAGATGACACCTCGGCCGCCACTGCCACGCCCACGACCGCCGTTCCAACATCCACCCCTACCCCCACCACCGCGCCCACAACCGCCTCTCCGACGCCCACCCCTACCCCCACCACCCCAGCCAGCCCGACACCCACACCGACGAGCGACGCTTCATCCGCAGCCTTCGTCAAGCTCTCACCTGCCTCAGCACAAGTAGACGTGGGGGCAGTGCTGGCAGTGGAGGTTCAAGTAGAAAACGCGAACAATCTGGCCGTTGTCGAGTTGCGCCTGGCCTACAACTCGACGATGCTCGAGATGGTATCTCTCACTGAAGGCGCCTTCTTTAGCCCCAAGCCAGGCACGCTGGTCAAGGACAGCACCAGCAACGTGATACGTTATGAAGCCGAAGCGAGTAGCCCGGCTAGCGGAAGCGGCACGCTGGTGTCGATCGTGTTCAAGGGGCTCGCGCCGGGGGCGGCCAACCTGGCCTTTACCAGCCTGTTTCTTGGCAATCCCCAAGGCGGCTCGATTTCAGCCACCAGCCAGGGCGGGCAAATCAGCGTGATTTCAGTCGAAGCCAGCCCTACGCCCACCTTCACGCCCGCCCCACCCACGCCCACCTTCACGCCCGCCCCACCCACACCCACCTTCACGCCCGCCCCACCCACACCCACCTTCACGCCTGTTTCGCCCACACCCGCCACTACAATCCCACCCGCACCCTCCCACACCCCCAAGCCAGCCATGCCCACGCCCGAGCCCACCCTCCCAACCCCGCCTTCACCTACACCTCCCCAGTCGCCGACGAGCGCGCCGCCCACTCCCCAGCCGGCGCCGACACTCACAGTCCAAGACATCGGCATGCACACCGTCCAACGCGGCGAGACGCTTTACTGCCTGGGGCGAGCCTACCTGGTCAACCCCTTGGCCATCGCCGCGCGCAACGGCTTGGGCGCGGCCAGTTTTATCTATCCAGGCCAGCGCTTGATCATCCCCGGCGAGCAGTGGACAAGCATCCCAGCCGGACGAATCTGCTTCAGACAATTCGCCCCGCCCGATACGCTGAGCACGCCACAGCCGGGTGTCACACCAGTTCCCGTGCCTACGCTGCCGGCAAGCACGCAATGCCCGCTCAGATACACGATCCGTAACGGCGACACGCTGTGGTCCATCGCGCGCCGTTACGGCAAGTCGCCCTGGGCGCTGGCCACCTACAATCACATCCTCAACCCCGACCTGATTTTTGTGGGCGACGTGCTGTGCATACCCTAGCGCGGCCTTCGGCCGCGACCAAAGATTTTACCGCCGAGAGCGCCGAGAACGCAGAGTTTTTAAAAATCTTCTCGGTGCACTCTGCGTGCTCGGCGCGCAAGCGAAAATCTTCGCGGTTGTGATAGTTTTTCGCAGGTAATATTATAGTGACCTTGGCAGCGCCCCATCCGAAGGCGAAACGCACTCAGCTCTTGCCCTTGACATCTACCATTTTGTGCGGTATAATTTGTGTGTTACATACACTTAATGTCGCGAGAGGCAAAACTTATGGAAGAGCAATGGCCGCATCCGTACGTCAGCGTGGACGTCATCATGTTCACGTTGTGCGAAGACGACGGCAGTTATAATGAGCCAACTCATTATAACTTGCACATCCTGCTGATCAAGCGCAAGCACGATCCGTACGCCAATCACTGGGCTATTCCCGGCGGCTTTGTGGAAATTGACGAGTCGATCGAGGATGCAGCCCGCCGTGAGTTGGAAGAAGAGACCGGCGTGCGCGACGTATACCTGGAACAGTTGTACACCTTTGGCGCCGTCGACCGCGACCCGCGTGGGCGAGTAATCAGTGTGGCTTACTTTGCCCTGGTGGCAAGCATGGCCGTACGAGGCGGCAGCGATGCCAGCGAGGCACGTTGGTGGCCGGTGCGAGCGTTGCCGCCCTTGGCCTTTGACCACAGCAGCATCGTCAGCTATGCGCTCAAGCGCTTGCGCTACAAGTTGGAATACAGCGCGGTGGGGTTCCAACTCTTGCCCGACACGTTCACCCTGACCGAGCTGCAGCAGGCTTACGAGACTGTCCTGGGCGAGCCGTTGGACAAGCGCAACTTTCGGCGCAAGATTTTGCAAGCGCAGATCATTGAAGAGGCGGGGGTGCGGCGCGAGCGGGAGGGGCGTCCGGCACGCCTGTACCGTTTTCGTGACGATGCCGTGGCCGAGGTCAAGGCGCGGCGATTGTTTCCGTAGTAGGGAGTAAGAAGTAGGGAGTAAGAAGGAGCGATATGCGGCGAATCACGTGGATCATCATCGGGGTGTTGGCGGCGGTGGTCGTGGTCGGCGGCGGGGCGTGGGTTGTCCTGGCGAGGAGGGGCCAATCGGCCGCGCCAGCATTATCCCTCGCCGAGCCGGTGGCGACTGGAACGACGCTGGCGATGGCGCCTTTGGCGGCAGCGGCGCCCACTCCTATCCCCACGGTGGCCGTGCCGGGCAATTTGCTGACCAATCCCAGTTTTGAAGGCAACTTTGTCACGTGGGGAAGCGCGAACAACGTCGCGCTGGGCTGGAAGTCGTGGTATCTCGCTTTGCCGCCGTGCGAGCCGTGGAAAGTGGACTGCTGGATCCCGTGTCCCAGCAATTGTATCGATCCCGACACGAGTCGCTGCAAGCGAGACTATGGCTGCTTTTGGCAGCAGCCCGAATTTGCCGAGATCAGCTACGATCCCTACACCTATCGCATCCACACCGGCTCCAAGGCGCAAAAGTACTTTTCCTTCAGCCGGATGCACCAGGGCGGGATATACCAACAGGTCACCAACGTTGCGCCGGGGACGATGCTCGAGCTCTCGGCCTGGATGCAAGCTTGGATGTGCTACGATCCCGACGCGACCGGCGTGTGCAAGGGGGGGCTCGTATCCAACGCGCCATCCGAGATGCATTTAAAAATCGGCCTGGACCCCACCGGTGGGACGGATCCTTTCAGCACCAATATCATGTGGTCCGAAGAAAAATGGGCCTTTGACCAGTGGGTCCAGTACTCTGTGCAAAGCACCGCGCTATCCGACACCGTGACGGTATTTACCCACTCGCGCCCCGAGTGGGATTGGGCCCGCATCAACAACGACGTATACGTGGACGATGCCAAGCTGGTCGCCATCACGCCCAACATCACGGCTGAATTCGTCACCATCCAGCCGCCTCAACCCGAGTTGGGTCAGGCGACGAGCATCCAGGTTAGATCGGAGCACGATCTGTCCAACACCCGCTTGACGATTACGGATCCATTGTCGGTTTCTATTCAGTTGGGCAGCGGCGCGATGGCGAGCAGCGGGCCTTATACGTGGACGTGGACGTTTACACCTACGACACCGGGCAGTCACAGCCTGGTTTTCTCGGCCGACACGCTCGCCAGGCCGGCCACGGCGACCTTGCGCGCCGTGGCCACGGCTCACTTGAGCGCGCAGCCCAGCCCTGCCTGGCTAGGCCAGGAAGTTGCAGTCCAGGCCAGCGCGTACCGGTGTTATTACTCGTCCATTTTAAGCGTCACCACGCCCAGCGGCGCAGCGGTCGCCCTATCGTTGCCGGACAGATGGGACGAGGCAGACCTTTGTATACGCGAGTGGCGCTTTACATCCACTGTGGCCGGCCTCCATCTCATCACCTATACGGCCAGTCTGCTGGAAAGCCCCATCACCGCCAGCGTCAGCGTGTTGGCGGCGGCCGGCGCCCGCTCGTTTCCCCCTGCCCCACCTATTAGCACCCCGGTCACGCTGCAACTGTGGGCCTACTACCCTTATACCAACGTCGTCGTAGTCGTGAGCGACCCGCGTGGACTCCAGTCGACATCGAACGAGCTGAAGCGAGGCGAGGGCACGCTGGAGATGGGCGTGCCCATTGTGTGGGAGTGGGTCTTTACCCCCACCATTGCCGGCGCGCATTGGTACACCTTCACGACCGAGGGGCTTGAATGGCCGGTGAGTGGTTCTGTTTTTGTTGGCGGGCAAGCAGTGTACCTGCCAGTTGTGGTAAAGAATGGGAGATAGCATGAGTGAATTGCCAGACGACATCATCGCGTGCGTGCGGCGCGCGCTAGAAGAAGATATCGGGCCGGGTGATGTGACCACAGACAGCACCATACTGGCCCAGGCCACGATGAGCGGGCGGATTATCGCCAAGCAAGCCGGCGTCGCCGCCGGCTTGGACGTGGCCAGCGCGGCCTTTCAGCAATTGGACGGGTCGACACGTTTTGTCGCTCACGTGGCCGAAGGCACGCGGGTCGTGCCCGGTCAGGTATTGGCCGAGGTATCTGGCCCGGCGCGCGCGCTGCTGACGGCCGAGCGCACGGCCTTGAACTTCTTGGGGCGTATGTCCGGCATCGCCACGCTGACGCGCCGCTTCGTGGACGCGGTGACCGGCACGCGCGCCGCCATCCGTGACACGCGCAAAACCGCGCCCGGCCTGCGGGCCGTGGATAAGCTGGCCGTGCTGCGCGGCGGGGGGATGAATCATCGCCGTGGCCTGTACGACATGATCCTCATCAAGGACAACCACATCGACCATGCCGGCTCGCTGGTTGAAGCGGTGCGCCGCGCTCGCCAGGCCAACACGGGGCTGGAGATCGAAGTTGAGACACGCACGCTCGACGACGTGCGAACGGCGCTTGACTTGGGGATTGAATACATCATGCTGGACAACATGACGCCAGACATGATGCGCCAGGCCGTGCTAATGGCCGCCGGGCGAGCCCAACTGGAGGCTTCGGGCAACGTGAGATTGGACACCGTGCGGCAAATTGCCGAGACCGGCGTGGACACTATCTCGATCGGCGCGCTCACCCACTCGGCCCCGGCGCTGGACGTGAGTTTTTTGTGGAAGGGAACGTAATGCGTAAAACGTAATGCCGCACGCGTTACGTCTTACGTTTCACGTTTTACGCCCAATGGAGGAAGTATGTCAAGTGGAAAATCTAACGCATTAGCTACTGAAACGAACGTGGACACGATGTATGCGCAGATGAAGGCCATGCTCAGCGAGGTGGTGCCCGATTTCGAGCTGCGCTACAAGGCGGGGCTTGCGGTCGAGATCAACCGCCTCAAACGAGAGAAGAACGCCGTGATCCTGGGGCACAACTATATGGAACCGGCCTTGTTTCACACTATCCCGGATTATACCGGTGACTCGCTTGAGCTTAGCCGGAAAGCGGCGCGCACCGACAAGGATATCATTGTCTTTTGCGGCGTCAAGTTCATGGCCGAGACGGCCAAGATTCTCAATCCGGCCAAGACGGTGCTGCTGCCTTCGCAAAAGGCCGGCTGCTCGCTGGCGGAAAGCATCAGCGCCGCTGACGTGCGCGCGCTCAGGCAGCGTTTCCCCGGCGTGCCGGTGGTGAGCTACGTCAACACCTACGCCGACGTCAAGGCCGAGTCCGATCTGTGCTGCACCTCGGGCAACGCGGTCGCCGTCGTCCAGTCGCTGCAAGCCGACACGGTCATCTTTCTGCCCGACGAATACCTGGCCGGCAACGTGGCGCGCGAGACGGGCAAGCGCATCATCTTTCCCAATCCCCCTCCCCTTGTGGGAGGGGCTAGGGGAGGGGAAAAAGCCTCCACCAGCTCTCACCCCCTCCTAACCTCCCCCATCAAGGGGGAGGAATTGGAGGGGAGCCTCATCGGCTGGCGCGGGCGGTGCGAGGTGCACGAGAAATTCACGGTGCAGGATATCCAGAACGTGCGCGCGCAGTTCCCGGACGTGCTCATCCTGGCCCATCCCGAGTGCAGCCCCCAGGTCACGGCGGCGGCCGATTTTGCCGGCAGCACGTCGGCCATGATCAAGCACATCGAGCAAAGCAGCGCGCCGCGCTACCTGCTGCTGACCGAGTGCGCCATGGGGGACAACATCGCCGCCGCCAATCCAGACAAGAACATGCTGCGGCTGTGCAGCGTGCGCTGCCCGCACATGCACCAGATCACGCTGGAAGACACGCTCAAGTCCTTGCAGAACGATCAATACGTCATCGAGGTGCCAGAGGAGATCCGCGTGCGGGCGGCCCAGGCCGTGGAGCGCATGCTGGCGATCGGGTAAAAAGAGGGAGTAGGAAGTAGGGAGTAGGAAGTAAGAAGTATGCCAACACAAACAGACGTTCTCATCATCGGCTGCGGCATTGCCGGGGCCACGACGGCGCTGCGCCTGGCGTGCGGGAGCCAACTCCAGGTGACGGTCATCACCGGCGCGGCCGATCCCCACGAGTCCAACACGCGCTACGCCCAGGGTGGGATTATCGGGCGCGGGCCAGGCGACGATGCCGAAAGCCTGGCGGCTGACATCCTGGCGGCCGGCGCGGGCGCCAGTTCGCCACAGGCGGCCCGAACCCTGGCCGAAGAGGGGCCGGCGCTGCTGCACGAAATCTTGATCGAGACGGCCGGCATCCAATTCGACCGCTCCCCGGACGGCCAACTAGCCTGGGGTAAAGAAGCCGCTCACTCGTGCCGGCGCATCTTGCACGTCGGCGACGGCACAGGCCAGGCCATCATCCAGGGCTTGATTGCCGCGCTGCGCGCCTGCCCCAACGTGGCGCTCGTGCCCAACACGACGGCGGTCGACCTGATCACCTTCCCGCACCATTCGCGCGACCCATTGGACACCTATCGCCCGATCGTCTGCCACGGCGCCTACGTGTTCGATCGCAACGAGCGCACGATCCACCGTTACCTGGCTCACGCGACGGTGCTGGCCACCGGTGGGCTGGGACGCATCTATCGCAACACGACCAATCCGCCGGCGGCGCGCGGTGATGGCCTGGCCATGGCACATCGCGCCGGGGCACGCATCATCAATGCCGAATACATCCAGTTCCACCCCACGGCCTTGGCCGTGCCGGGCGCCGAGGGCTTTTTG
Organism: Thermoflexales bacterium; assembly: GCA_016931085.1. Next base: position 12,616 of record JAFGFO010000121.1, read on the forward strand.
ATCAGCGAGGCCGTGCGCGGCGAAGGCGGCGTGCTGCTGACGCCGGACGGGCTGCCTTTCATGGCCTGCTATGCGCCCGAGTGGAAGGACCTGGCGCCGCGCGACGTCGTGGCGCGCGCCATCCACCACCAGATGGAAACGCACGGCTACTCGCACGTGCTGCTCGACATCGCCTCGCGCATGGAGGCGGACGCCATCCGCCAGCGCTTCCCCAACATCTACGCGACTTGCCTCAAGGCCGGGGTCGACATCACGCGCGAGCCTATCCCGGTCGTGCCGGCCGCTCACTATTCGTGCGGCGGGGTGTGGGTTGATGATTGGGGGCAATCGACGATCGACAAGCTGTACGCCGTCGGCGAGGTCAGTTGCACCGGTCTGCACGGCGCCAATCGCCTGGCGTCCACTTCGCTGCTGGAAGGGCTGGTGTGGGGCAATCGAGCCGCGGGGCACATCAGGGAGCTGATCGTTGAGAAAAAGGCGCTTTCTTCCCGCCCCTCTTTTGACGACGTGCCACCCTGGGACGAAAGCGGCCTGGAGGCTGATTCGGACCCGGCCTTGATCCAGGGCGACGTCCAGACCATCCAGAATATCATGTGGCATTATGTCGGGTTGGTGCGCAGCGCCGACCGCCTGTCACGCGCCATCCGAGAGCTGCGCCACCTGTGGAACGAGATCGAGACCTTTTATCACACGACCAAGCTGAGCGACGGGCTGATCGGGCTGCGCAACGCGGTCGAAGTGGCGCTCATCGTGGCGCGGGCCGCGCGCCACAATCGCCAGAGCCGCGGCTGCCACTACCGGCAAGATTCCGTGTCGACCGAAGGAGACAGGCTGCTGTGAGTTCGAATCAAGAGCGAGCGCCAAGCCGGTGGGCCTCTGGGCTAGGCATCGGGCTGGCCCTGCTATCCCTGGCATGGATGGGACGCCTGGTGGAGAGGGAGGAGAGGCTCCTTCTAATAGTAGCTGTCTTTGCAGCTAGCACAGCCTACCAGTGGGGCGTGCAGTTCGTACGCACCGGCACCGACCTCTGGAAAGGGCCGCAACGCGGGTGGACGGGCATCCGCCTGGCAGCGCAGGTGCTAGCCCTCCCCCTTTATGTTCTCTTCTTGCTGTGGATCTGGCGGCCGGATTGGCTGCCCCAGCGCATCACGTATGACTTTATCGCCAACCGGCACGTGACCGAGCGGCTGGTGGACCCAGCCCTGCTCAAGACCGACCGCTGGGACATCTTGGGCCAGGAACGGGACGTGCTGTTCGTCCACCCCACCGCCGCCGGCAGCACGGCCCTGGTTTACCCGCTCAAGATCGAAGTGCACACCACGCTGCGGGCCGAGTTGGCCGTGGCGCCCGAGGCGTGGACGGCCGAAGGCGACGGTGTGACGTTCTCCGTCTACGTCGAAGACGCGGCCGGCATGCACCTGGTTTACGCCCGTTACGTCGACCCCAAGCACCACGAACTGGACCGGCGCTGGATTCCGATGTGGATCGATCTGACGCCCTTCGCCGGGCGGGGCGTCGTGCGCCTCATCCTGGTCACCGGCAGCGGCCCGGCCGGCGACCTGCGCTACGACTGGGCCGGCTGGGGCGAGCCGCGCCTGGAAAAACCGGGCTGGCCATGAGGGTTTCAGCTTTGCAAGTTTCAGGTTTAAGGGTACTGCTTGTCGCCGTTGCAGCGGTAGGAGTAGGCGGGATATTGAGCGCATGCTCGACGCCCCCGCCAGCCACGCCAGCCCCCATCACCGTGCAAAGCGCGCCGTGGCAAGCCGGCCAGGCAGTAACGCTGACGGTGGGGACCTACCCGCCGCGTGCAGGACGGCCCATCTCGCTGACGCTGCTGGCGCCGGGGGCAGGCTCCTCTCTCCTTGATGACCGCGGGGGTGATTTTTGGGGGCTGGGCGGCGTGCAGTTGTTCTGGCTTGCTTCCCCCTATCTTGAGCAAGAGAGTTGGTTGGCAGCCGCCGCCGGCGCGGCCGCCATCGGCCTGGATTTTGAGTGGCGGCAAATCGAGCCTCAGCAGCAGCAGTACGACTGGAGCAAAGTCGATCGGGCGCTGGCGCTGGCCAAGCAGCACCGGCTGCGCCTGGTGCCGATGCTGCTTTACACACCGGCTTGGGCCTCGACCAGGCCCTTTGCGCCGCTAGACTACCACCGCGCCCCACCCAGCGACGTCAACGACTATCGCGATTTCGTGTACGCGATCGTCAAGCGCTACAAGCCACACGGAGACTCGCCCCTCACCTCTGATGGATACGGGATCACGGACTGGGTCATCTGGAACGAGCCCAACGTGCGGCCGGCCGGCGAGGAAGTAGCGCCGGGCGACTTTTGGACCGGGAGCATCGAGCAATACGTTCAACTGCTGCGGGCCGGGTACGAGGGCGCGCACGCGGCCGACCCCACGTGCAACGTCCTGAACGGTGGATTGGCCGATGTCGTGTGGGCAGACGGGCAGGCGGACCTGATCACTGCGCTGGGGCAGCTCTACGATCCGAATGGCGATGGAGACGCCAAAGATGGGGGACGGCCGTTTTTCGATACGCTCAACGTGCACATCTACCAGTTGGGGCAGCCCCAAGCAGCCTGGTACAAAGAACGCTTAGAAGCCGCGCTGCAGGTGATGGCACGCTTTGGAGACGAGCGAAAGCCGATCTGGATCACCGAAACGGGCTACGGCTCGGCCACGCATCTCCAGCCCGTGAGCGAGGCTGGCGAGGAAAGGCAGTACGTAGACGAAAGCGTGCAGGCCGAGGCGGTGCAATTGGTGTACGAAACGCTGGCGGCCCACCCCCAGGTAGAACGAGTCTTTTGGTGGAGCCTGCGCGATTATCACAGCAACGCCGCGGCGGGCAACACGGCCATGGAGGCCCACTATGGCCTGCTGCGAGCCAACTTTGCCCCCAAGCCAGCCTACGCCGCCTACGGGCGCTTGACCGGCCGCCTGGGGGAGGAACTGGTTCTCGGCGCGGTGACAGACGCTCAAGGCACGGCCCTCTTTGACGTCCCGCCCGCCTTCGTCACCCGGCCGGGCGTCTATCTCGCCTTCGTCAGCCTGGACGAGGCCAGCCTGGCTGTCGTAAGCCGTTACGAAGCCGCTCCATAGGCTGCCTCAAAGGCTTTCTAACCACAAAGGACACAAAGGCCACCAAGGACACTCGAGACACCTTTTTCCTTTGTGCTCTCGGTGTCCTTGGTGGTAAAAAATTATGCAACGTGAGGACTATCGAAACACACTGATCGTGATGGCCGGGCTGGCGGCGGCCACCGTGAGCGGCTTTTTGCGTGAGGCGGTGCTTGCGCACCAACTGGGCGCCAGCCGCCAGACCGACATTTACCTGGTCGCCTTTGCCGTGCCCGAATTCGTGTTCGTCGCACTGCCCATCGTCCTCTCTCCAGCTTTTCTTCCCCTGTTTGTCAGGAGCCAACAAGCCAATGAGAGCAGCGCCCGGCGCTTTGGGCTTCAGACAGCCGGTGCCTTGACGCTCAGCCTGTTGGCGTTCACCGTCATCGCCAACTGGGGCGCCCCACTCTACCTGGCCTGGCTGGCGCCGGGCTTTAACCCGGTCGAGCTAGTCCAGGCCACCCAGGCAACTCGCCTGATGCTGCCGGGCATCACGCTGATGGGGCTGGCCGTGCTGGCGGGGACCACGCTCCAGGTTTACCGGCGCTTTGCACGCCCGGCCATGATCACAGGCATTTACAATCTCACCTTCGTCCTCGTCCTGCTGACCGCGCCCCTGGCCTATGGCGTAGCGCGAGCCGCCTGGGGGGTGAGCCTGGGCGCCGCGGCCGCACTGGCGCTTCAAGTGCCCCTCCTGTGGCAAGTCATCCACGCCGCGAGGGAGAGGCCCGATTCCCACCCCCTGCTAGGGGGAGCTAGAGGGGAGAGAAGCTGCGCCCCGTCCGCCACAGTGGGCGAGTTGGCCCGCCTGGCCGGGCCACTGGCAGCAGGTTACGCGATCCATCACCTCATCCTGTTCGTCGACCGGGCGATGGCGACGGCGATGGGGGGAGGCTGTGCGGCCACGCTCAACTATGCCTATCGCCTGGCGCTGGCGGTGGGACAATTGAGCGGGCTGGCCGTCTCGACCACCTTGTTTCCCAATCTGGCCGGGCAAATCGCCGCCGGGGACAGCGCCGGGGCACGGGCCAGCCTGGCTGACGCCCTGCGCTTTACGTGGATGGTCGGCCTGGCGGCCAGCGCCGGCCTGATCGTTTTGCGCGTGCCGTTGGTGAGCCTGTTGCTCGAGCGCGGCGCCTTTGACTCGGCGGCGACGGCAGCCGTCAGCCAAGTGCTTCGGTGGTACGCCCTGTCCGTGCTGGCCGACGCCGTGTGCCAGCCTCTATGGCGTGTGATCTATGCCCAACGCCGGGCCGGAACTGTCATCGTCGTCAATGGCTTGCAGACCAGCCTGCGCCTGGTGGGCAACATTGCCCTAAGCCGCGCTTTCGGGTATAATGGCTTGGCGATGGCGGCCGCCCTAGGCTTGTCTGTGCAGGCCGTGGTGCTGGCTTGGCTGGCCTGGCACTGCCTGGGCGGCTATCTGAGCCATAGATGGTGGAAGGACATCGCGCTCATCACGTTGGCAGCCGCGGCTGCCAGCGCCGCTGTGGCGGTACTCAACGCTCGACTCGCCGCCGCGCCGGCCTGGCTGACCCTCCTGTCCTGCGGCACGCTGGGAGGGGGGGTATATCTGAGCGCGTTAGCGATACTGGGCTATCGGAATAGCCTGAGAAATTGAGCAGTAGGGGCGCAGCAAATGGGCCCCTGCTGATGGACGGGATAGTGTTATTTGGACATTTAGCGCTTGCGGTGCTCGAGCACCGCTACCTGAAGGCAGACCTGGCGCCGGTGATCATGGGTGGGATTTTTCCCGACCTGATTGACAAAACCCTATGCCATGTTATAGGTATTACACCCAACGGGCGAACGATTGCCCATACCCTGCTGGGCCTGGGGCTTTCAACCCTGCTGCTTGGCCTGGTTCGAGGCCGGCGCACGGCCTGGAGTTGGGGGCTGGGCTACCTGGGGCATTTGCTAGGCGATTTCAACGGGCCGGTCCCCTGGCTGTATCCTTTTGTGAAGTATGATTTTCCACCGTCGCTTGGCCTGGCTGAATCAATAAGCCGGCTGATGTCGAATCCAGCCAAGGCAACGCCAGACGTGCTGCTGTCGGCCTGGGCAATCGGCGCGACGAGGAAGCAGATCGCAGAAGCGATGCGGAAAGGGGCCGGGGACACCCAAAGCGGTGAACTGCTTGAAACCTGAAACCTTAAACCTGGAACTTTTAAGCTTATGCGCAAACTATCTTTTTTCTTGGATGGTCTGATCGCCGTTGGGCTGGCGGTCTTTTTGGCCGTTTTGCCTTTCCACCTGGTGATTAAAAAACTTGTGCCCGAGCCGGCCGGCACGTACTGGAAAGAGATGCTGTTGGGCGTCTTGATCGTCGCGTGGGGGATTCGCCACCTGATCGCGCTGCTTGGGCCGGGGCAAACGGGCCAGGAGCGTTTGGAACGCTTGAGGCAACTCTGGCAGCCTGCCACGCCTCTCCACCTGGCCGTACTCATCTATCTGGGCCTGCTGCTGCTGCGCTTTGTGCTGGACCGGCCAAGCCTGGCCGGCGCGTGGGGGCTGTACGCCTCTGTCATGTACCTGCCGCTGTTTTGGCTGGTGCACGACATCCTGCGCCGCCATCCAGGCTGGGTCGCCTGGCTCGTCGCGCTCCTGGTCACCGTTGGGGCGCTCGTATCGCTAGGCGGGCTGGCCGAGTTCGCGCTCGACAGGCAACTGTGGCCGTCGGATGAGCTGATGCAGCGCTATGGCTCTTACGATGCCTTTATCTACGGCACCCATCTGCGGCGGGTCTACTTTACCTTCGATTCGCCTACAACGCTGGCCAATACACTCGGGCTGCTCCTGCCGCTGGCCCTGGCCGCGGCGTTGATTACCCGCAAGTGGCTGCGCCTGGCAGCCGGGGCGGCCGCGGGCCTGATGGCAGCTTGTATCGTAGTCACCTTCAGCCGCGGCATTTGGGTGGCCGTGGTTGTGGCCCTGCTGGCGGCGGCCGTGTTGAGCGCCTTGGTGCAGCGCCGTAAGCGAATCCCGATCGCGGCGGTGGGCGCCTTGGTCCTTATCGGGCTCGTGTGGGGAGCCGTGGTCATCCTACGGCCGGGCCAGGCCACGCCGACCCACCAAAACGTGGTCGAGCTCTCGCCAGAAGCGTACCAGGCCGCCCCGCTGACCGGCCTTGCGCAGGAACTGCTGCAAACCAAGCCGGACTATGGCGAGGCCGTCACTCAAACCTGGACCCTGCAGGATCCCATCGCCGGGCGGGCTGACACGCGCTTGGTGCTGTACGAACACCCTCCCCAAAGCGGCAAGGTCGAAATCATCTATCGTATCACGGTGCCAGAAGCCGGCGCGCTGCGCTTTTCCGCCGCGCTCTCGCCACAGGTCTGGTCGCCCGACAAAGGCGACGGCGCTAGTTTCCAAATTTACGTGACCGAGCCTGGCGCAGCCGAGGAGGGCCAATTCGTCTTTGTGCGCTACATCAATCCCAAGCACAACCCCAGCGATCGCCGCTGGCGCAACTTTTTGGTCGACCTGTCGCCGTGGGCCGGGCGCACGGTCAACTTGAGCCTCATCACCGAATGTGGGCCGGCCGGCGACTGGGCCTTCGACTGGGCCGGCTGGGCAGATCTACAACTGGTCAGCCTGCCGCCGGGCTACGTGGCCGCCACCCAGGCGGACAACGCCACTTTGAGTTACACCGCTTCCATCGCAGACTGGGTACAGGACGACACGAATCGCGACCGGCTGGCCGCGTGGGGCTTGTCCCTGACCGCCTGGCGCAAAGCGCCGCTGTGGGGCCAGGGGCTGGGATCGACCGGCATGGCCGCACTACGCACCGACCCCGAGAGTGCCTTTGTCACCGAAAGCCAGGTATTCAAAGCCTTGGTCGAGCTTGGGCTGCCGGGCTTGCTGGCCCTGGCTTATGTGTGGTTCGAGATCGCACGGCTGGGATATCGCGCTTACCGGCGTCAAGAGCAGGCCGAGCACACCGCCGGCGAGTCAGCCAGACAGTTGCTGATACTCGGCATTCTGACCAGCTTGCTGATCGTCTTTATCGAGGGCTGGGTATACCAAAACCTGGAAGTCAAGCAGGTGAACGCCTACTTTTGGAGCCTGGTGGGCGTGCTGGCCTTTCTAAGAGCAGATAGAGAGATCAGACACTTGCACTCCCTTCGGTCGCGGCAAGTGCAGGTGTAGAGAAGTCAGATAGAGATAGAGAGAAGCGGCGAGCTGAGCATACAAAGCATGACGGCGTCTGTCTCGGTCATCATCGTCAACTGGAACCACGGCCACTTGCTAAGAGAGTGCCTGGACGCCTTGTCGAGTCAGGGCTATCCCGAACTGGACATCACGATCGTGGACAATGCTTCCACCGATGGCTCGCCAGCCTGGATCAGCCACTACCCGGCCATCCACCTTCACGCCTTCTCCACCAACACCGGCTTTTCGCGAGCCGTCAATTATGGGATCGAACACAGCCAGGGCGAATTTGTGCTGTCGCTCAACGCGGACGTCACCATCCGAGCCGGCTTTGTGGCCGAGATGGTCGAGGCGGCCAGGCAAGACGAGCGCATCGGGACCGTCGCTCCCAAGCTGCTGCAGGCCAGCAACCCAAGCGTGCTGGACTCGACCGGCCTGTTCGTCGACCGCCGCCGCCGCCCCTACGATCGAGGGCAAGGGGAAGAAGACCAAGGGCAGTACGATGGAGGATTTGCGACCGACCTTCCCGGAAGCTTGGAGCTTCCGGGAAGGTTAGAGGTATTTGGCGCGTGTGGTGGGGCGGCGTTGTACCGGAGAGCGATGCTGGAGGACGTGGCGGTGGCGGGAGAATACCTGGACGAGGACTTTTTCGCTTACTACGAAGACCTCGACCTGGCCTGGCGGGCCCAATTGCGCGGTTGGCGCGCCGTCTACGCGCCGGGCGCGGTCGCCACGCACGTGCGCGGCTGGGGAGATAGGTTGAGCAAAAGAGAGAGGGGGGCAAGCAGGCCAGGCACGATCTGCGGGCCCAGGCTGGCGCTGCGCAACCGCTACCTGACGGCGATCAAAAACGATGCCTGGCGCTACCTCCTGGCCGACTCGCCGCGGATAGTAGCCGCCGAGCTGCCGCGCCTGGCATACGCGGCAGTCGTGAGGCCGGAGGCGCTGCTGGGAATACTCGACCTGGCGCGGGCCGCGCCAGGCGCGCTGCGCAAGCGGCGGCTCATCCGCGCCCGCCGGACGGTCGAGGATACCGCCATCCGGCGTTGGTTCACGTGATGCTCAAGACCGAGGACGAAAATAATTCGTGCGTAGGGGCGACGCATGCGTCGCCCCTACAAAAGGCTTATTTTCGAAACAGCCAGTGAACATTCTACAGATTTACTACGAACCCATACCGGCCGGGCAAGGCACGCACGTGCTGGCGTTGGTTCGCGGCTTGCTTCAGAAGGCTAAGCATCACGTCACGGTCGCCCTGCCCCAGAACCTGCCACGCAGCATAGCGGCCTTCGAGCAAGCCGGCGCGAAGGTGTTCCCCTTGCCCATGAACAAGCTGTTGTGGCGGCCGGGCGCCGCCGGCCGGCTGGCCAGCCTGATCCGCCGGCAAGATTTTGACATCGTTCACGTCCACAGCCAGGAGGCTGGCATCTCAGCCCGTCTCATCGCCCGCGCGGCCGGGGCGCGGCGCATCTTTTACACCCCCCAGACGATCGACATCCGCCAAACCGCCTGGCATTGGCTGTACGTTTGGGTCGAACGCGGCCTGGCGCGGCTCACCGACGCGATCATCTCGGTCAATGAAGCCGATCGAATGCGCATGGTGGCGTGGGGCATCCCGGCTCACAAAATCGTGACCGTCCCCAACGGCATCGATCTGAGCACCCTCGACGAGCCGGCCGATCCCGACCTATCGCGCCGGGCGTTCGGCCTGGACGTGGCCGGCCCCGTGGTGATGCAAGTAGGGCGTCTGAGCTTGCAAAAAGACCCGCTGACCTTTGTCGAAGGCGCGGCGCACGTGGTCCGAGCCTGCCCCGGCGCACAATTCGTGCTCCTGGGCGAGGGGCCACTGAGCGAAACGCTTCGCGCGCGCATCCACGCCCTGGGGCTGGACGCGCACGTCCATCTGCTCGGCTGGCGCAGCGACGCGGCCTTGCTCATGGCCGCCGCCGACGTGGTGACCCTCAGCTCGCGTTGGGAAGGCTCGCCTCACACACTGTTGGAGGCGATGGCGCGCTCCAGGCCGGTCGTGGCGACCGCCGTCAACGGCTGCCCGGAGATCGTGCTCGACGGCATCACGGGTTACCTGTCGCCGCCGGGCGACGCCGCTGAGTGGGCCAGGCAAGTGGCCAGGCTGCTGAACGACCCCGCCCAGGCAGCCGCCATGGGCAAGCGCGGCCGGCAGCGCGTCGAAGAACACTTTGGGCTGCCCGAGATGATCGCCCGCATCGAGCGGCTGTACGCTTCTTGAAGAAAGGCACACATGTAGTATAATGGGGTCATGAAAGCCCTGATTCCACACTTTATCCAGACCCAGTTCGAGCGGCAAGTGTACGACGGCCGCTTCGGAGCTGCCTCTTTGTTCGTGGACATCTCGGGCTTTACTCAGCTCACCGAGACCCTGATGAAGCACCACAAGGACGGGGCAGAGGTCCTGACCGAGGTGCTCAACCAGATTTTTCAGCCCATCGTTCATACGGTATACGCCCACGGCGGCTTTGTCGCCACATTTGCCGGGGACGCCTTCACGGCCTTGTTCCCAGAGGGGCGCAGCCCACAACGCGCCGCGTTGTATGCCGCCCAGGCGGCTTTTTCCATTCAAGGCTTCTTTAGCGAACGGCCCGTCGCGCATACCCGCTACGGCGACTTTCCGCTCGACGTCAAGATTGGGCTGGGCACAGGCGCGGTTCACTGGCGCATCCTGGGGCAAGCCGGGCAATACACCCACTTTTTCCGCGGGCCGGCAGTAGATACCTGCGCCTATGCCGAGCACTATGCGAAAAATGGCGAGGTCCTTGCCAGCCCCGGCTTGATGCCGCGCCTGCAAGGGCACGTCCAAGCTCGGCCCATTGAGCCGCATTTCAAGTTGAGCGCTCCCTGCCTCGAGCTGCCGCCTAAAAAGACCAAATCGCCTCGCCTGGCCGAGGCGACCGTGCGCGCCTTCGCGCTGAACGAAGTCGTCGATTTGAGCGCGCCGGCCGAGTTCCGCAACGTCGCCAGTGTGTTCATCTCTTTCGAGGAGCCCTCCGAGGCGACCCGGCTCGACGAGTTTGTAGCCGGCATAGTGGAAGCGGTCGCCAGCTACGGCGGGTACTTTAACAAGCTGGATTTTGGCGACAAAGGAGCATTGATGCTGGTGCTCTTTGGCGCTCCGATCGCGCACGAAGACGACCTGGAGCGGGCAGCGGATTTTTTGCTGGGCCTGTCAAGCCAGGCAGGTAGCGTGCGCTGGAGGGCTGGCCTGAGCTATGGCACGGTATACGCCGGTTTTATGGGCGGGGAGGAGCGCTGCGAGTACACGGCCATCGGCGACGTGGTGAATCTTTCGGCGCGGCTGATGGGCCAGGCGGCATGGGGGGAGATCTGGACGCCGGCGCCGCTAGCCAGGCAACTACAGCGCAGCTATCGCCTGGAACGCGTGGGGCGCTTCACGTTCAAGGGCAAGAGCGAGCCTACCCTGGTTCACAAGCTGACTCGCAAGAGAATACGGGGTGAAAAAACTCCTTTCAGCGGGGACATGGTCGGCCGGCAAGCCGAGCTAGCCCAATTGGAGCAATTCTTGGCGCCCGCTTTCGAGGGGAAATTCGCGGGCGTTGCCCACGTGCGGGGCGAAGCCGGTGTGGGCAAAAGCCGCCTGGTTTATGCCTTGAAGCAGCGCTTGAACGCCGTCACACCCCTCCCCTTCCCGGAAAAAACTACCCGGCGCGATGGGAAAGTCACCTGGTTCACCTGTCCGGCCGAAGGCATCTTGCACCAATCCCTCAACCCCTTCAAGCGTTTCTTGCAGCAATACTTTGACCAATACGCCGATCGATCGACAGACGCTAACAAAGCACGCTTTAACCGCGTCCTGGACAAACTCATTGCCGATTTATCCCTGCTGGTGGAAGCCAAGAGTCTTCGGGTAGCAGAGTTGTCCCAAGAATTGGAGCGCTTGCGCCCCTTCCTGGGAGCGATGGTCAATCTGTATTGGGAAGGCTCGCTGTACGAGCAGCTCGAGCCCAAGCTCCGCTTCGAGAACACCCTGGCCGCTTTCAAAACGTTGATCCTGGCCGAGACACTCCGCCAGGGGCAGGCGGTCATCCTCGAGCTGGAAGACGCTCAACTGCTCGACCCGGACTCGCAAACCTTGATCCAGGCTCTGACGCGCAACATCGGCGAGTTTCCCCTGGCGCTCATCGCCGTCTGCCGCAACCGAGATGATGGGACTTGTTTCAGCCTGCCGGTGGAGGCCATTATGCCCCAAATCGCCGTCGACCTCGACGTGATGGGGGCCGAGGACATGGCAGAGCTGGCTACACACGTGCTCAAAAACAAGGTATCGCCGGCACTAGCGGCTTTCCTGGCCGAGAAAAGCGGGGGCAACCCGTTCTTTGCCGAGCAGTTGGCGTTGGACTTGCGCGAGCGGGGGATGCTGCGAGTGGAGGCGGAGACAGAGTGCCTCACCCTGCGCGACAGTCGAGGCGGCGAGCAGCGCCAACTGACCCAAGTACCCGGCACGATCAATGCCGTGCTGATCACACGCCTGGACCGCTTGATGGGGCGGGTCAAGGAGATCGTGCAAACCGCCGCCGTGCTGGGGCGAGAATTCCAGGTACAAATCTTGAGCCAGATGCTGCGCCAGGAACAGGCCCAACTCCAGGCTGGCATCAAGACGGCCGAGGAGGAACAGATCTGGTTGGCGTTGAGCGAGTGGCGTTATGTGTTCAAGCACGCCTTGATGCGAGACGCGGCTTACGACATGCAACTGCGTGCCAGGCTGAGGGAGCTGCACGGCCTGGCCGCCCGCGCCATCGAGCAGGTCTACGCCGCCGAGCTGGCGCCCTACTATGCCGACCTGGCCTATCACTGCGACCAGGCCGGGACGGCTTTGCCGGCGGCCAGGTGGTATCGCCTGGCCGGGGAAGAGGCTGCCCGGCAATTCGCCAACGCCCAGGCGATCGGCTACCTCAGCCGGGCTCTCGAGCTGACTCCGCCGGAGCAGCTTGCCGAGCGCTACACGCTGCTGCTGGAGCGCGAAAAGGTCTATAACTTGCAAGGCGAGCGCAAGGCCCAGGCGCGTGACCTGAGCAAGTTACTAGAATTGGCCATGGCCTTGGATGGCGCCTGGCCAGGCCCCATGGAGCGAGCGCCGCTCGACGCGCCTGCCTACCCGGGCGCGTGGCAGGCTGAAGTGACCTTGCGCCTGGCAAACTATGCATTGGCGACGAGCGATTACCCAGCCGCTATGATCGCGGCCCAGAAAGCCATCGAGTTGGCCCACACCGCCGAGCAAGCGAAAGTCACCGGCCAGCCCGGCAGCACGTGGGCCACCGAAGCGGAAGGTTACCTGTGGTGGGGGCACGCAATGTACTTGCAAGCCGACTATGAAGCCGCGCAAGCCAAGCTCGAGCAAGCCATGGTTTGGGCCAGGCAGGCTCGCGTGCGCTGGATAGAAGCGCTCGGCTTGCAATACATGGGGAACATCCTCTTGTACCAAGGCAACTACACCCAGACGCTGGCCTGCTGGGAGCAAGCCCTGGGCATCTACCGCGAGACCGGCAACCGGCAAGGCGAGGCCAATACGCTCAATAACCTCAGTGTCGTCGCATGGAACCAAGGCAACTATGCGGACGCCATCAACTACTTTAGAGAATCCCTGCGCCTCTGCCGCGAGATCGGCAACCGGCCAGGCGAGGCCAAGGCGCTCGTCAACCTGGGCATCGTCTTCAAAAACCAGGGCGATTACGCTACCGCGCAGAGTTATTTTCAAGATTCCCAGCGCATCTTCCAGGATGTCGGCAACCGGCTCAACGAATGCACGGCGCTGCAAGGCCTGGCGCTGCTCTCTCATCACCTGGGCGACGACGAGGCCGCCTACCGGCAAAGCCAGCAAGGGCTGCACCTTGCCCAGGAACTGGGCGCGCGGAACGAGCAGGGCTTGGCGTTGAAAAATATAGGGCACGCCCTGCTGGGCTTGGGGCGACTGGACGAAGCCGCCCAGGCTTACCAGCAGGCCATGGAACTGCAGCGTGAATTGGGGCAGCACAACGAAGCCATAGAGCCCCTGGCGGGGCTGGCACGCGTGGCGTTAGCGCGCGGCCAAGCAGCCCAGGCTCAAGCCCACGTTCAAGAGATTCTAGATCACCTGGAGACAGGCAGCCTGAGCGGCGCCGAAGAGCCGTTTGAAATCTACCTGAGCTGTTACCAGGTACTGGATGCCGCCGGCGACCCCCGCGCGCTAGAAATCTTGAACGCCGCTCACGATCTGCTGCACCAGCAAGCGGCCCAAATCGGCAGTGAGGAACTACAGCAGTCGTTCTTGTACACAGTGCCTTCGCACCGGAGGATCTGCCAGGCGTGGGACAAGAAGAAGGTTTCAGGTTGAAAAGTTTAAGGTTTCAGGAAAAGCCAGACGACAAGCTGAAACCTGGAACGTGAAACTCAGTCCTGGCGTGACGGGCGCAGCAGGTAGGCGGTAAAGGTGCGGGCGGCCTTGGCGATGCGCAGCGCTTCGGGCGGCTGAGTCAGCATTTGCCACAGCTTGCTGGCAACATAGCGGGGACGCAGGTAAAACGAGCGCCGCGCCGCATCACACCAAGCCAGCAACTCTTCAGCCGGCAGCCCCGGATAGCCAACGATGCTCCGGTGGAGACCGTCGGGCGTCAGCCACTCGCGGAAATCGGCGGTGGACACGTAGCCGTTGCGCACGGCCCACTCGTAAGCCTCCGTCCCAGGGTAAACCATGATGGGGAAAAACTGGGCCGTGTCTGGGTCAAGTGCCTTGGCCAACTCGAGCGTCTTGGCCAGCGACTGGCGCGTCTCGCCGGGATTGCCGGCCATAAAGCAGCCGTGCACCAACACACCCGCCCGGCGAGCGTCTTGGCGGAACTCGTAAAACTGCTCTACCTTGATGTTCTTTTTGACCGCGTCGAGCACAGCCTGCTCGCCACTTTCAAAGCCCACGCACACCAGGCGCAGCCCAGCCTGTTTCAGCCAGTACAGCGCCTCGTAACTGGCGTCGGCGCGCGCGTTGGCCGTAAAGGGCAGGCGATTGCCGTGGGCGATCAGCTCTTGAGCCAAGGCGACGGAATGTTTTCGATCCACCGTCAGCGTGTCGTCTTCGACGAAAATCTCCTTGACCTGGGGCAGCTCGCGGGCGATAAAGTCGAATTCGTCGGCCACGTTGGCCACACTGCGCTTGCGATAGCCGCGCCCGGTCAGCGTTTGAGGCCACAGGCAGTAGGTACACTGGTGCGGGCAGCCGCGGCCGGTGACGATGGCCACTTCCGGGTAACGCGTGATGGAATAAAAGTAATTCTCCACCTGCAAGTGGCGGCGGTAGCTCTCGCTGACAAAGGGCAGGGCGTCGAGCTCCTGGATGAGCGGCCGGGGCGGGTTGTGGACGAGGCAGCCATCCTCGGCCCGGTAAGCCAGGCCCAACACCGAATCCAAGGCGAGTTTACCCCCACCCTCGAGCAAGCGGGCCAGGTCGCGCACGGTATAGTCGTATTCCCCCACTGCAATCGCGTCCACGGCCAGGCAAGGGGAAGGAGAGCCATTGCCGCCCCGCTCCGCTTCCAGGAAAGCCGGGATATGCGGGCCTACCATGACGATAAAGGCGGCCGGGGCGCGCGCCTTGATCGCCTCGGCCACCTCGACGTCGTTATACACGCTGGGCGTGCTGGTTTCCATCACCACCATGCGCGGTTGGAAGCTCTCGACCAGGTCCAGCACATAAGCCAGGTCGCGTTTCTCGGCCGGGGCGTCGAGCAGCTTGACGGTGAAGCCGGCCTGCTCCAGCACCCCCGTCGCATAAGCCAGCCAGATCGGGTAATACATCACCCCGCTCTTGATGACGGCCGGGCTGCGCTGGGAACGGGAATATTTCAAGTGGAAGGGGGGGTTCAACACGAGTACGTTCATCGTATTAATAGACGCACGAGGTAATGCTTTGGTTCAAATTCGCCGCTGGCGATACAGCGACGGATCGGCCACCGCCGCCATCTTGTCCACGTCGAGCCCCTCGCCCAGAAAACGCTTGATCTGCCGGAGGATAGGCCGTGGCTCACGCAGCATTTGGTTGTAATCGACGTCCAGGTAAGCCAGGTTGGGCTGGCCATCCATCCAGGCATACACTTGCTTCAAGTGCTTGTCGAACAGGGCCGCCATTTCCTCGTCGCTCACAGCTCCGCCAGCCTTACCGCGGCGCTCCAGCATCTTTTGCTGCGAGGCCAAAATCTCGCCAATCGTGCGGCGCATAAAGAGCACCTTGTAGTTGTGGGTAGGGGGCAAATGCTTGACCAGCTCGGAAATGACCTTGACCACCTTGCCGCGCGCCTCGTCCAGCCAGGCCGTGTCACCTTCGGGCAGCTTTTTGGCCCGCTCGAACTCGTAATAGCCCTTGGGGTTATCCTCGTCGGCCGTGCGGAGGTGGTCGGAGACGATTTCCAGGCCGCCAGCCTCCAGCATCTTCATCATCATCGAAGTGCCCGAGCGCGGCAGGCCAGACACAATAATGACGTCCTTACGAACGCTACTCGGTTCGAACAGTTTCTTTAGAAATTGCACAAGGTCTCCGTTTTTGCATGATCGTATTGGAAGGCCCATTGTACCACACTCGCTTATCCCTGCCAACTTGACGCTACTCCAGCTCTTCCAAAAGATCGGCCCCGGCTGGCGGGGTGCAGCCCAGCGGTGACAGCCGGGCGATGAGCTCGCCCAGGCCGTCCGCGATGGTGAGCTGCGGCACAAAGCCCAGCGATTCCAACCGGCCCCCGTCCACCTCGAATGACCAGGACGTCAAGGCGTTCTGGGCTGTATATCGCACCGGGGCGGCCGGGATGATCTGGCGCACGGCCTCGACCAGCTCGTTCATGGACGTGTTCTGCTTGACCGCGTTGAGCACCTGCCCCTCGGTGGCCTTGGTCTTGAGGCAAAAGCGGATCGCGCCGGACGCGTCGCGCACGTGAATCAGCGGGCGCCGCTGCTGGCCGTCGCCCTGCACGACGACCGGCCGCCCCACGCCGGCCAGGTAGGCCACGTGATTGGCCTCGGCCTCGAAGCGGACGCCCGGCGCGTCGCCGACGGTCGTCGCCAGGCGCAGGCTGGTCACCTGCAGGCCGCGTTGGTAGCCGACCTCCATCACCACCTGCTCGCCCTGCAGCTTGGAGATGGAATAGGGGCCGACCGGGCTGCACGGGTCTCCCTCGCGAAAGGGGCCGCCAGGCCCATACACGCTGGCCGAGCAGGTATAAATCAGGCGCTCCACCCCGGCCTGCGCGGCCTGGTCCACCACAGTGGCCGTCCCCCAATGGTTGACCTGTTCCGTCCACTGGGGATGGTCGAAGGAGATGGGCGTTTTGACCACAGCCGCCAGGTGGACCACCGCCCACACGTCGCGCATGGCGTCGGCCAGCGTCAGGCGATCGAGGATGTCGCCCTCGACAAACTGGTAACGGCACTTCTGAGGCAAATCCATCAGGGCACAGTAATGGCCGCGCTGCATATTGTCATAGATGCGGATCGTATCGTGTTGAAAATCTGGGTCAGCCGCCAGGTCGCGAATCAACTGCGAGCCGATATAGCCCGCCCCGCCTGTCACAAGGATCACTCTCGTCATGTTAGCCACTCCTTAAAGTATTACCCGCGAAAAACTATCACAATCGCGAAGATTTTCGCTTGCGCGCAGAGCACGCAGAGAGTGCAGAGTTTTTAAAAATTCTTCTCGGCGTTCTCGGCGTTCTCGGCGGTGAAAGAGTTTGGTTGCGGCACGCGAAGCGGGCCGCGCTATGGGTTTCAAGTTTCAGGTTCCAGGTTCGCAGGCTCTACGAATGCCGCTACGTTCATCGTTGGTGTAGAGCCTACGCGATCTAGCGAAAAAGTCAGCGGCGCGGCGGCCGCGTGCAGGCCGCACTCGGTCTTGTCCGTGCCCGCCCAACGCCCGGCGCGCTCGTCCTCACCCTCGTGGACCGGCCGCGTGCACGGCGCGCAGCCGATGCTGGCGTAGCCCTGCGAAAAGAGTGGGTGTGCCGGCAAGTTGTGTTGGTCGATATAATCCCACACCTCCTGCTTGCTCCAATTGGCCAGGGGGTGGATCCGGATCAGGCCGTCCGCCCGCCGGTCGATCATGCGAACCGTCTTGCGCTGAGCCGTCTGGTCCCGGCGCACGCCGGTGACCCAGGCCACTTTGCCCTTCAGCGCGCGCTCCATGGGCTTGACCTTGTGGATGCGGCAGCACAGGTCGGGGTCGCGCAGGTAAAGCGGCTCGAGCGGGTTTTCCAGGTAGCGCTTGTCCTCGGGGTCGGGGTAGACCACCTGCACGTTGAGGCCCAACCAGCGCTGCAGCGCGTCGCGAAAAGCCAACGTCTCTGGAAAATGGTAGCCGGTATCCAGGAAGAGCACCGGCATGTCAGGGCAGACCAGGGCGATCATGTGCAGCAAAGGAACGCTTTGAGTTTGAAACGAAGAACTGGTGACGATATCCGGCTTGAAACGCGACCAGCTCCAGGCCAGGATAGCCTGGGGTGACATGGCTTCGAACGTGCGGTTGATACGATCGAGTTGATCGGGCTCATCCAGCGAGTTGATCACGCTACACCTTGCTGTTCACACCAATGGGGGGCAATGGGCAGCTTGACCGATAAAAACGAGCATTCAAACAAGCCGTGTTTTCACAGCGCCTGCTTGCCGTCTAGCTCGTCAATCATGCGCAGCAAATAGAGGCCGTAGGCCGTGCCGGGCATAGACCTGGCGCACTGGCGCAACTGGTCGATGTTGATAAAACCCAGGCGATAAGCGATTTCTTCCGGGCAAGACAACATCATGCCTTGTCGATCCTCGACGGCCTGGACAAAAGTCGCGGCCTGCAAGAGTGCCTCCGGCGTGCCGGCGTCCAGCCAGGCCACCCCGCGCCCCAGCACCTCCACGCGCAGTTGCTGTTTTTGCATGTAGAGGCGATTGAGATCGGTGATCTCCAACTCGCCGCGCGCCGAGGGCGCAAGCGTTGCGGCCAGCTCGGTCACCTGCTCGTCGTAAAAATAGATGCCCGGCACGGCAAAATGCGAGCGCGGTTGGGCGGGTTTCTCCTCGATGCTGAGGACACGCCCGTCAGGATCGAACTCGACCACGCCATAGGCTTGTGGGGTGCGCACGGCATAGGCGAAAATGACCGCGCCTTGCTTCAACTGCGCCGCCGCGCGCAGGGTTTTGGGCAGATCGCGCCCGTAAAAGATATTGTCGCCCAGGATCAAGCAAGCCGGCTGGCCGGCCACGAAATCCTTGCCCAGGATAAACGCGTCCGCCAGGCCGCGCGGCTCGGCCTGCTCGGCGTATTCGAAGCGCAGTCCCCATTGAGACCCGTCGCGCAGCAGGCGGCGAAAAGCTGGCAAGTCGTCGGGCGTGCTGATCACCAGCACCTCGCGGATGCCGGCCAGCATCAGCATCGAGAGCGGGTAATACACCATGGGCTTGTCGTACACCGGCAGCAGTTGTTTGCTGACGCCGATGGTCAGGGGGTGCAGGCGCGTGCCGCGCCCGCCGGCTAAAATGACACCTTTCATCTCTCGACTCCTCGCTTGCCAGGCCCTACCCGGCTGGTTTGGCCTGGCGCCGCTGGCGATACGACGAAGGGTCAGAATCATCGCCAGCTTGTCTACAACGTGCCCATTCAGCAGAACTCTTCCGCCTGACTCATTATACCACATCTACGCCTGCGATTCCACACGAGCGCCAGAGACCGTTTCGCCCCGGGGACAAGCCGGCGCGCATAATTTGAGCGTGTCCCGTCGATTATATTCACTGGATTTGAGCCTTTCGC
>JAFGFO010000004.1 GCA_016931085.1 Thermoflexales bacterium
GCGTGGAAAACGCCCAATGACGACTCGATCGTGATACAGACAGCGTGTGAAATTTTTAAGGTTCGAAAAATTAGTCTAAACTTCAAACCTCTATGAGGAGGATATTATGCCACAAGCATTGATCTACGAGTTGTCTGTGCCTGGCCGGCGCGGCGTCAAGATGCCGGCGCCGGACGTGCCGGAGGCGGAGCTGCCGGGCGAGTTGGTGCGCGACAAGCTGCCGCTGCCAGAAGTGAGCCAACGCGACATCGTGCGCCACTATCTGCATCTGAGCCAACTGAATTATTCAGTGGACACCGGCTTTTATCCCCTGGGGTCGTGCACGATGAAATACAAC
This sequence comes from Thermoflexales bacterium, assembly GCA_016931085.1. Next base: position 338 of record JAFGFO010000004.1, read on the forward strand.
CCCATCTTGAACGACGAGGCGGCCGAGCTACCGGGCTTTGCGCTCACCCATCCCCTCCAGGACCCACAGACAGCGCAGGGCAACCTGGCGCTCATGTTGCGGCTGCAAGAGTTCCTCAAAGAGATCGGCGGCTTTGCCGGCGTCAGCCTGCAGCCGGCCGCCGGCGCCCAGGGCGAGCTGGCCGGCATCCTGATGATCCGGGCCTACCACCTCAGCCGCGGCGACACGAGGCGCAGCCGCATCCTGGTGCCAGACAGCGCCCACGGCACTAACCCGGCCAGCACGGCCATGGCCGGCTACACCGCCGTGCAGATCCCCTCCGACGAACACGGCAACGTCGACCTGGAGGAACTGGCCAGGCAATGCGACGACACAGTGGCCGGGCTGATGCTCACCAACCCCAACACACTGGGCTTGTTTGACGAAGGGCTGGAGCAGATCGTGCGCCTGGTTCACGCTTGCGGCGGGCTGGTGTACGGCGACGGCGCCAACATGAACGCGCTGCTGGGGGTGATGCGGCCGGGTGACGCCGGGATAGACGTGCTGCACTATAACCTGCACAAGACCTTTTCCACCCCGCACGGCGGCGGCGGCCCCGGCAGCGGCCCGGTCGGCGCGGCGGCCCACCTGGTCGACTTTTTGCCAGGTCCCATCGCCGCCATAGAAGTGGAGGACGAGGACGAGCTGCCGCTGTACAATTTGGTGATGCCGTCCAGGAGCATCGGCCGGCTCAAGGCCTTTTACGGCCAGTTTGGGATACTGGTGCGCGCCTATACCTACGTGCGCGTGCTGGGGGCCGAGGGGCTGCGGCGTGTGGCCGAGCACGCCGTGCTCAACGCCAACTACCTGCAGGCCCGGCTGAGAGACACCTATCCTATCCCGCACGCGCAGCGCCTGTGCATGCACGAGTTCGTGGCGCAGGGCATCTTGCCCGGCAGCGACGTGCGGGCGATGGACATCGCCAAGCGCCTGATCGACACCGAGCGCAGCCACCCGCCGACGGTTTACTTCCCGTTAATCGTCAAGGAAGCGCTGATGATCGAGCCGACCGAGACGGAAAGCAAGCAGGTGCTCGACGAGTTTGTGCGAGACATGAACCAGATCGCCGAGGAGGCCAGGGCGAACCCACAGCGGCTGCACGAAGCGCCGCACACGGCGCCGCTCAGGCGGCTGGACGAGGTGCGCGCCGCCCGCAATCCCATCCTGTGCGCGCCGCAGGCGTTAAACTACTAAAGGAGCTGTTATGTCGACTATTCATCCACTCGTCGTCCAACTGCGATTCGCCCGCAGCGAACTGGTGCGCTGCCTGGAAGGCGTGTCCGCCCAGGAGGGCCTCCGGCGCGTGGGGCCGATGAACTGCATCAGTTGGATCGTCGGCCACCTGGCCAACCAGGAGAACTTTTACTGGGTGATCGTGGGCCAGGGACAGAACGCGGCGCCCGGTCTTAACGAGCGGGTCGGTTACGGCCAGCCGGCCAGCACGCCGCCCTTGGACGAGATGTGGGCCACCTGGCGGGCCGTCACCGCCCAGGCCGACCGCTTCCTGGACACGCTGACCGTCGAGCAACTGCTCGTTTACCCGCAAGCGGAAGGCAAGCACTGGTGGGAGACGGTAGGCACCATGCTCCAAAGGAATATCTACCATTACTGGTTCCACACCGGCGAGGCGCACGCCATCCGGCAGCAGTTGGGCCATACAGATTTGCCCCAGTTCGTGGGCGACCTGAGCGCTTTTGCGTACCGGCCGGAGCAGGTCCCGCACGAGTGAGAGCTGCTCCGAAAATAAACCACGAAGGACACCAAGGGCGCCGAGGTTATTAAGGATGCCATCCAAGCTCACACGCCGCCAGATGCTCAAACTCATCGCCGCTGGTGCCGCGACGGCGACGCTCGCGCCGGTCCTGCACGCCAACGCCAGTTACTTCCCGCCTGAAGGGGCCGAGGGCGAGAGGGATCTCGATACCTGGGCCTGGATGGGGCGGGCGATTTACCCGGTCACGTTTTACGAGCAGCCCTCCATCAAGGCCACCCGATTGGCGCGTCGCTTGGGCGACCAGGCTTTTTTTATCCTGGGTGAGGTGCACGCCCCCTTCAGCCCCCACAACGAGCTGTGGTACGAGACCTACCTGGGCTACGTCCATTCAGCCTGGGTGCTCCCCATCCGCGTCTATCCTCCCCAACCTTTCCGCCAGGCAGAGGGCTGGGGGTTCTGGGGGCAGGTTGGGCAGGTCTACACCACGGCTTACGCCAAGCCCGAGCTCCAATCCAAGCAGGTCTTTCGCCTGTACGCCGGCACAGTGTATCACGTGATGGAGTCTTTTCAAGACGAGCGCGGCACCGGCTGGTACAAGATTTTCGACGACTTTCCACCCCGGGATCCCGTCCACGAGTGGGTGTTGGCGCGCGACGTGCGCCGCATCCCGCGCGCCGAGATGGCGCCGATCCACCCCTTCGTGGGCGACAAGCGCATCGAGATTAGCATCAAGGAACAGCTCTTGACGTGCTACGAGGGGGATCAGGCCGTATTTAGCACGCGCACCGCTTCCGGGATAGAGGCCGACGGGACAGGCACGCCGCGGGGTGAGATGGCCGTGCTGCTCAAGCAGCCCTCGCGCCACATGTCCAACCATCCCTACCCCGACGGCCCACCCGTGCTGGGCGCGTTGTATGATTTGCCCGGTATCCCCTGGAACACTTTCTTTGACATGGAGGGCACCGCCGTTCACGGCACTTATTGGCACAACGACTATGGCCTGCAGCGCAGCCACGGCTGCCTGAACGTCTCCTACGAGGCCGCGCGTTGGGTGTATCGCTGGGTGCATCCCGTCGGCGGGTACCAGGATTACCTCATCCAGAGCGACAACGGCAAAGTCGGCACGCCGATCATCATTGCCTAGCCAGCAGAGGTGACCGGCACCTTCGAGGTGCCGGTCACCTGCTAAAGCCAAAGCTTTCCCACACCTCGCGCACGAGGGGGGGAATGGCTGCCCCCTCCAAAGCTCGCACCCGCAGCACGTGCAGCCAAAAGTCATCCCCCTGCACCACCAGCGTCTCGGCGGGAATCGGGGCGGAGCCAGGCTGGTTCTTGCCCCAGTCCTCAGAGAACAGGAACGCCGCCCGCCCCTGCCACCAGATCGGCTGGACGCCGAGCACGCGAGGGGGCCTGTCCGGATCGCACGTCGCTTCTCGTATCACGACGGCGTTGTGGTACTGCAGCGGCTCGGTGGGGCCGGGCGCCCACCACAGCGACAGCTCGCCGTCCCCGTGACGCCAGGCGCGCATGCCAGCCCACGGATTCCCCTGCGAGGCCACCTCCTCGAACGCCTGCGGCACACGCAGGTCCACGCCGGCGTGCAGCGTGTCTGTGAACACGCGAAAGAGAACGGGCGCCAGGCGGAAGACAAACTCGCGCTGCCCTTCGACGCTTATTTCTCGCCCATCATGGGGGTGAGGGCCTCGAGTCTCCACATTCACCACCAGCCGCCAGTCGCCCGCCACAGCCCACAGCGACAAGTGCAGCGGCTGGGAGGCGGTGTAGCGATTACCCCCTCGCGGCGACAACTCGAAGGATTGGTAGATAAAGCCCTCCGGATCGAGCACCGTGGCGCTGAGAGCGACCGTCAGGCTGATCCCCGGCGGCGGCACTAGTCCGGCCTGGATGAGCGGCGGCTGCAGCGCCGAGACCTGCTTAGGCCAGTGCACATTCAACACTAGCGGCGGGATGGGCGTGGCCGTCGGCGTGGGCGTGGGGATGGGCGTAGGCGTAGGGACAAGCGTGGCGGTGGGCGGGAGGGTTGGCACTTGAGTCGGCGCCAGGGTTGGCGTTGGCGCGGCCGGCGCACATGCACTCAGCAGTCCCAGGAGCAGCCAAGCATGTAAGAAGACGAGCACCATGCGGCTCATGCCAATGTTCCTGCGCCTCTGCCGAGATTCGCGGAACGAATCTCGGCCTTTGCTACTGGACACTTTCGGATTTCTCTATCACGAGTCCCCTTTGAGGCAGATGTACGAATGTCACAGAGGTTTTCTGTGCTTTCAAAGCAAATTCGTGTCATTCGTCAGTTCGCCCCGAAGGGGATTCGTGATTAAAAGATCTCCGGCTTTACACGCCCAGCTCGACCGGCCTGGCTAGGATGGCCAGCAGCAGTTGGACGCTGTTGAGCACGTCGTCATAGTCGACCATTTCCGATGGCGTGTGGACGTAACGGCACGGGATGGACAGGCAGCCACTCGGGACGCCCCCCCGCGTGAGCTGGATGGCCATGGCATCGGTGGTGCCTCCCTGCAGCACTTCCAGTTGGTAGGGCAGGCGCTTTTCTTCGGCGCGCTTGATCATCAGCTCCTTGACGCCACGGTGAGCCACCATTCCGCCGTCCTGGACCTTGATCGCCGGCCCCTTGCCCAGGCTCACCGCCATCTTGGGCGCTTCGGGGGTGTCGCCGACGTCGGTCACGTCCACGGCCAGGGCCACGTCCGGCTCAATCTGGTAGGCCGAGGTCTGGGCGCCGGCCAGCGTCATTTCCTCCTGCACGCTAAAGACAAAATACACCTCGTGGGGCGTTTTTTTCAATTGGCGCAGCGTCTCGATCAAGATCGCGCAGCCCACCCGATCGTCCATCGTCTTGGCCACCAGGCGCTGGCCCAAGTCCTCAAAGGGGCGCGTAAAACCGGCCGCGTCGCCCACGCTGACCGTGCAGGAGGCCTTGTCCTTGGCGCCCACGTCGATGTACAACTTGTCCAACTTGGCCTTGCCGGAATTCCACCGCTCTTCCGACCCGATCACGCCAATCGCCCCATTGCCAAAGGCCACCCGCCCGCCGAGCAGCGCCATCACGTCCAGCCCACCAATCGGCGCAAAGCGCAAAAAGCCCTTCTCGTCGACGTGCGTGACCATGACGCCGATTTCGTCCATGTGGGCGGCCAACATCACCTTGCTCCCGCCCCCTGCCCCGCGCCGCAGCACCACCAGGCTGCCCAGGCGGCTGACGCTGATCTCGTCGGCCAGCCCCTCGATCTCGGCCCGGATAAGCTTGCGTATCTGTTGCTCGTAACCCGAAGGGCCATAAGCCTCTGTTAGTTTCTTGATAAGGTCTTTCATGGTATACTCCAATAATAAAACGTGAAACGCGAAACGTGAAACGTGGAACGTAAAACGTAAACCCCTACGAGGATGATCCCATTACGTTTTACGCATTACGTTTTACGCATTACGCACCACGTCCGGCGTCAGGCGCGCCAGGCTTTCTCGCATCAGGCGCACGGTGTTGCGAAAATCGGCCAGCGCCATCATGCTGACCGGCGAATGAATGTAGCGGCACGGCACAGACACAGGCAAGCTGGGCACCCCGGCCTTGCTGCGCGTCGTAGCACCCCCATCGGTCCCGCCAATGCCGGGCTGCTTGAATTGATACGGGATGCCGGCCGCCTTGGCCGTGTTCACCACGTGATCCAGCATCGGGCGGCTGACGAACAGGCTGCGGTCCATGATGCTGATGGCGGGGCCTTTGCCCAGCTCGGTGGTGGGGCTGAGGTCCTTGTCTTTGGGCAAGTCGTCGCAAACTGTCCCTTCCAGGATAAAGGCGCAGTCCGGCTCGATCGCAAAAGCCGCCACCCGCGCGCCGCGCAGGCCGACCTCCTCCTGGACGGTGAATGCGGCGTGCAGCTCGAAATTGAAGCGCTCGCGGCTCAGCAGCTCGACCAGAACGGCGCAGCCGGCCCGGTCGTCGAAGGCCTTGCCGGTCACCACGCGGCCCAGGCGGCGATAGCGGGTGGCAAAATTGGCGTACTGGCCAATCTCGACCGCCTTTTCAGCTTCTTCGCGAGACGACGCGCCGATGTCGATCAGCATCGCCTCGACCTTGACCACCTGGTTCTCCTCGCGCTCGTCGGTCAAGTGAATAGGCTTGGCGCCGATCACGCCGGGGATCTGGTCAGGGCCAATCCGCAACGACTTGCCGGGCAAGATGCGAGCGTCGATTCCACCGACGGTCTTGAAGCGCAGCCCGCCGCTCGAGTCGTGCCCGGTGATCATCAGGCCCACCTCGTCCATGTGAGCGTCGAGCATTACCTTGAAGGCCGGAGCGCCGGGGGCAGCCTTTTTGAGCGCCAGCACGTTGCCCAGCGTATCTACTCGCCATTCGTCCACGTGCGGCTTGATGGCTTTCAGAATGATCTGGCGCACAGGCTCTTCGTTGCCGGATACGCCAGGAGCGTTGGAGAGTTGGTCTAGTATCAAGGGTACCTCTCAAATCAGCAAATCAGCAAATGCCGGCCTTCGGCCGGGGCAAATCAAAGCGCGCGCACGACGCCGGCCAGGCGGGAGATCCCCTCCCGGATTTCTTCGGGCGCCAGGGCGCAGAACGGCAGCCGGATAAAGCCATCGCCGCTGGCGGTGGCGAAAAATCCCCGCCCGTCGGTCAGGCTGAGGCCGGCCTCTTTGGCCCTGGCCAGCAGCTCGTCTGTGCTCGCGGGCTTGCTGAGCGTCAGGCCGACGAAAAAGCCGCCGTCCGGCTTGGGCCATCTCCCCATCTCCGACATGTCTGCCTCCAGGGCCGCCAGCACTGCGTCGAGCCGGGGGGTGTACAAGGCCTTCAACGCGGCCAACTGCGGCTCCAGCCAGCCGCGTTGGATGAATTCGCTCACGATGGCCTGGTCCAGGTAGTTGGCGCTGATGTAGGTGTCCTCGGCATACTTGAGCAGGCGGGGCGCCAGCGACTGCGGCAAGATGACGTAGCCCACGCGCAGTCCCGGGCCGATCTGCTTGCTGTAGGAAGACATCTGGATCACGCCATTGGGCGCCAGGTCAAAGAGCGACGGCGGCTCCTCGCCGCGATAGCGCAGCTTGCGATAGGGAACGTCCTCGACAATCCAAAAGCCATAACGCTCGGCCAGGGCCGCCAGGCGGCGGCGTTTTTCGGCCGAGGCCACCGTGCCGCTGGGATTTTGAAAATCCGGGATGATGTAAAAGATGACCGGCTTTTCGCCCTCCCGCAGGCGAGCTTCGACATCGTCCACATCAGGTCCATCGTCTTCGAGCGGGAAGCTGACTATCTTGGCCCCCCGGCGGCGCAGGAGCGTCAGCGTGCGGTCATAAGTCGGTTCTTCAACGTAGACGAGGTCGCCGGCTTCCAGCAAGGCGTGAAAGCAAAAGTCCTGCAACTGCAGTGTCCCTGGCGCGACGATGACGCGATTTTCATCCACGTCCACTTCGCCGGCGATCAGCGCGCGCAAGGGCGGGTAACCGCCGGACTTGCCGTACTGCAAGACGACGTTTCCGGCCTGGGCAAAAACGGCCTGGGCGCATTCGGCCAGCCTGGCGGTCGGAAAGCTTTCGGCGGCGGGCACGCCGCGCGTCAGTTGAATGACAGAACTCATAGAACTCCTTTTATCCACTAATCTGCGCTAATCCACACGAATGATTTAGATTAGCGAAAATTAGCGTGAATTAGCGGATAAAAACATTATGTTTCACGATATGTGAGCGCTTTGACAAACTCCTCGTCCAGGCTGCAGATAAACTCGGCCAACAAGCGCCCGGTGCGTTCGACATCCTTGACCGCCAGTGTCTCTACCGGCGTGTGCATATAGCGCAGCGGGATGCCGATCACGGCGGTGGGGATGCCTTCTCGCGCGACCTGGATGGCCCAGCCGTCCGTGCCGCTGGAGCCGGGAATGGGTTCGATCTGGTAACTCAGCTCCAGGCGCTTGGCGGTCTCGACCAACTGCCGGGCCATGTGGGGATGCACGTTGGGGCCGAGGCCGATCGTGGGGCCTTTGCCCAGCCCGAACGATTCGCTTTCGGGCACGCCGTTTTGGGCGCCAAAGGTCACGTCAATCGCCACAGCCACGTCAGGGTTCAGCTCGTAGGCGCCGGTTGCCGCGCCCAGCAGGCCGGTCTCTTCCTGGATGGTGGCCACGGCCAGCACGTCCCAGGCCGGCTGGCGTGTGCTCAAAAGTTCCAGGCAGGCGATCACCGCCGCCACGCTGGCTCGGTCATCCATGGCTTTGCCGGACAGCAGGCCGCCTTTCAACTTGCTAGTCTGGCAGCGGAGGCTGACCAGGTCACCTACACGCACCAGTTGGCCGAGCTGGCGCGCCGGCAGTCCCACGTCGGCAAACATGTCATCCAGTGCGATCACTTGATCGCGTTCGTCGTGCGGCAGGACGTGCGGGGGGCGGAAGCCGATCACGCCGGGCAGCTCGCGGCGTCCGTGGACGACGATCTCCTGTCCCAGCAGCACCCGCCTGTCAACCCCTCCCACGCGCGACAAGCGCAGGAAGCCTTTTTCCAGGCCGCTCACCACCAGGCCGATCTCGTCCATGTGGGCGGCCAGCATGACCTTAGGGCGAGGCGGCTCGGCCCGGCCGTGTTTCAGGCCAATCACGCTGCCCAGCTTGTTCGTGCGCAGCTCGTCCACATAGGGCCTGAATTCTTCGAGCACGATCTGGCGGATGGGTTCCTCGTGGCCGGAAATCCCCTCCGCCTCGGATAGTTTTTTGAGCAATGCGGTTAAATCCATATCCTAATCATAACAGAAGGTTGGCATTTACGCAAGAGGTGGGGGGGTGGGGGCGGGTGGGGGCCCTCTGCTTGACGTGCGTTTGGTTCTACGCTATACTGCTTTTAGCCCCTTCGGGGCGCTAGGCGTAATCCATGACAGATGCACGAGATCGCCGAGTTGTTGATAACAAGCTGGCGGCAGCATGGACAGTCTCGGTCAAAAAGTTTTTGTCGTCCTCAATCCCATGGCCGGTCAGGCCAATCCGGCGGTCATTCGTTCCGCTTTGGCGCGCTATTTCGCTGCCCCGGCCTGGAGCTGCGAAATCTATGAAACCACGGGGAAGGAAGATGTAGCCCAAGTGGTTCGCCAGGCATGCGAGCACGGCACAGGCATGGTCGTGGCCGCCGGGGGCGATGGCACGGTGGCAGAGGTGGTGAATGGCCTCCGGCATAGTCGAGTGCCACTGGGAATATTGCCGGTGGGGACAGGTAACGTCCTGGCGCACGGGTTGTTTCTACCCTTGGAACTAGAACCAGCATTAAAGCTCCTGGCGGGGGATCATGTGCTCATGGCGGTGGATGCGCTGCAGGTAGGCTCGCGCTATTTTCTGTTGAATGTGAGCGTGGGCATTACTTCGCAGACGGTGCGTGAAATGCGCCCAGGGCAAAAGCGACTGTGGGGGATAATGGCCTACGTTTGGACGGGTACGAAACATTGGATTGGCTTTCAGCCGTGCCGTTTCGCCCTGATGGTGGACGGCCGCCAACGCCGGATACGAGCTTCCGAGATCCTGGTTTCAAATGGCACTTTGTTAAAGGAGCCGCCCCTGCCCATTGGGCCGCCGGAGACCTTTAGCGATGGCCAACTCGACGTTTACATTGTGACGGCGAGGACGATGTACGATTATATCAAGGTGGCCTGGAACCTGGTCTTCAATCCCCGTAACCGCAAGATCAGGTTGCGCCGCTTGACGGCAAGACAGAGTATTACGATTGACGCTGGATCACGCGTCCTGCCGGTACAAGCGGACGGCGATGTGATCGGCGAGACGCCTGTAGAGATTCGGCTCGTCCCGGCGGCTGTGCGCGTGGTGGCGCCCAAACCGATTTAGCTTGGCACTAGCAGGCTGTCGGAGAGAGCGTCGTAGGGCAGGTTTCCATACCTGCCGCAAGCCTGGCGGCTATGGAAAGCCGCCCTACAAAA
>JAFGFO010000122.1 GCA_016931085.1 Thermoflexales bacterium
CCGTCGGGCTGCACCTCGGCGGCCTTGAAGCTGTCAAAGCCTGGGTCAATAGCGATTTTTCTCATCGGATACTCCTTCATCATTTGCGATCAACTGGCGAACGGTCACTTATTTTCATTGGCTACTCCGTCCGCGCTCTCTTGCTCGGTGGAGGTAAGGGTAGATGGTGGGACCGCCCCGGCACGCAAAAAGTCCTCAAGATCCTGGGCCTTGATGCGGATCAGTCGGGCGGCCGGACCGAGGCGTGTGTAGGGGAGTGCCCCGCTGTCCAGCCACTTGTGTAGTGTCTTGAGGCTGACGCCGAGGATGACGGCTGCTTCCGTGGGGTTATAGAGCCTGGGAAGACTGGTTAGTATTTTACCGCGCATGATTTTACTCCTTTGCAAATGAATTTAAACACAAAAGCCCGGCACACACCGGGCGGTTAAAACGAAAAAGCCTGGTGTTCAGTGTATCTGAACACCAGGCCGTATGAGTGATTTGACGGATCGCCAGTTGTGGGCTATACTACATCCCACAAGCGAAAATAAGCGTGTCTGTGTTTATATGAAATTAAAAGGGGAACGGGTAACACCCGTCATCCCCGTACCTACAATATAGGTCCTTCGTAAAGTTGGACACAAGGGGAAAAAGCGCCGGAGTTGGTTGAATCGCCACCAAAGCGTAACCCCGCACATAGACTGCTGAGAGACTCAATCTCAGCAGTCTTTTCTTTTCTAATGGTAAAGAGCTACACCACGATGCGACAAGTTCTCGCAGAACGTACCCTGCTGTTATACTAGCATTGAATTGGGTTTTTGTCAAGTCCCAATCTTGCGATGCGAAAATCCTCGCCTCTTCCTCGTACATGTCCCGGTTGATGTCTCCCCGGATGTACAACTCCTTGGCGCGCTCCCAACGCTCTGTGGCTTGCTGGCCGTCTTGGATTTCCTGCAAGCCCAATACTTGGGCGGCGCCGGCAGGCCAATCGTCAGGCCATTGGATGTGGCTGAAATAGTCGATCACCTGGGCCTCGATGTCTTCGGCGTGAACCACGACCTGGTCGCACGTGCCGCGATGCTCGATGCGGGTGACGTCTTGGTAGTAGCGGCGCCCGCCCGAAGAAAAGGCGCGCATGGGCAGCCCACACGACGCGCAGCGGATGAGGCCAGACAGGGGATAGACTTCGGCCGGCTTGTTGTACTGGAAGCGCGGCGAGTGTGTCCAGGCTTGGCGCAGGGCCTGGGCCTGGTCGAAAGTGGCCCGGTCGATCAGGGTGGGGTGATCGCTGTCGAACGTTTCGGCCACGTGGCTGCGCCTTCGACGCTTGCCCTGCTCGTCGGTGCCGCGATAAACAACCTGGCCGATGTACAATTTGCGCTGGAGGAGGTCACGCACGGCGTCCTTGGTGAAGGGGCCGGGCTGGAAACGCCCCGGATGGCCCTTGGTGCGAAAGTGCAGGGTCGAGCCATCGGGCAGCGTGTGGAGGTAGGCGTTGAGTTTGTCGGCGATGCGGCCATCCGAGAGTTGCTCGGTGGTGCACCACTCAAAGGCCAGCTTGACGGCGAGGCTCTCGATGGGATGGACGAAAAGGTGCTTGCCATCGGTTTGATCGGGCTGGCCAAAGTTGGGGCAGTAGCCTGCGCCGTTGGGGTCGGCGCACTTGGCACATAGACCGCTGCAATATCCAAACGGGATGGCGCCATTCCACAGCCCTTTGCGAGCGCGCTGCAGCTTGCCTTTGCGGGTCTCCTGGCGCAAGTTGTCGATATAGATTTCGGCCAGCATCCCCAGCACAGTTAGCATGAGCTTGCCCCAGGGTGTGGTCAAGTCGAGATGCTCTTGGACCGAGACGAAAGACACGTTGGCCTCGTTGAGTTGGTCGAGCGCGCTGAGCAAGCTGCTCAGGTGGCGCGAAAAGCGATCGATCTTGTCGACCACGACGATGTCGAACGAGTTGGCGCGGGCGTCGGCCAGCATCTGCTCGTAGGCGGGGCGCTGGCTGCCCTTCTTGGCGGAAATGCCCGCATCGGTGTATACTTGGGCTAGGTGCCAGCCTTGGGCGGTGACGTAAGCTTTGATGTGGGCGATTTGGGCGTCCAGGCTGTGGCCGTCGACCTGTTCGCGCATCGAAACGCGAGTGTACCCGGCGGCGCGTAGGGCTTGAGTAGGCATAGTGACCTCCTGATAGATAGTGAACGATCAGCATAGCCACTGTATACAAAATCGGCGAGATGTCAAGAGTAAACGAGGGATAAAATGGCAGTACGGAAACGCAAGTATCATCGAGAGTACGACCCCGAGCCGTTCAACCGGCGAATCAATGAATTGCTGGAGCAGCACAATGAGAGTTATCGCGAGGCGTCGCTGCGGGCCGGGCTGGATCACCAGGCGGTGCGGCGATATGTGGTGGAGATTAGGCGGCCGGACCGGGAATCGTGTATCATTTTGGCGGATCACTTTGGGATCAACCCGAATGAGCTGTTGCAGTTGGCGGGTTACAAACCACTCAAGCTGTTTGACGTGGAGACCGTCAGCGCCGAGTCGCTGCCGACCGAGGCCGTCGACGTGGCGTTGGCCATTGCCAAAATCCCCGACCCAGGTACGCGCAAGACGGTGGCCCAAGCTGTTCTTATGCTGCTCGAAAAGTTTTTCGAGACGCAACGGGGATGACGGGCTGGCATAAATGGATAGTAATACGCATTACCAGTTCTTGTCCAGGTTCTATGACATCTTTGATGTCATTTTCTGGTTTTGGGGAAAAGGTAGCCCTCGCTGCGGCTTGCCTGCCATTATTCGTAACGATCCTATGCAGGTATTGGACATCTGTGTCGGCACGGCGTCAAGTGCGCTGCTGCTGGCTGGCCACAACCCTCGTAACACCATCACCGGCATAGACCTTTCACCGGACATGTTGGCAGTGGCACAGCGCAAGATAGGCAGCGAGGATTACCTAACGTGCAGGTGCGCTGTACGAGCGCAACGCACTTGGCATACACAGATGGGCACTTTGACGCCGCGATGGTATCCTTTGCGCTTCACGAAATGGAGCCCGAGTTGATGGAGAGCGTTCTGCGGGAAGCGAGCCGGGTGCTCAAGAACGGTGGTGTGTTGTGTGTGGTGGACTTTGCTCGACAAGCGAGTTGGTGGAACCGGTTGTTCTTGGCGGGGTGGGGGGTGTTAGAGCCAGCTTGTTTCAAGGCTTTTTTAGACATCGAATGGCGTGATCTCGGCGCCGATTACGGCTTTGAATTGCGCGAGGTCAGAGAATACTTGTTCTCGAATCTATACGCACTGTGTAAGTTGTGATGTGAATGAGCACGATGAGCTACAACCTGATCAACTTCTCCAACCACTCGACCGGCTCATTCTTCCTTCGCCAGAACAGGTCTTCCCAAAAGTAATGGACGGCCAACATGCGGTATTGGCCAAAGCGTTGGTCGAAAAAAGCCAGGAGTTGGTCCACCGCGATGGGTGTCTCTGGGTCGGTGTCAAAGAACAACTTGGAATAGATTTTCTGCTCCCAGGGCGAGATGTGATCGAGCATGTCCAGGTCGTGAAACACGTCGAACATGATGTACCCAACTGAAGCCGGCCCGATGCCGTACAGGCTCAACAAGGCCTGCCGCTGCTCCTCTCTTGGCTTGCCTCTCAGCTTGTGTTCGTCAATATCCCCTTGGACAAATGCCTGCGTGACCCGCTTGATGGACTTGGCTCGATAGCCGACCTTGAGCGCACGCAGCTCCTGCTCGCTGGCGCGATCAATGACCTGGGGTTCCCAAAAGCAGGATAGGCGTCTGCCGTCGTAGGCCAGGTTCGTCCCATAGTTCTCGAACAGGGTTTGCAGCATGCTTACCGAGCGCCGGACGATGGTATTTTGAAGGACGATGGCAATGATCAGGTATTCGTACAGTGAGCCAAAATGCATAGGCCGCAGGCCGCGCCACCTGGCAAGCACTGGTCCCAACTGGGTATCGGCCGTGAATCGTTGGTAGAAATCGGCCAGGTCGAGCTGAAAGTTGTAGCGATAGTTGATTTCGTCGACAAGCTGGTCGAGCAAGCCCTGGCTCAGCTTTTTTGTCGACCAAATGGAAAGGGAGAGTTTGGGATTATCAACCGTTCCCTGGTTTTCAAACTTGAGGCCCAAGGGTTGGCCATGCCAGAGCATGGTCTGCCAGCGGATACCTGGCTCCCACTCGTTGTCTGTCGAGGGAAAGTGGTCGGGTTTGTGGAAGGTGGCGTCAAAGTTGAAAGGGGCCTGGGGCGTGAGGGTTATGGTGTGTTTGATTTTCAGTAACTTGGATTTATTCATAGGAATGAGATCCGCTCATTGTTGACCTTGATGGGGTGAGAATATCACCCGAAAGCGTTCGCATACCACCGGCATGTCTTCAGAAGGAATGCGTCTGATGTCTGCGCATTCCGCTGAAAAGGCTTGCCAATGAACTTGACGCCAGTAGGCCAATGATCGATCGCCTTCACCCTCGTCATAAGCAAATTGCCCATCAACCTGGTTGAACGCCTTGATCTCGACTTGGGTGGTTTCGATGATACACAGGGGGTTTTGATCGCCGTCCAGGATGATGCTAAGGGCTCCGACTTGCGGCAGTATTTCATTTTCAGCCTCATAGCACCAGACCAGGGAACTGGTGGCTGTTTTGATGCCTGCTTTGGCCAAATCGCCGAGCTGGTTTGCTACCTCTTGCGTATGACCAAATGACCATGCCTCATAGTCTGTGGGATGAGGGGTAGTTTCCGGCAAGGAAGCCAGATAGGCTTGCCAAAAAAGTTCCAGTTGGCTGCTCATAAATTCTCCCGTGATATCGATGCATTTGCTGAATTCTACGGCACTGTCGATGTTTCGTCAAGGACGGTTTGATCGCGCCGGGAGATAAACAACGGGCCTCCCAACCTGGGAGGCCCGTGTGCTTCGTACCTGTTCTGGCGAACCCTCATTCTCTTTCGCAGCCCACCTTGCCGTCTTCCAGCCCCAGCAACTCACCAAAGGGCGCATTGGCTGTGACCTTGACAAGCTGCGCCCCGTCAAAGTACGCCCCTGTAAACATCACCTGCAACAAGCCCTTGTGCTGCTCCATCGTCATCTGCTGCCAGAGCGCCGGGAAATCGTCCAGCCATTCGTCCAGCATGGCAGTCTCCCCGTTGGCGCTGGGCTTCAAGCGTGACAGACGTTGCGTGAAGCGGGCCTGGTCTTGGATGAACTCGGCCTGCGAGATGACGCCCGACTTGAGCAAGAACGCCGATTGCTTGATGGACTGGACGAGATTGTATCGCTGGCGCTCGTATTCCAACATGCCATCGTCCGAAAGGTAGTAGGCCAGGATGCGCTCGTGCCATCCAGCAGGAATCTGCAAGCGTTGAACGATGGTGTCCAACTGCTCTTCGAGTCGCTCGGCGCGGAGCGATTGCGTGGTGCAGCCGGTGGTGTTGGTGGGATTGTTGCGCGTGGCGCGTTTGACCTGCTCGGGTAGGGGGATGTCTTGGGCCTGGCGCTCCAGGCTGCGCCGTTTGTGAAAGTCGATGATCGTGGCGCAGCGATAGTAGCGCATGTCGCCGTTGGAAGCGATGCCGCGCAGGGAAACGTCCTTGTGCTCTTGCTGCGAGCAGTGCCAACACTTGGCAATGCCCGACAAGGGATAGACGCGAGCGGGGCGCTTGTTCGAGTTGGGATTCTTGCCCTTGCGCTGGCGGATGATCTGGCACTGCTCGAACATCGACCAGGACACGATGGGGTGGTGTTGCCCCTGTTTGATGAAATCAGCGACGCGGCGATTGGGTGTCAGGCGTGAAAAGTCGGGCATCGCCGGCGGGTCGTCGTCATCCCACGATAGGGGACGAGAAGGGTAGTGAGCGGCGATGCCGGCATAGACCACGTTGGTGAGGATGTCGCGGACGTTGTCTTTGGAGAAAGGGCCGGGCTGGGAGCGACCCAGCCCGCCCTTGGTGCGAAAGTGAACGGTGCTTCCATCCGGCAGGGTATAGTCATAGTCGTTGAAGCGCGTGGCGATGTCGAGATCGCTCACACTGCCCTCGGCGTACCACTCGAAGGCCAGGCGTACGGCGATGGATTCGATGGGGTGGGGCACGGGCACGTCGCCCTTGCCCAGGTTGGCCTCACCGGCGCGCGGGCAGTAGCTGCCGGCCTCTGGGCCGCCGCCGTTGGGGTCCGTGCATTCGGAACATAGCCCGTTGCAGTATCCAAAGCGCGAGTTGCCGTTGAGCAAGCCCTTGCTGACTCGCGTGAGTTTGCCCTCGTTGGTTCTGCGGCTGAGATTGCGCACGTAATACTCGGCCAGGCCCCCCAAGACGTAGATGGTCAGGTAGCCCCAGTCGTTGTCGAGGTCGATGTTCTCCGAGACCGAGACCAGGCGCACGCGGCAGCGCTTGAGCAGGCGGATGAACTTGAGCAGCGCTTCGAGGTTGCGGTAGAGACGGTCGAGGCGGTGGATGACCACCACGTCCATCCTGCCGGCCTTGATGTCGCGGAGAAGGCGCTGTAGCTCGGGCCGTTTGCTGTTGCGGCCGGTGTGGTCGGGGTCGGCATAGGTGCCCACGAGCTGCCAGCCGTGCCCGTCGATGTATTTCTGGCTGAGGTCGGGCTGCGTATCGAGCGAGTGGACTGTTTCGCCTTCTTTGGACAGGCGAATATAGTTGGCGGCGCGGACGGTGTTGGAGAGAGCGCCAGGCGAGTCCTGCAGGCGCTGGCCGGTGAGTTTGTAGTAGGTCTGTAAGATGTTGTCGGGCAGCTCGTCGCCCAACGGGGCAGGGGGCTGAGTTGAGCTCATCTCTTTGCTTTTGAGGACTTGGTCTTGCGCGATGGTGTAGCCCGGACGCGCGGCGCCATCATATCCTCTTGGGTGACCGTGGCCTGGCGGCCGGTGAGCTGCCGCAAGATTTGAGCCAATTCGCGGCAAAAGGCGTCGATCCGTTCGTCTGTGGCATATGGCAGGCGTGGGCTAGGGGTGCTTTGGTCGTTCATGCTCTCTCCTGTCTGGGTGTTCCCTCGCTTTGGGCCAAGGCGTTGACGATACGCAGCACGATCTGCTTGGTCTGAAAGCCCAGTCGGAGGATGGCGTTCATAATTGCGATCTCTGTGTCGTCGAGCAGGCGCGGCGCGTAGGGCTCTGGCAGCGGGGGCACCATGCCAATGTCGATCAGCAGGTCTACAGAGTGCATGCCGAAAACCGGGGCCAGGAGATTGCACGTTTCCACGCCCGGCTCCCGCGTGCTATTCAGCAGGTGATAAATGGTGCCACACGACAGGCCGCTTTGTGTCGCCACTGTTTTGGCGTCCAGTCCCCATTCTTCCATCATGCGGGGTAACCAGACTGACATATTGCCTTTCATAGTCATTAGTATAACCTTTCTTCTGTTGACAAGGGTAACAAGATTCCGTCAATTGACGGAACTCGACCCGGCTTTGAAAGGCTTGAGACGCGGCTGCAATTCCATCTCACACGCGAGGCTGGTGGGCTTGAGCGAACGCTGGGGGCAGGGGGGGCGGGGAGCATAGCCTGATCGAGGCCAGGAGGGGCAGAGCTGGTGGAAAAAGCAGGGTAATCTAGATCAATCAAGGGGCATCTACTGGACTGCCAAGTGTGGGCAGGTAGGTGGTGGGGAAAGGGCGACGGCGCGGTCGGGACGAGCCAAGGGAGGCTTCATTATTTGCCAGTGCCGTACAGCCGGGGGCGCTGGTGGTGACCAGGTGAGGACGTGCAGGCGCGTTGCCCAATTGCTCACCCAGCTCGTGTTGCGTCAATAGTAGGAATCTTGATACCCTTGATGACAAATGAGAGGTTATACTAGTCAGGGGTGCAAGCCTTTTCGATTTTCTCTGGAGGTAGCCGAGAATGATGAAAAGCCAAAACCTCAAGCGAGCATGTATAACGGATAGAAAAGCTAGCTGTGACCAAGTCTTTCACGATAATAACCGAACGATGCGAGTGACTTGCCACGCGTTGGGACTGGGCGTTCCCATGACCCGAAAGCGCATGGCATAACCAGGCCACTATATCACCAAAGGGCGCTTGTCCGTGCGATTTGCAAACTGAGGGATGGCAAATTGCGCAATTTGCTGGGTGAGATGTGGGGAATCAGCGGGAGAGGGGGTTGGTTCGATGAACCAAGGGGGTCGGTTCGGTGAACCAGGGGAGGGTTGGTTTGGTGAATCAAGGGGGTTGGTTCGATGAACCAAGGGGGTTGGTTCGATGAATCCGGGGGGGGCGGTGAACCAAGGGGGTTGGTTCGCCAAGATGTGTTGGGTAGACCGGTGAACATGATCGTTGCGGTTGACCTGGATATGCTTGCCATACACGAGTTGGCACCTCACTGGATTGCCAAGGCGGTGCTGGACTATCGGGATGAAAAGGCGGATGAGGTCTTTGCAGCGTTTGCGAGATCTGGAGCGTCATTTGGACGACGAGCATCGGATCGGCTGCTGGATGTGTTCCCGAACGCCTATCGAGACCATCCAACTTACCGAACCAACCCCCCAGGGTGAACAAAGGCTTTTAGCGATATAAGGGGGGGTACGTAGGTGGATTAACTTGAAAAGAGGGGGTTGGTTCACCCATCAGGATCGGACGACACAAACCGGCTTGAAGTGCTGCCGGTCTCGGTGGTGATTCATCCCTATGTAGGTGGAATAGCAGGCAGGACGGCCGGGTATCTGCTGAGGGGTGGTGGCCCAAGTGCTGGAGTAGGCAAGATGGCACGAATACAGGTTTCTGACAATCTGGTGGTAGACACCTGGCCAGGTGGTGGGCCGGGTGGCGAGGATGTGATCCGGGTCGTGGGCTTGCAGCAGCGCGACGACCTGGAGGCAGGGGTAGTGATCGTGTACCCCCGTGAGGTTGCGGCGCTGGCCATTGCGATCATCGAGGCTGCGACCGAGTTGGTGGGTGAGTAGAGGAGTATGTCCAAGGCCGTCTTGATTTCCGTATCATCTGGCTGCAACCTGGGCCTGGCCAAGCTGGCGAACTGGCTGGGATCTGAGGGGTGGCAAGTGCAGCAGCAGTCGTCGGTGGGGCCGCTCACCGACCGGGCTGACTTGTACTGCTTCAGTGCTGTTTTTTCGTGGGATGTGCCGGGCTTGATTGAGCAGGTCAGGCTGGTGCCGGCCGGGTGTGAGGTTTGGATTGGCGGGCCTGGTGTGACGATACTGGCGGATTATGTCGAGCGCGAGACAGGCATCCGGCCGGTGGTGGGCGCTGACGCGCGCTTTGAGAACCAGCCCGGCGAGTACCGGGTAACGCGCACGTCGCGGGGGTGTCCGGTAGGGTGCTCGTTTTGCATCGTGGCGCATACAGATCGCCACCATCCAGTCGAATATGTCGATTTCCCGCCTGCGCCGGTGGTGCTGGACGACAATATCCTGGCGTCATCGTGGGGACACCAGGAGCAAGTGGTTGAGAGATTGCGTGCGCAGGGGTACGGGCGGGTGGATTTTCAATGTGGGTTTGACCCGTCGAGGTTTACCGCCGGTCATTTTGACCTGTACAGCCCGCTGCGGCTTGCAGCCTGGCGGCTGGCGTTCGACGACGAGCAGGAGGCTGGGTATGTCGAGAGAATGATCACCCTGCTACGTTCCAGGCGGGTGCCCAAGAAGCGGATCAGGGTGTACACGATTGCAGGCCTGGACAGTCCAGAGGAAAGCCTATCGAGAGCGCAGCGCGTCATCGAGTGGGGCGGGGAGCCTCGCTTGCAAATGTACCGGCCGCTCGACTGGCTTTTGCCCACGCCGTTTGTTGACGAAGGCCAGGGCTGGACGTTGGAGCTGGCCACGGCGATGCCGCGCTACTTTTACGGATACTATTGGCGCCGGATGGGCTTTGACGCATTTCTGGTCTATACCCGTGCGCGGCCGTTCGAGCACGTTCGCCAGGCAGCGCGCTTGTTTTGAGAGGGATTATCCCAAGCTGCACATGACAGCGTGTATCTATGGAGATGTGAATGACTGGTTCTGACACGCATCCGCTGGTCGATTTCAAGCGCAGCATGGCCAACGCGATCTATATCGCCTCGGCGCTGTTGGCGCTAGAGCATATATGGCCCGGCGAGCCAACCTTGCAGGTGTGGGAAACACGTCTCGGCGATGACGATTTGTCGCCCTTGGCCCGCGAGATCATTGGCAAGCTGAGCGAGTGGAGAAACAGCGTCGACGACGAGCTGGTGCGGGTGGAATTGGCCATAATCCAGGATGGGCTAGAGCGCTACTGTGGACGTTATGCCCGGCGTGCAAGTGGAGACGAGTAATCTATGCCGGCGGGCGAGAGGCAAGATTTTTACTGTTGTGGGAGGGAGATGTGTTGGGAATGATCGTCGAGGACGATCCGGATTTGTCATTCATATTCGGCGAAGCGTTACAGGCGGCCGGTTTTGAGGTCGAGATATTTCACCAAGGCGGCAGCGCCCTGGCCAGGCTGGCGCAGCCGCCCGAGCCGGACATGATCATCCTGGATTACCACTTGCCGCAGGCGTCAGGTGAGGAAATCCTTGCGTATGTTCGCGCGCGACTGGCCAACACCAAGATCATTATGGCCAGCTCTGACCCCCGCATCGTGGGCCTGGATGCCGACATGGTGCTGATCAAACCGGTCCTGTTCACAGAAATGCGCGCGGCTATCCAATGCCTGATGGGCAAGGAATGCAATCCGTGAACCCCCTGTCGCCTGTCAAGTCAACTGGGTGCACTTTGCTGGGGGAACGGTGAACACTGCCCAGTTTACTTCCATAGCCTCAGCCATTCAGGACGGTATGCTGATCGTGGATCGCGAGAACCAGGCCGTGCTGGTAGCCAACTCGCTCGCCGTCGAGTTGCTGGGCATCTGTCAAGGCCAGGCTATCGACGCCGCGCGGCATCTGGCGCCGGCCATTGCCGGCGGGTTGGTCGATGCTATCCAAACCGGCCGCACGCTTAGCCTGAGAGCCAAGTCCGGCCAGGATAGGATGCTGCTCTTGAATGTCGCCCCGGTGGCGTGGAGTGGCTTGACCGGCTCGGTGCTCGTCGTGAGGGACATTTCGCGCGACATCGAGGCATTGAAGGCAAGTATCGTCGATACGGCCTCGCGCGAGTTTCGCACACCCCTGAACAATATTATGGGCTATGCGGAAATGCTGCGGGACGGCGTACGTGGCGAGCTGAGCGACGAGCAGCAAGATGCCGCCGGCCGCATCTATGGCAATGCTGTGCGCCTGCTCGAGATGGTCAACGATCTGAGCCAGGCGCGCGCGTTGGCTGAAAAGGCCAAACAAGCGGCCGAGTCGGCCAATCGCGCCAAGAGTGTGTTCCTGGCCAACATGAGCCACGAGCTGCGCACGCCGCTGAATGCCATCCTGGGCTTTTCACAGTTGATGATGCGGGATTCGAACCTCGATTCAGAGCAGCGCGAGAGTCTCGGTATTATCAACCGCAGCGGCGAGCATTTGCTGGCGCTCATCAACGATATTTTGGACATGGCCAAAATCGAGGCTGGGCGGGTCACCTTGCAGGAAACGAACGTCGACCTGCATCAAATGCTGTCGGACTTGGAATCGATGTTCCGTTTCCGAGCTGAGGCCAAGGGCTTGGCGACCGTGTTCGAGTGGGCTTCGGACGTGCCGCAGTTTGTGTGTGTCGACGACGGCAAATTGCGCCAAATCCTGATCAACTTGATTGGGAACGCCATCAAATTCACAAGTGAAGGCGGCGTCACCCTGCGCGTCAGGCGGACAAAGAGAGACCAGTCTCTATCTTGCTCTTCTTCTCCCTCTCTATCTCTATCTGATGCCGAACGCGCAGCGTTCGTCCCTATCTGTTTCGCGGTGGAGGACACCGGCCCGGGTATCGCGCCCGACGAGCTGGACAAGGTCTTTGACGCCTTTGTGCAAACGGCCAGCGGGCGGCAAACACAGCAGGGCACCGGCCTGGGTCTGGCCATCAGCCGCCAACACGCGCGCCTGATGGGTGGTGACATCACGGTGAGCAGTGAGGTTGGCCGAGGCAGTCTCTTTAGCCTGGAAATTCCCGTCAAGCCGGCCGCCCAGCCTGCAATCTCCGGGCAAGCCACCCGGCGAGTGATTGGTCTAGAGCCTGGCCAGTGTGGTCCTGATGGCCCGTACCGGGTGTTGGTCGCCGAGGATATCGAACCTAATCGCAAACTACTGGTCAGGTTCTTGAGGCCGCTCGATTTCGAAGTGCGCGAAGCTGTCGACGGGGAGCAAGCGCTGGCGATGTGGGAGCGCTGGCGGCCGCACTTGATCTGGATGGACGTGCGCATGCCGTATCTGGATGGGCTGGAGGTGGCCCGCCGCATCCGGGCGTCTGGAGATCGAGACACGATCATCATTGCGCTGACGGCCAGCGCCTTCAACGACCAACGCGACGAAGCGCTGGCGGCCGGTTGCGACGACTTTGTGCGCAAGCCGTTTCGGGGGGCAGAACTCTTTGAAGCGATGGAAAGGCATTTGGGCTTGCACTATGTTTACGAAGCAGTGGCGGCCGAGCCGCAGCCGGTGCAATCGCTGAGGCGAGGAGACCTGGCTGGCCTGCCAGAGGCGTGGCGCAAGGCAATGCGAGACGCAGCGGCCCGGGCGCGCGATGCGGATGCCCAGGCTCTGGTGAGCCAGATCGAGCCAGATCACCCGCGCCTGGCCCAAGGGGTGAGCGCGCTGCTGCGTGATTACCAATACGACAAAATCTTGGAACTGTTGGAGGTTGACTGATGGCAGAGATAGGCATAGTTGACGACGTGTTGAGCAATTTGCGCATGCTGTCCACGATACTGCAAGAGCGGGGTCACGTAACACGCTGTGTATCAAGCGGCGCAGCAGCGCTGAGGACAATACAAGCGGACCCGCCCGATTTGATCCTCCTCGACATTCGGATGCCAGGCATCGATGGCTATGAGGTTTGTGATTGTCTCAAGCGGAACGAGCGCACCCGTGACATCCCCATCATTTTCATCAGCGCCCTGGATTCGACCGAGGACAAGGTCAAGGCGTTTGAGGCAGGTGGAGTGGATTACATCGCCAAGCCATTTCAAGAGGCCGAGGTGGTAGCGCGGGTGGAGGCGCATCTCGAGTTGCGAGCCATGCGGAGGCGACTAGAGGCCGAGATTGCCGAGCTGGACGCGTTTGCTCACACGGTTGCACACGACCTTCTGGACCCGATGGGAACCTTGACCGGATTCGCCACGGTTTTGGAACGCGATTACGCCTCCATGACAGAGGCAGAGCGCGTCGAGTGCATCAGGCACATTGGCCGCATCGGCCGTAAAACGACCAACATTGTGCACGAGCTGCTGATGTTGTCTACGGTGCGCAAAGAGGCCGTCCAATTACAAGCACTGAGTATGGGGGACATTGTAGCGGCGGCCTTGGAGAGCCTGGCGGACCTGATACAGCAGAATGGCGCCGAGATCGTCATTTCCGACCATCAGTGGCTGGCTGTCAAGGGCCACGCTCCCTGGGTCGAAGAAGTGTGGGTCAATTACATCGGCAACGCGATCAAATACGGTGGGACGCCCACCGCAAAGCCGCGGGTGGAATTGGGTTCCGCGCTCGATGCGGATGGCATGATACGCTTTTGGGTGCGTGACAACGGTCGAGGGCTGGTGGCAAGCGAGCAAGAGTATTTGTTCACCGAGTTTACGCGGCTCAGCCAGGTGCGCGCCAGGGGACACGGGCTAGGGTTGTCCATCGTCAAGCGTATTGTGGAAAAGCTCGGCGGGCAGGTGGGTGTCGAGAGCGAGGGGATAGTGGGTAAGGGGAGCACGTTTTGGTTTACGCTTCAAGCAGTGTGAGGCAAGATGCAAAGCAATGATATCCTGATCGTGGACGATACCCCGGCCAACTTGCACGCCTTGTCGGCCATCCTCAGGGACGAGTATGCCGTTCGCTGCGTGACGAGTGGCAAAGCGGTCTTGCGGGCGGCCCAGGCCGACCCTCCCGCCCTGATTTTGCTGGACATTCGTATGCCTGGAATGGATGGCTATGAGGTGTGCCAACGCCTGAAAAGCGAATCTAGCACGCGTGACATCCCCATCATTTTCATCAGCGCCCTGGATTCTACCGAAGACAAGGTCAAGGCTTTTGAAGCGGGTGGGGTCGATTACATTACCAAACCGTTTCAGGAAGCCGAAGTGCTGGCGCGGGTCAAAACGCACCTGACCTTGCGCCAGTTGCAGGTGAACCTGGAGCGGCTGGTGCGGCAGCGCACGCAAGAACTCGAGCAGGCGTACGAGAGGCTCGGGCAGCTCGATCGCAGCAAGGCTGATTTCATCAACGTCATGGCGCACGAACTGCGCACACCCCTGACGGTGGTCAAGGGCTATGCCCAGTTGCTGGGTAACGTGCCTGTGAGCCCTCAATCTGAACTTCGAGCGTTGGTCGACGGCATTGCCAACGGTGCGGCTCGCATGCACGAGATCGTCAACGACATGCTCGACATGGCCCGGATCGACGCCGAAACGCTGCTGCCGAGCTCGGACGCGCTGTGTCTGAGCAGCCTTGGCGAACGCCTCTTGACCGAATTTGGGCCGGCTGTTCAGGAGCGTCGTTTGACGCTGAGCGTGGCCTTGAATGGCTTGGCGGTCCATGCTGACCCTGACCTGTTGTACAAGGCATTTTATCACCTGGTCATCAATGCGATCAAGTATACGCCCGACGGCGGCCGGGTGACGGTGAGCGGCCGGGCCGTTCCAGATGAAGGCCAAGTCGAAATCGTCGTGGCCGACACGGGCATTGGCATCGCCCCTGAATTCCACGAGCTGATATTTGTCAAATTCTACCAGACCGGGCAGGTGGCTTTTCACTCGTCAGGGCGTATAAAGTTCAAGGGCGGCGGGCCAGGCTTGGGCCTGGCCATCGTGCGCGGTGTGGTGCTGGCGCACGGTGGCAAAATCTGGGTCGAAAGTGAAGGGCACGACGAGCAGCGCTGCCCGGGCAGTCGTTTTTACGTGCGATTGCCTGCTGACGGCCAGGCGGGCGCCGCATCCCGTCAAAGCTAGAGAACTGGCCGGGAATACCGCCAACGCAAGACTGCCCAATGAGAGATTGGCTAAAACGGTTGAGAAATCCCCCCTGATGGAGGCAAATATGAGCGAGTTGAACATTCTAGTTGTCGACGACGAGCCATCCAACCTTCGAGTGATGGCCCAGGTGCTGCAAGGCGGGGGGTATATGCCTCGGTGCGTGCGGAGCGGAGAGGCTGCCATCGAGGCGGCCGAGGCTGATCCGCCGGACTTGATCTTGCTCGACATCCGTATGCCTGGAATGGATGGGTATGAGGTGTGTACGCGGCTCAAGAGAAACGAGCTGACGTGCGACATCCCCATCATTTTCATCAGTGCCTTGGGTGAGGCAGAGGACAAGGTCAAGGCGTTCGAGGCGGGTGGGGTGGATTACATTGCCAAACCGTTCCAGCCGGTCGAGGTGTTGGCGCGGGTGAAAACCCACTTGACCCTGCGCCAGTTGCAGGTGAACCTGGAGCGGATGGCGCAGGATCGAACCGAAGAGCTTGGGCGGGCCTATTGTCGTCTGCGGCAGTTGGATCGCACCAGGGGGCAGTTTGTTGCTCACGTGGCTCAAGAGATACTGGTTGCGCCCCCGGCCAGCTTGCCGGGGATTGCCAGGGACCTGATGGACGTGTTTGGCAGTGGGGATAGCGAGGCATTCCTGAACTGGCTCAATGATGAGCTACAAGAGAGGGGTTGGTCGATGCGCGAGCTGTCCAGGCGCATGGGCTTCTCCGTGTCGACGGTGAGCCGTGTACTGAACGGCGAACAGAATCCCAGCGGCGATTTTTGCCAGGGGTTGGCCGATGCGTTCAACGTCCCGGTGAATCGTGTGCTGTGGCAGGCGGGTTTGCTGGCCGTCGGGGACCGGACCGAGTTGATCGACGTATGCAGTCAAACTCGCAAGTAGGCGGGCGTGCTGCTTTTTCCACAAGCAGTCGAGTGTGATATGGTCACATCCTGACCCCCACGTCTGGGCAGCCAACAGAGGACAATGACTGGTTGCTGTATAAGAGCCTCAAGCCTGTTTTGCCATCAACCGTGTGAGGCTCTTTTTGTTTGCCCTGGCTCGATTTGGTAACTTGTATTGTGATAGGTAAGAAGTTATAATAGTACTCAATACCATAACTAAATAAATGCCAGCGATGCAGCGCATCCGTAGGATGCGACAAAATCAGGGCTTGTAGCAATCACGCGGTCGTATCATTTTGCAATCTGATTACTACCATCCTGTGGATAACTTGGTCGTGTGATGCCTGGCGCGGAGCGGGCAGGACAGGCATATCGTAGGCGGCTTGCTTTGATAAATTAATCGAGGCCAGGTGAGTGACTGATTTGGAAAACATCGCATCCAAGCTCAAGTTGAACACTATTATTCGGGGAGCGCTCTTCCCTGAACCGGTGCAAGTGCTTGTCGTTATCCCGATGGGCGACTCAATCAAGCTCATTGGCAAAGGCGTGCGCACCGGCCATGTCCACGAGCCAATCCTTTCATTGGCGCAACTGGCCACGCTAGAGATCACACCCGAAAAAGAAGCCTTTGACGGCGATGCGGCCCGCTTTCGCCTCGGTGTTGAGGCCATGCGCCTGGGCCTGGCCTACGAGTACGATCCATACTTTACGCTGTCCATCGCCCGCGTGGACCCGCTGCCGCACCAGCTCGAAGCCGTCTATGACTATTTCCTCAAGCTGCCCCGCATCCGTTTCTTGCTGGCCGACGACCCCGGCGCAGGCAAGACGATCATGGCTGGACTGCTGATCAAGGAACTCAAGGTCAGGGGGCTGGTCAAGCGCGTCCTCATCGTCACACCGGCCAATCTCACCTTCCAGTGGCAGCGAGAGATGAAAGACAAGTTTCACGAACACTTTGAAGTCGTTCGCAGTGACGTGTTGCGCGCCAATTACGGCTCGAACCCCTGGCAAGAAAAGAACCAGGTCATCACGTCTGTCTCTTGGGTTTCCATGGTTGAGGATGCCAACGAAAGCCTGCTGCGCAGTTTTTGGGACCTCATCATCGTGGACGAGGCGCACAAGATGAGCGCTTACAGCGCGGATAAAAAGACGATGGCCTACCAGTTGGGCGAAGCCCTGTCTGAGCGAACGGATCACTATCTCTTGATGACGGCCACCCCACACAAGGGCGACCCCAAGAACTTTTGCCTGTTCCTCGAATTGCTGGACCGTGACGTGTACGGCGACGTCAAGAGCATCGAAGAGGCGATGAGACGCCGCGAAGCGCCTTTTTATCTTCGCCGTGTCAAAGAAGCCATGGTCACTTTCCCCGACCCAGACACGGGCCAGGTCAAGGCGCTGTTTACCCGGCGCAGCGTCCAGACGGCTGAGTTTCAGATCGACGACGAGGAATGGGACTTTTACTACGAGCTGTCCCGCTACGTCGAAGACCAGTCCATCAAGGCCTCCCAGGATGATTCGGCGCGTGGGCGCGCATTGGGTTTTACGATGGCCATGCTGCAGCGCCGTTTTGCTTCCAGCGTGTATGCCGTGCGGCGCAGTCTGGAACGGATGAAGGAACGGCGCGAGAAAATCCTGGCCGATCCTGAAGGCTACCGCCAGGAGCAAATCACCAAAAAGATTCCCGAAGGCTTTGACGATCTCCCTGAAGAAGAGCAGCAGCAGATCATCTCTCAACTGGAAGAAATCGTGGCCTCGGTTGAGCCGGTCGATCTGCGGGAAGAAATCGTGCAACTGGACCATTTGATTGACCAGGCCCGCCGCCTCGAGCAGCGCGAGGTCGAGTCCAAGCTGGTCAAGCTGAAACAGGTGCTCACGGAGCGAGGCATCTTTCAAGATCCCAAGATGAAGCTGCTCGTTTTCACCGAGCACAAAGAGACCTTGGATTACCTGGCCGGAGACGGCAAGGGCGGCCGCCCCTTGGGCAAGCTGCGCGAATGGGGACTGACGGTCACCCAAATTCACGGCGGAATGAAGATTGGCGACCGGGATACGCCCGGCACGCGCATCTGCGCCGAGCGCGAGTTCCGCGACGAGTGCCAGGTGATGGTGGCCACCGAGGCCGCCGGCGAAGGCATCAATCTCCAATTCTGCTGGCTGATGATCAACTATGATATTCCCTGGAATCCCGTGCGCCTGGAGCAACGCATGGGGCGCATTCACCGCTATGGCCAGGAAAAGGACTGCTTGATTTTCAACTTTGTCTCAACCAACACCCGCGAAGGGCGCGTGCTGCAAAAACTGTTTGATCGCCTTCACGAGATTGAAAACGCGCTTGACCCGCAGCGCACTGGGAAGGTGTTCAATGTATTGGGCGACGTGTTTGCAGCCAACCAGCTTGAGCGAATGCTGCGTGATATGTATGCTCATAACCTCACCGAGGATGTCATCAAGAGCCGCATTGTCGAGCAGGTGGATACAGAGCGATTCCGCCGGATTACCAATTCTACGCTGGAAGGGCTGGCCAAGCGTGAGCTTAATCTCTCCGCCATCGTGGGCAAATCAGCCGAGGCCAAAGAGCGGCGGTTAGTGCCAGAGGTTGTAGAGGACTTTTTCGTTCAGGCTGCTCCATTGGCCGGCGTCAAAGCTCTCGCCACTCCCAACCTTTGGTCGGGACAGGCCGGCCCCTCTCCCCAAATGGGTGGGGGGAGGCGCGTCTATCGTGTCGGCAGGGTGCCTCGAACGCTTTGGCCGGTCGGCGAGCGCTTGGAGCCTCGCTTTGGCAAGCTGGGTCGCGAGTACAAGCAGATTGTCTTTGACAAGAATTTACTCACCGACGACCCGACACTGGAATGGGTAACGCCCGGCCACCCACTGTTTGAAGCCGTTCGCGAAGAGGCATTGGAGCTTGTACAGGCTGATCTGCAGTGCGGCGCCGTGTTCTTTGACCTGCACCGAGAGCACCCAGCTCGATTGGATGTTTTCTCGGCGGCGATTCGGGATGGGCGCGGCAATGTGCTGCACCGGCGCTTGTTTGTGGTCGAGGCCAGTGGAGATTTTCGATTGCCAATTGCCGATTGCCGATTGACGGTGCGGCAGCCGACGATCTTTTTGGATCTGGTCCCAGCTCCAGCCGGTGGAAGCGTTCCTGATGGCGCGGGATGGCCAGGCCTCGACCAGGTTGAGGGCGCTCTGATCCAACAATCTCTGACCCCATTCCTGGAAGAAGTGACGGCCCAACGAGCAAAGGATATCGAAACGATCTCGGCTCACTTGGAGATCAGCCTAAACGAGTTGATTCATCGCCAAAACATGCGCATGGCCGAATTGTTGGAAAGCCAGCAATCCGGCGAGGCCAATCCGCTCCTGGCGGCCAACCTCAAAACCACCGAGGATCGCCTGGACGAGTTGAATGGCCGGCTGGAACGCCGGCGCGAGGAACTCGAACAAGAACGCCACTGTACCATTGCCGACATTGTGCATCACGGTCGAGCTTGGGTATTACCTCATCCAGAACGCGCCTCCCCTGGCCTCGCGCCGATGGTGCGCGACGACGAGATCGAGCGGATCGCAGTGCAGGCGGCGATTGCTCACGAAGAGGCGCGCGGCTGGCAGGTGCAGAGCGTGGAGCAAGACAACCGGGGCTTTGACCTGGTCTCGCGCCGGCCGCACCCCGAGGATGCGCAGACGGCCATCGAGGTGCGCTTTATCGAGGTCAAGGGCCGCGCCGGCGTTGGCGAGGTGGCCTTGACCGCCAACGAGTACAAGACCGCCGAGCGATTGAAGAAGGACTATTGGCTGTACGTGGTGTATAATTGTGCGACGACACCCGAGGTACACGTGATTCAAGACCCGGTACGATTAGGTTGGAAGCCGATTATCAAGATTGAGCATTATCAAGCATGTGCTGATATAATCTTGGATGCTTCACAGGAATCAAATAGATGAGCAATCTCTGGCCGTTTTTCATTATGAAAACAGTCGATTTGGGAGAATAACATGTACATTCGAAAGATTGCGATAACAGGAATAAAGTGTTTCAAAACCAAAATGAAAATGGATTTCACTAACAAAGATGGCGGCGTTAACTTATGGAATGTAATCGTCAGTGAAAACGGCGGCGGAAAAAGCACGTTGCTCCAAGCTGTTGCTTTGGCGTTGCTAAATACTGAAGAAATAGCGGATCTCGAGGAACTGTTAAAATATGATCTGGCTAATATTGATTCTGTTCTTAAATTGGAAGCATGGCCTTCGGTTGGCCAATCAGAAGGCCGCGTTGTAGCAGAGATTTCTCCCGGCAAAACTCGGTCCACAGAGATTACTCAAGTAGAATATCGGATCAGCAGAAAGCCATTTTTGCAAGATCATATCCGATATCTCAATAGCTGGGAATGGGGTCAAAATGATTTTGCGGTAGGATATGGGCCTTTTCGACGTATAGGCGAAGATAGCGACAAACGACAGGACCCCTCCGGACATCATTTTGTACATTATAACAGAGAGTCCATAGGGCATGGTTTTGGAAGCCTGTTCGATCATCGTTATCCACTGATCTTCATAGATCAGTTTGATGATATCCATTACAACACAAAGAATCATTTCCTGCAAAGCATGTTCCCAGACAATATTAACTATATTGCGGGAAATAACGAGTATCTTGAAACAGTAGACGGGTTTGTTCCAGCGACGAACCTGAGTGATGGGTATCGGACCATACTTGCTCTGGTGAGCGACATTACTGCTCGCATGTCAGAGGCATATGGGCACCAATCAAACATTCCATATGGACAGGCTGGCGAGATTCTTGCAGAGGGAGCTGTACTGATTGATGAAATAGATGCCCATTTGCACCCGCGATGGCAGCAACGGATTGGTGCAGTGTTGACAAAAAAGTTTCCCAATATTCAGTTTATCGTGGCTACTCATAGCCCATTTATTCCCCAGGTTGTTGGTAAAGGCGGGAGCAGTGTGCATGCTTTGAGAAGAACAAAGAAAGGTCTGGTTTCATCGAAAGCAGTAGAAGATTTCTCGCTTTGGCAAACTGATCAGATACTAATTGAGTTGTTTGGATTGAATACCACTTTCTCACAAGAAATTGATGAAGAGATTGGGGAGTTTCACGAGCTTTATAAATCTGACAGTCTTGAAAAGCAAGAGGAAAAGCTTGAGCGCCTGGAAGACGCCTTAGATAAAAAACTTAGACAGGCTGACTTGGCCACGGAGGAGGTCGATCGGATCCGAGAATTGGTGCGAGAATTGGCTTTCCTGTGGAACCGAGGGAGTAAGAGGAGCCAAAGGAGTAAGGGATGATTGTTGTTAACCGTGTTCCATTGAGTGATTTAAGCGATCATACGCAGAGTGTTTTGAAACTTAGAACAAAAAAACGTACACCTTGGGAATGCAGGAAGCCGAGCAACCTCTGTGATCAAGAAATCAATAATAAACTAAAGGCGTGTTTTTCGGAAAAATGTGGGTACTGTGAGCGTCCAGGGCATTCTATAGATCACTTTCGGCCTCGATATCTTGATAGGAAATCTAATCCAAAGCCCTGGAGCCGAACTTGGAATTGGAACAATTTCATATGGGCTTGTGCTGAATGCCAGAAACACAAGGGGAGCAAGAGTTATGGTTTTATAGATCCGAGTAAGGAAGATCCTCTCGAGTTTCTATGGATTTGCCCAACGACAGGCATGATTGAGGGCCTTACCCCTAAAGGAAAAATCACCGTTAAAGCATTACAACTTGATATTCCGCTACGAAGCTCACGTCGGAGAAAGATAGCAGCCATCATTGGATGGGCCGAATTGCTTGTAGGTGAAAATCCTGATATGGACCCAAAGCGCAGGAAGAAGCACAAAAAACGGTTATTGGAAGGATTATTTAGGGAAGAACTCTATCTGGGCACGTTTCGTTATTTACTCTTGAAGGGAAAGGGTAAAAAACACAAATTGATGGTAAAGCTATTGGATGAATTTCCTGAAATTAGGACAGTAGTCAATGAATGGCTATACCCAAATATCACATAGAGATAATAAGCTCAAATGATCGAAACTTCTTTTCCCAAGCGCCTGATCGAAGTCGACCTGCCCATCAAGCGCATCTCGGAGCATGCCCGCCGGGAAAAGTCCATCCGGCACGGCCACATCAGCACGCTGCATATCTGGTGGGCGCGCCGCCCGCTAGCTGCCTGCCGTGCCGTGATCTGCGCCGCGCTGTGGCCCGACCCGGCCGACGATCTGTGCTCGCCCGCCTTTCGCTCCGCAGCGGGCGACACTATCACCGCCTTTGCGCTCAAGGTCACGTCCAACAAGAGTCTGGCCCAAAGCTGCTCGCCCCAGTCCTTTGGCCGCTGGACGGCGCTAATCAAACCGGAAGGCCACCTTGACCCAGCCGACCCCGCACATCTGAACGTCTTGCGCTATGCGCTGCTGGATTTTATCGCCGATTTTGCCAATTGGGACAATTCCACTGTGCCGGAATACCTGGAAACGGCGCGCGCCTTGACCCAGGCCGCGCACGAGGCGTTGGGCGGTGCTCCTGGCACAAGGCCGCTTGTGGTCGATCCCTTTGCCGGCGGTGGGGCGATCCCGCTGGAGGCGCTGCGCGTGGGCGCAGATGCCTTTGCCAGCGATCTCAACCCGGTGGCGGTGCTGCTCAATAAGGTGGTGTTGGAATACATCCCCAAGTATGGCCAGCGTTTGGCCGATGAGGTGCGCAAGTGGGGCGAGTGGATCAAGGAACAGGCCGAGCATGAACTGGCCGAGTTCTACCCCAAGGATCCCGATGGCGCTACGCCGATCGCTTATCTGTGGGCGCGGACGATC
The DNA here is from genome assembly GCA_016931085.1 of Thermoflexales bacterium. Next base: position 22,727 of record JAFGFO010000122.1, read on the forward strand.
ACGTGCGAGGGGCCGGGCTGTGGTGCAGAGGTGCCGCTGATGCGCTCGTTATGGCTGGCCAAGAAGGGCAGCTGCTCGGTGGCTTTGCAGCTTGTGCCAGATAACAAGCGCAAGCGCGTTGACTTTGAAATCATCGAAAAGCAAGGCAACCAGTGGGTCAGCCGGACCGATCCAAAATCCACAATCGAAGCTCCGCAATTCGACGGCACGGTGCGGCGTGGTTCGGCCACCTGCCCGGTGTGTGGCTACACCACGCCGGTAAAAAGCGTGCGATCGCAGTTGAAAGCGCGCAAAGGCGGCGCGGACGACGCACGCTTGTTTTGCGTGGTAACCACACGCCCTGCCGAGCAAGGCCGCTTTTACCGTTTGCCCAACGAGCGTGATTTGGAAGCGGTGCGCAATGCGGCGGAGGAATTGGAACGGCGCAAGCGGGAACACAAAGGCCCGCTGTCGCTTGTGCCGGATGAACAAACGCCACAAGGTGGTGGCAGTGGCGCGGGGCGTGCGTTTTCGCAGCGTAATTATGGGATGGATTCCTATAACAATTTTTTCGGACATAGACAATCTTTGGCTATGGTAACCTTTGTTCGATTGGTGCGCAATGTGGGCAAGGATTTAGGATTGGATTGCGGCCCAGAGTTAGCAATAGCTGTACAAACTTGTTTGGCGATGGCTCTTGATCGGCAAGCAGATCACACCAATTCTTTGTGTGCTTGGAACCCAAGCGGTCAGAAATTGCAACACTTGTTTGCTCGTGCTGCTCTGCCGATTGTGTGGGATTTTGCCGAAGCACAGCCATTTGGCGATTCAGTGGGCGATTGGTGGCATGCAATTGACTGTGTTTTGATAGCACTAGATAATGCTTCTCATTTTTCTACATCTGGACATGTTGAGATTGCTTCTGCTACTGTTCATCCCTTGCCAGATGATATGGCGCAAGGGTTCTTTACCGATCCACCATACTATGATGCGGTTCCTTACGCTGATTTATCTGATTTTTTCTTTGTTTGGTTAAAGCGAACTGTAGGGGAGCATTATCCAGAGCTTTTCGTCAACAAACTAACTCCCAAAGACGATGAATGTATCTTGGATGAGGTCAAGGGCAAAGATAAAGCATACTTTGAACACACAATGATGTTAGCAATGTCTGAAGGGCGTAGGGTTTTGGAGCCTAATGGGATAGGTTTGGTTGTTTTTGCTAACAAAACTACGTCGGGTTGGGAGGCCCAACTTCAGGCAATGATAGATGCTGGATGGACAGTAACCGGCTCATGGCCTATTGACACAGAATTAGCAACACGATTGCGCGGGATGGATTCTGCTGCTCTTGCCTCCTCCATTCACCTCGTCTGCCGCCCCCGACCTGACGCGGAGCGCCAGCAATCCGAAATCCGCGATCCGCAATCGACAATCGAAAATGTGGGCGATTGGCGCGACGTGATTGCTGAGCTTCCTCGTCGCATCCACGCCTGGCTGCCGCGCCTGGCGCAGGAGGGCGTGGTGGGGGCGGATGCTATCTTTGCCTGTCTTGGCCCGGCGCTGGAAATCTTTTCGCGCTATGCCCGTGTGGAAAAGGCCAGCGGTGAGGTGGTAACGCTCAAAGAATACCTGGAGCACGTCTGGGCGGCTGTTTCCAGGGAAGCGCTCACGATGATCTTTACCGGCGCGGATACCACCGACTTTGAAGAAGACGCCCGCCTGACAGCCATGTGGCTGTGGACACTCTCAACTGCTGGTGAAAATGGTGGCACAGATGGCCCGGAAAGTGAAGCCGACGAAGCAGAGGATGAGGGACAAGAAATCGCAAATCGCAAATCGCAAATCGCAACTGGCTTTGTCCTCGAATACGACGCTGCCCGCAAGATCGCGCAGGGGCTTGGCGCGCACCTGGAACGGCTGACGAGCATGGTCGAGGTCAAGGGCGACAAGGCGCGGCTGCTGGCTGTGTCGGAGCGGGCGCGGTATCTGTTTGGCAAGGACGAGGGTCAGGCTCCAGCCAGGCGCGCCAAGAAATCCGCCCAGCTCAGTCTGTTCCAGGCTCTCGACGAGGCGGAAGAAGAGAGTGGCTGGGGGGAAAAGTCTGCACCCGAGCCAGGCGAAACCATCCTCGATCGGGTTCACCAGAGCATGATCCTGTTTGCCGCCGGGCGCAGCGAGGCGCTCAAACGTTTCCTGGTGGACGATGGCATGGGGCGTGATCAACGCTTCTGGCGCTTGGCGCAGGCCTTTTCGGCATTGTATCCACCGGGTACGGAGGAAAAACGCTGGGTGGATGGAGTGCTAGCCAGAAAGAAAGGGTTGGGGTTCTAAATATAGGGAATCCTAGCAATTGTCCTCACATTTGATTAGTTTCTTTCGGGAGTGGAGTAAAAATGAGTTTTGGAGCACCAATTACTATTGAGAAAGCTGTAAGTGGCATTCAAGCAAACAAATATGTACTTCCTGCAATTCAACGTGAATTTATCTGGAAAGCAGATCAAATTGAAAAGCTGTTTGATTCTCTCCTAAAGGGATACCCTATTGGATCATTTTTATTCTGGAAAGTTCAACCTGCACATCTAGGCGAATTCCAGTTTTACAAGTTCATGGATCACTACCACGAACGTGATTGTCGACATAATGAGCCTATTGAAATTGTTGGGAGCCAGGAAGTAATAGCTGTGCTGGACGGGCAGCAACGATTGACAGCGCTCAACATTGGCCTGAGAGGATGGTATGCTGATAAACTTCCCTATTATCGTTGGACAAATGACTATGCTTTTCCTAAAAGATATTTATTCTTGAATCTTTTACCATCTCCCAAGGATGATGTAGAATTTACATACGAGTTTAAAATGCTGCGGGAAGATACAATCGCTCACACCAGGGTTGATGACAAGTTCTGGTTCCCCGTAAGTGACATCCTAAAGTTTGATGATGTCCAAGATGTATTTGACTATTGTGTTGGACATGGTCTAACGCAAGATGGCGAAAAGTTCCCTCACCACACATTAATAGGATTGTGGCGGGTTGTAAAAGAAAAGACTATCATCAGTTTTTTCCAAGAAGAAGAGCAAAACTTGGACAGGGTGCTTAATATTTTCATCCGTGTCAACTCTGGTGGCACGCAGCTTAGCTATTCAGATATGTTGCTTTCTATTGCAACTGCTCAGTGGAAGAGTCGAGACGCGCGACAAGAAATCTACGGCTTGGTAGATGAATTGAACAGACTAGGTGAAGGATTTAATTTTAACAAGGATTTTGCACTGAAAGCTAGCCTGGTGCTGACTGATATTCCAACAATAGAGTTCCGTGTTAATAGTTTCAACCGTGATAATATGTTGCTTATCGAGGCTTGTTGGGACAAGATCACCACATCCTTGACTGTAGTAACGCACTTATTGGCAAGTTGGGGGTATAACTGGCAAACCTTGATATCGAACAATGCTGTAATCCCCTTGGCCTACTATTTGTATAAAAATGGCTCCCCCTCGAATTTTACAACCTCGGCACTATTCAAAGATGATCGGGACAAGATGCGACGATGGTTAGCAATTGCACTGTTAAAGCGCACTTTTAGTGGACAACCCGACAATGTGTTGCGCCCCATTCGACGTGTGATTAAAGATCATCACAAAACATTTCCCATAGAAGTAATCTTGGATGAGCTTGCCCCAACATCTAAGTCGATGAGGTTCGATGAGGTGGAGATTGATGGAATTCTAAGCTATAGGTATGGGCAGAATTATACTTTTTCTGTCCTAGCTCTGCTTTACCCTTGGTTAAAGTACGATCAACGTTTCCATATGGATCACATTTTTCCTCGAGCTATGTTCAATGCGAAAGAACTGAAACAGCGAGGTATCTCGCACGAGCAATGGCACCACTGGCTAGATAATGCGGATAACCTAGTACTACAACGAGACTTCACTCGTCTGTGTCATTCTGAGCGACCAAAGGGAGCGAAGAATCTCTGTTTTCCAGGTGTAATTCG
>JAFGFO010000123.1 GCA_016931085.1 Thermoflexales bacterium
GGTTCCCAGCCCAGGCGGCGAATCTTGCTGACATCCAGGCTGTAGCGCCGGTCATGGCCAGGCCGGTCGCTGACGGGCTGGATCAGCGAGCGCGGCTTGCCCAACAAATCACAGATGGCGTTGGCCATGTCGATGTTGTAGCTTTCCGAGCCGGTGCCCAGGTTGTAGACCTCACCCAATTGGCCCTTGTGCAGCACGATGTCGATGCCCTCGCAGTGGTCCAGCACGTATTGGTAGTCGCGCTGCTGCCGCCCGTCGCCGTAGAGGGGCAGCGGCATGTCGTCGATGGCGTTGGTGATGAACAGCGGCACGACTTTTTCGGGATATTGATAAGGGCCGATGTTGTTGCTGCCACGCGTGATGGTGAGCGGCACGTTGAAGCTGGTGTAGTAGGCCAGGCACATCAAGTCGCCGCCGGCCTTGGAGGCCGAGTAGGGGCTGCGCGTGTGCAGCGGGTCGCTCTCCTTGGAAGAGCCTTCCAGCACTTGGCCGTATACCTCATCCGTCGAAATTTGGTGGTAACGCTCCAAGCCCAGGCTCTTGGCCGCCTCGAGCAGGACGTAAGTGCCATACACGTCGGTCATGATGAAGCTGCCTGGCTCCATCAGCGAGCGGTCGACATGGGTGTCGGCCGCAAAGTTGACCACGGTATCGATGTTGTGTTGGCGGCAAGCCGCCTGCACCGTGGCTGCATCCCGGATGTCGCCCTGCACAAAGGCGTAGCGGCCAGCAAAGCGCCCCGCCACGTCCTTGAGATTGTCCATGTTGCCGGCGTAGGTGAGCTTGTCGTAGACGACGATGTGATAAGCGGGATAACGTTCCAGCATATAACGCGTAAAGTTGGAGCCGATAAAGCCGGCCCCACCGGTGACGAGTAAACGCTGCAAGTCAATACCTCCGAGATAAGGTTGAGGCTAAGGTTAAGCCAGCGGCTGAGATTTTCGCTCCTGGCGAGGAGCGTGCCTCTTGAGTGTTGCCAATGGACCTATTTTACCACAACTCGTTTTTATCACGAATTTCACGAACCGACTCCGAAACGGATGCACGAATTTATCCAGGTAATTCGTAGCACTTGGTTGATCTCGATCCATTTTATGCAAACCCGAAGAGCGGCTATTCCGATAGCCCCTTTATCCAAACACATTCGTGAAATTCGTTCATTCGTGTCAGTCGTGATTTATTTTCGGTGTTACGCCTTCTTGAGCACCAGCGGCAGATACACGTTGACCTGCCATACCTCCATCCACTCCCGCCATTCCCACGCGCCACCGGCCCCGTCCCAGGCCAGCATCTCCACGGGCAAATCGAAGGGGTTGATCGCAAAAGGCGCGGTGATCTGGTAGCTCAGCGTGGCTGCCTGGCCGGCGGCCAGCTCGCCCTGCCAGCCAGCACCCCCAGGCCAGGTCCAGGCTGCGCCAGGCCCCTGGACTGTGGCTGAATCCCATACCACCGGCACGTACAGCGGCGCCAGGCTGGTGACGGCGGCCGAGGCCGTGATAGGACCGCTGTTGGTTATCTGCAGCGTGACCGTGGTAGCTTGCAACGCCCGCGCGCGCGGCGGCTCGATCAGGCTCGTCCGCAAGCTGGGCGCGGCGATGCGCAAATCCAGCGGCTGGTCAAAATCAAGCCCCAAGACCTGGTCGTGAAAGACGACCGAGCCGCGCACCTGTCCGGTCTGGCTTAGAATGGCCACGAGCTGGAAGCTGAACGTGATCGCCCTGCCAACGCGCGTTTCGCCGCTCCACGTGAGCGCGTTGAGGAAGGCCTGGTACGTCACGCCGGGCGGCAGCGTGGGCAGCACTGGCAGCACGCCAGACGGCAGCGTGGCCGTGAAGGCGGCGGGAGTGTCTGTCAGGTTGTTGGCAAGCACCAGGCTGGCGGTGGCCAATTGGCCGGCCGAGATCACGGGTGGGTCGACCTGCACCGACGAATCACCCAGCGGTCCCAACCAGCCCAGCGTGCGCTGCAGAGCTTGAGCGCGCGTGCCGTCCGGCAGGGCCTCGAAAGGGATGCCCCAGAAAACCAGACGATTGCTTGCCCGGCTGCGCGCGATGGCCAACGCACGGTGATGATCGCCGCGCCAGGCGGTCTCGGCCTGGGCCGACGGCGCCAGCACATAGTCCAGGGTGAACATGCTGGCGCGCGGGAAGGGATCGACTAGCCGAGTCGACTCAAAGCCGGCCCCCAGCGGGTGGCCCGGCGAGCCATAGGCCAGGGTGGCCGTCACACCATAGATGTAATCCACCACACCCAGTCGCTGGCGTGCAAATGAACTGGACCCGCGCAAGTCTAGATAAAAGGCTGAAGACAGCATCAGGCGCCCACCGCCGTCCAGGTAAGCTGCCAACTGCATCTCGTCGTAAGCCGTCAGCGGCAGGTACCAATCGTAGCCGGTGAACCACACCACGAGCGGATACCAACGCAGCCGCTCGGCCGGCGGGCCGTTCAGCGCCCCCGACTCGCCCGACCACGCCACGCGCCACACGTCGGGCGAGATCCCCAGGCGATCGAACGCCCCCAGGTAGGCGCCCTCTACGTTGTACCAGCGATCGTCGTCAACGAGCAGGACCGGGCTGGGGGTCTTGGCCACGAGTGTCATCGTTTGCGCTAGAGCCGGCGAATCGAGCGCTTGGGCGGTCACGGTGAGCGCGTTGCGCGCGTTCAGCCCCAGTCCGGGCGGGATGTTGACCTGGCCCGTCACCAGGCTCGACGCACAGGGCGAGAGCGCGAGGTGAGTGGGTGACAGGCTGGCCGTCCAGGCAGCGCTCTGTAAGGCGATGGTGTAACTCATCGGCAGGCCAGTTTCGCCGGTGTTGCGCAGCCGGACGGTGAACGTGACGCTCGTGGCCGGCAGCCCCACCTGGGTCGTGGCCGAGACGCCCGCCAGGCTCAGCCCCTCAGCCTGGCGCGGGCCGGTGAAAAATTCGAGCGCCCGCCGCATCAACTCACGCCGGGAAGCCGGATCGCCGATCGCCTCGTAGCCAAAGGGGAGCATCACGGCCCGATAGGGCAGGCACAGCTCGGCTGTTTGGCCGGCCGAGCCATCGCCGGCGTAGGCCATGATTTGCGTGGCGTGATCGGCGTCCGAGACCGCGATCTCGTCCGGCCAGGTCTGGTTATCAGCGCCGTCGCCGCCCTCGATGTCGAACGACAGGCCAGCCATCAGTCCCGCCTGCAAGCCAGAAATCGCTCGCACCCCGCTATCGTCGCGGACGTAGCTCGTCTTGAGATAATCGCGCAGGTATGAGGCATAGACAGCGATTGTCCCTCCGCCGTCCCAATAGGCCACGTCTTGCCCGCTGAGCACCAGCATGCCGCCGCCGGACAAGAATTCCTCGATAACGTGATCGGCGCCTATGTAGCCTGGTGAATCTTCCGGCGACGACCAGATGACCACGTCGTATGTGCGCAAGTCGGCGATCGTTGGCACATCGGACGGCAAATGCTTGATGCGCCACTCGTCGTAGGTATACTCGAGCGCGTCGAGCGCCTGGCGGAAATAATCTGGATACTCTCGATAGTACCAGGCGCCCGAGTTCACCAGCAAAATGCGCGGCGCTGGGAGGAAGCCTATATCGAGCTGTGTCTCCAGGCCGGCGCTGATGACGACATTGGCCGTGACGACGCGATAGCCCAGGCTAGAAGCGTGGAGCGTGTATTCGCCGACCGGCAGCTTGAACAGGTATTCTCCGTGCGCCGTGTGCGAGATGGGCGTGTTCAAGAGTGAAATGCTGGCAGTGACCGGCCGCCCCGTGACGGTATCGGTCAGCACGCCGCTCAACACGCCTGTGGACAGCCGCATGGGCAGCAGGTCGTGCTGCGTCGTCTCACCGGCGAGGACGAATACCCGCTCGGCCGTGTCGGGTAGATAACCGAAAGCGTCCGCCGTCACACGATAGGGGCCGGCGGCCACCCCAAGACGGTAACGGCCTCCAGCACCCGTCTGTGTGCTCGACCTGCGGCCTGAGTCGTGATGGTATAGGCTCACCGTCGCGCCGGCCAGCGGCAGATGACTGGCCGCGTCCAAGACGGCCCCCTCCAGCGTGCCGGCGTTGGCCACCGCCTGTACCGCCGCGTAGGCGTCTACTAATCCCCAGCCGCTGTCGTTGTTGGGCAGCGTGCTGCCGAGTGGGGCGGCGGTGCTGGTCAACACGTACTCGGTTGCTGTGACGCTCAGGCTGGGATCGGCGGCCAACATCAAAGCCGCCACGCCGGCCACGTGCGGGACCGCCATCGAGGTGCCATCGCCGAGGCCATATATCCCCCCCGGCAGAGACGAGCGCACGTTGACACCGGGCGCTACAAGCTGCGGCTTGATTTGCTCCCACGCTGAGGGGCCGCGCCCGGAGAATGCGGCGACCTCGTCGTCGCTGTCGGTCGCGCCGACGGCGAGCGCGCCCGGCAGCGAGGCTGGCGAGCCGACCGAGCCGATGGCGGGTCCCTCGTTGCCGGCACTGAAAACGACCACGATGCCGGCCCGGCGCAGGCGAGCCAAATCGGCCTGGAAGGTGGTCAACTCCCCGTCAGGATTGCCCCACGAATTGCTCAGCACACCAGGTGCCAGGGCCGGGTCGCCGCCGGGGGCCAGGATCCACTCAAAGCCGGCGTGAATCCAACTGTCATAACCGTAGCCCCGATGATCCAAAACGCGGACCGCGATCCAGCGTGCGCCGGGCGCAACCCCGATGCCCTCCTGGCCAACCAGCGTGCCCAGCGTGTGCGTGCCGTGCCCGTTGCCATCGTAGGGTTGTAAGGTGGCCGCGTCGGTGGCATCGAACCAATTGCCGCTGTGCCTGGGCCCCAGGTTACGCCCCAAGTAGCCGCGATAATTGGCCTTGAGCGCCGGGTGATCCCAATATACCCCCGTATCCATGTTGGCTACCACCACGCCTGTGCCACTGATGTTGAAAGCCGACCAGACCTCGGGGGCGCGGATGCGCTGGAGGCCCCACTCGGGACGCTGCGCGGGGAGTAGGGAGTAGGAAGTAGGAAGTAGGAAGTAGGGAGTAGGAAGTAGGGGCGCTTCGCGTGGAGACCCGACCTGGAAGTTGGAAGCTGGAAGCTGAAACCCATCCGAGACGTATTGCCGGTAGTGATCCAGCCGCACCAGCTCCACGTCGTCGCGGGCGGCCAAGGCATAGATCGTCTGTGGGGCGGCGCGCAGGGCCAGGCCGTTGAAAATCCAGTATGGGCGGACGGCCTCGACCCGCCCGGCGACCTGCTCGCCGGCCAGCCAGTCACGCACGTCACGTTGGCTCTGCTCGGCCGTGGCGCGCAGTACCTCAACCAGCATCGCTCGCCGCGCGGTCTCCGTCAGAGAGCCATCGATTTCTGATATCTGTGTGATGCCTGAGGCCTGCTCACGCATGACGACGATGGCTGGCCAGCGCTCGTCCGCCGGTCCGGCCATCATTTGCTTGAGCAGAGCCGGCTCGATCCGCGCGCGCCAACCCACGTCGCTTTGAGTGGGAACGAGCGGTGTATGCGCTGCAGGGCGAGCTGGCGGCGGGGCGGGGAGAGAAGCTGTGACAGGGAGTCTGAACACGAGCGAGATGAGGCCAGCCGTGAGCGCGGTCGCCAGCGCTATCCATCGCTTCCGTTGCCTCGTCATGCCTGTCCCCTAGACATCCATCTAGTCAATCCATACCGTGCCCACATCTACACTCTCGTCACCCGTTATCGTCACAAACTGGGTACCACCCTTGGGATCATCGACCAAGATATAGTTGCTGAGGGGTATCCACACTTCCAGGGCGTAGCGGCCAGGCGACACATCGTAGAACACGAATTGGCCCGTGTCTCGATCGATGACGGCCTGGGGGGCTACAGCTTTGTCCAAGCCCACGACGGGCATGCCTGGTTCGGTCGTCTCGATGACCTCGCCCAGGTATATCTCGCCTAAGAGAATGGTAGCCCGTGTCGTACGCTGGAGAAGGATGCCCGTTATGGTGCCCAGACCAGGCTGGGAGGTGGGAAAAACGGGCGGCGTGGCAGACGCAGCCGGCGGCGGCGCGGCCGTCGCCAGGGGGGACACGCTGACAGGCGAAACGGTGGAGGTCGGCGAAGGCCCCTTGCAGCCTGCGTTCATCACGGATACACAGATGACGATAAAGACCATGCTTTTGATCAGCTTGACTCTCACGTGTGACTCCTATTCCGAAAATAGATCACGAATGACACGATTATACGAATGCGTTCTGACCGAAAAAAGAGGTCACCACACATGTGGTGACCTCTTTTAGTTACAGTTTGCCAGAGACTTACTGCACGGGAACGGCGTTGTAAGCGTACTGGCGGTCAAACTCGCCGGGCGCGTCCTGGTTGACCACGATCACGATTGGGCCGGTCGACTCGACCACAGCCGAGCCTGACCAACTGACGCCATGATCCGCCTCAGCGGTCTGGGCATAAGGGCCAGCGACCTGGCCAGGCTCAATGACCACACCCGTCATGTTGTGCTGGCCGTCTGAGTAGGTGACGTTGACAGTCACAGCGGTGTCGCCGACGTTCTGGATCTGGTAGCCGGAGTTGTAGCCGTAGTAGGCGCGCAGCAGCGAGGGCAGCACCCACCGATTGGCGCCGCTGGTGAACATGTTGAAGCTGGATGCCTTGCCAGCCGGGTTAGACTGGTTGACGATGCCCACCATGTTCCCACCGGTGCTGTTGGTGACCTTGGCCGAGCCGGCCCAACCGAGCGCGTGCGCTTCGGCAGTCTGGGCAAACATGGCGGCCGCACCATCAGCCACACCCGTGATCGTCCGGCTGATGCCGTCCGAGTAGGTCACGGTAATGTCCATCGCGGCGCCGCTGACGTTCTGAACCTGGAAGGCGCTGTTGAAGGTGTAATACGCGCGCAGGGCAATCGGGCTGTACAGAACCGGGCCGGCATCCGCCGGGGCAAAACCGTTGTAGGTCTGTTCCTTGTTGGCAGTCTTGTTCATCTGGTTGACGACAGCAACCACCGGGCCGGTGGCCGTAATGGTGGCCGAGCCGTTGGACTCCAACGCGCCGCTGCAGGTGGCCGTGTTGTCGAAGCGAACGACCGCGCCTGCCGGCAGGGCGTCCATGCTATCCGTGCAGCCGGTTGTGCTGTAGGTCACATCTACGTCCACCGGGCCAGTGCCGGCATTTTGGACCGAGATCTCGGTCGAGAAGTTGTAGTACGCCCTCAAGGCAACCGGGACGTAAAAGCTGGTCGAACCCTGCGAGAAGCCGGTGTAGCTGCCGTTGAAGCGGTAGCCGCCTGTGCTGCTGGCCGTGCTCTGGTTGACGATGGCCGCCACGGGCTGGTCGGCGGAAATGACGACGGAACCGTTGAAGGTCGCTTCGCCAGACAGGGTGGGCTCAGATGCCTGGGCATACACCTTGGAGCCGCCGGCGTCGATGGTGTCGTTGAAAAACAGGGTCGTGCCGTTTTGCCGGTAGTATGTGAAGGTAATGTTCGCGGTGGTCGTGCTGCTCAGGTTAACTACCTGAACGCCGGTGTTCGTGGTAGATGTCTGGGCAGAGGCCAATGGGACCAGCCCCAGAACAATCATGCCGACTGTGAGTAGAGCAACTAGTTTTTTCATTACAATAATCTCCTTTTTTTATTTTGTTATGTTTGTTTTCTTCAAAATGGTTAATTGACTAGTAATATTCTTTTGCGCTATGCCCCTCCTGTTCTATGCATAACTTTTACCAACATGCTAATTATACCTGTTTTGGCTGCCCAAAGCAATACCTCTTTCGGGTTAATCCCGGTGCTGGCAGTTGAATTCACGTATTTAAAATGAC
>JAFGFO010000124.1 GCA_016931085.1 Thermoflexales bacterium
CTCACGGCCATTCCTCTTCATTCGTTTGCCTGGAGTGACGATACTCTTGACGAGCCCCTCTCACTCTTGAGGAATGCCCGTTAGCACCTTGCCTCGATCCATTCAGCCTACCAGCGCGCCGGGGTGGACATCCTCAGCCACATCAATCGGCTGCCTGGCTTGCGCCAGGTCGTTGCCGGCGAGGACGATCTGTCTGGCGTTCTCGCCTTCTACGCGCAAGAACACCCCGGTCCCTGGGGCAGCCTTACAGCCATGTACAAACGCGCCATCCACATTGCTCATGCGAATCGTGGGCGCACCGGCCGGCGGGGCCTGCAGCGTGCAGGCAGCGATGTCGATGTCTGTAGAATCACCTACGCTCAACGCTGGCCCCAACTGCTGCGTGACCTCCACGTTGTGAAGCCGCAGTCCACGTGCGTTGCGGATAAAGAGGCCGGCCCGCTGCATGAGCTCCATGTCGTCGGCCATTTCAGGGTAGCCTTCTTCAGCATCTGGCGACATGGAGATTGAAACGTCGCTCAAGGACACGTCCTCGACCGGCGCTTCCGGCAGGCCGTACAGGAAAGCCGCCGCATACCTGGCTCCGCGAGCGGTGATGTTGGCCAGGTGGATGTGGCGGAAGTGCGGTGTCCCCTCCGTCACCGGACGAGGCCGCTTGTCTGAAACCACCTCATCGCCCCACGCGCCGCAGGCGTAATACAGGTTCATCGTGAAAGGACACAAGACACCGGTCATGACGATGTTGGTCACCCGGATGTCTTCTACGACGCCGCCGCGCCCACGCCGAGACTTGAAGCGAATGCCCCGGTCTGTCTGTGTAAACACACAGTTAGAGATGACGACGTTCCGGACGCCGCCGCTCATCTCGCTGCCAATCACCACGCCGCCGTGGCCGGCCGCCATGGTGCAATTCGTAATGGTGATGTTTTCGCAGGGCGTAAGGTTCTGGCGACCATTGTCTTCCTGGCCGGATTTGATCGCGATACAGTCATCGCCAACGCTGATGTAGCAATTCGAGATATGCACGTTACGGCACGAATCGGGATTGATGCCATCCGTGTTCGGCGAATCGGCCGGGCTGAGGATCGTCACCTTGTCCACCGTCACGTTTTCACAGTTGACCGGGTTGACCGTCCAGGCGGGCGAGTTGGCGAGCGTGATGCCTTCGATCAGAACGTTAACGCAGCGTGTCAGTGAGATGAGGCGCGGCCGCGGATACGCCAGCGCCTTTTCCCGGTGCAGCTTCCACCAGCCCTCGCCGCGGCCATCGATCGTGCCACGCCCAACGACGGCAACGTTCACCAGGTCGCTGCCCGCGATCAAGGGCGCATAGGTTTCCCGGTCGGTGCCTTCCCAGCGGCCCTCGACGACGGGATAATCTTGCACGTTCTCGCTGCCTAAAATCGTCGCGCCCGCCTCAAGATACAGGGTCACGTGGCTGTCCAAAAAGATCGAGCCGATGACGTAACGGCCGGCCGGCACATAGACTGTGCCGCCGCCGACCTGGCGGCAGGCTCGAATAGCCGCCTGAAAGGCTCGCGTGTCGAGCGTCAGGCCATCTCCGGCAGCGCCGTAATCCAGCACGTTGAAAAAATAGTTAGTGTCCATGGATCCTATCATACATCCAACGGGCCAATTGATCAAGCAGGGGGCAGGGTTGTTAAAGTGCTGTGGGCCATCTGGACAGTGTCCGTCTGGACATTCTCACAATGCCTGGCCGGACGATGACAGACAGGCCGCGATCTGCTAAACTGGAAGCCGTAGAGAGCCGATGTGCCAGAAGACGCCACGCTACAAGCGTGGCCTACTGGAGATAGCTCTTGCGCAAGCTGAGAATTGCGGGTAAAATTAGGTTCAATGAGCACACTCACGACAAGCCAAGCCGCTATCCAAGTGACAAAGCTGCACAAGTCCTTTGGCCAGACCAAGGCTGTGCAGGGGGTCAGTTTCGACGTCCAGCCGGGCGAAATCTTTAGCCTGCTGGGGCCCAACGGCGCCGGCAAGACCACGACCATCTCTATGCTGTCGACCCTGCTGCGCCCCGACGAGGGCGACGCGAGGGTATGCGGCCACTCGATCCGGCGGCAGCCGATGGCCGTCAAGGCCGTGCTGGGCGTGGTGCCGCAAGAGCTCGCCCTGTACGAAGACCTGTCTGCCCGCGAGAACCTGGACTTTTGGGGCAAGATGTACGGCCTGCGCGGGGCAGCGCTTGGGCGGCGGATCGACGAGGTGCTGGACACCATCGGCCTGCGCGAGCGCGCCAAGGAGCGCGTGGGCAAGTACTCGGGCGGGATGAAGCGCCGCGTCAACATCGGCGTAGCGCTGCTGCACAAGCCGCGGGTCATTTACATGGACGAGCCGACGGTCGGCATCGACCCCCAATCGCGGCGCAATATCCTGGACAGCGTGGTGGCGCTCAAGGATCAGGGTATGACGGTGCTCTACACCACCCACTACATGGAAGAAGCCCAGGAGCTTTCGGACCACATCGCCATCATGGATCACGGCCGGCTCATCGCCAGCGGTACCCACGATGAGCTGGTACAGTTGGTCGGGCAAGAAACGCGCATCGACCTGAGGCTCGACGTGCCGGCCGGCCGCGTGCTGGAAGCCTGGCAAGCCGCCGAGGGCGTCCTGCGCGTCTCAGCCGACGAGGAGGGTCACATCACGGTATTCGTGAAAGACAGCAACCTCGTCCTGCCGGGCCTGTTCGAGGCCGCCCGGTCTCACGCCGCCCGCATCACGTCGGTGGACATTCACGAGCCGGACCTGGAAACGGTCTTTTTGCACCTGACGGGAAGGGCATTGAGGGACTGATGGAGATGAGTAAAAAGCTAGCCTGTACGGAATACGCAATACGGAATACGTAAAACGTAAGTAACTGCTCAGGCATAAGCTAGAAAAAGCTTTTTTATCCGCGAATTTACGCTAATCAACACCAATTTGGGCTGAAAAGTGCTAAAAATTA
>JAFGFO010000125.1 GCA_016931085.1 Thermoflexales bacterium
CTCAAGAGTGAGAGGGGCTCGTCAAGAGTATCGTCACTCCAGGCAAACGAATGAAGAGGAATGGCCGTGAGAATCAAACTCGCAGGGCCGTTTATTGTGTGTGTGGGCATGGCGGCCGCCATGCTTTTTCTTTTTAATGGCGTGATGGCCGGCCAGCTCACAGCAGCCAACGCCGCTCTAGCCGATTAGCTGCACGTCTGTCTTAGCGACTGCCCGTATTCGTCCGTGCAGGCCGCCGTGGACGCTGCCAACGAGGGCGACGTGATCAAGGTGGCCGGGCGATCCTGGCCGACAATGTCTTCGCGTCGAACAGCGCCGAGGTCGGCGGCGGGTTCTCGGTAAGCGGTGGCGCCGGCCAGCTCACTCGGAACACCTTCGTCGCCAACAACGCCCGTTCTTACGGGGGTGGGTTGGCCGTGGAGATGGGGACTGTTCTCAACCAGACGCTGGTCCTGTCCAATACGGCGCAGTGCGGCGGAGGGATCGCCTTCAACGATTGGAGCAATACCTGGAACACTTCCGCTACCCTGATCAACACCGTCATCGCCGGCAACCAGGCCAGCCTGGAGGGGGCGGGAGTGTTTATTCCACCGGATAGAATCGTCCCTTGCGCCAGGCGGCGATGAGTGCTAATGGGTGCCATTGAGAAGTGGCGTGGGAGGAATAGTTGCCCAAGTTGATCGAGTCTCAGTTTCCTTTTGCTCGCCTCTCCCAAATCGCCGAGCAGGAATCCTGGCGGAAGGAGATATACCGCCCTGTCTATTACATTCACAAGTGGTGGGCTCGCCGGCTTGGCAGCGTGTTTCGCGGCATCATTCTTGGAGCATGTAGTGATGAGGGTGAAGACTTTTGGCAGCGCTATTACGGCCCTAACGACTTGAGCCATGTTTCTCTCTTTGATCCCTTCATGGGTAGTGGGGTTACCGTAGGAGAAGCCATCAAAGCCTATCGCCACTGATTATCAAGCACCGTGCCTGGTACGACGCGCCTCACACGGCGCACATCCCCGGCGGCGAAACGCTAGACGAGCTGCGCGCCCGCGGCGAAGCGTCCGTGAACGAACTGGCGACCCGCCACGCAGGACAAAGCATCGTGCTGGTGGGACACACCATCATCAACCGCATCATCTTGTTGAGTGTGTTGAGATTGGGCAACGAGCGCTTTTGGCGCCTGCGGCAAGACACGTGCGCCATCAACGTGTTCGAGGTGGATGTGCAAGCAGGCGATTGTACAGTGGTGTCACTGAACGACACATGTCATTTACGCACCGGGCCGGGCAGCGGGTAACAAAAATAACAAACTGCTGCTTTCAGCCCTCATCTCTCTGGCCGGCGAATGACCAGCAAGAGCACCACCAGGCCCATCATTCCCCCCAACAAGGCCCAGATGCTCCAGCTCGCCCCACCTGAGGGGGCCGGGATGGGTGTGGGGGTGGGAAAGGGAGTCGGCGGAGGGGGAGTGGGCGTTGGGGTGGGCGTGCTGGTCGCCGTGGGAGTCGCCGTGGCCTTGGCCTCCTGAATCAACTCCTTCTCGGCCCTGGCCAGCACGGCCTTGGCATACTCATAGTTGTGGGCGCCGCTGCTGCCGTCGGTCTCGACGAAGCTGACGTAGGTCACGGCCCTTTCGTAGGCGAGCTGCTGATCGGTCTTGTTGGCAGCCTGGGGATTCCACTCCGGGTGCATGCTCTTGGTTTCTTTGAGCGATTTGTTGAGCGCTCGCAATTGGCCCTGGATCTCGTTCTGGCGCAAGTCCATCATCAGCGAGAGGGTAGTCGTCGAGAACTGTGTGACGCTCGCCTTGAGATTGGCGTGACACGCGCTGCAGGCATCAGGCCCCTGGCCGGGACGGATGATGTCCCAGTTGTGGGTGGCCGTGTCGCCGGGGTCGGCGTTGCCGGCCGTGGCCGGCATGTGGCACGCCGTGCAGTCTGCCCCCTGGCTGCCCCTGGGCATGTGCGGCGAGGCTGGGCCGTCGACTTCCAGCACGGCCTGGCCTTCGAACATCTCCTGCACGGCGTGATGGACGCTCGTGTTGGGCGTCAAGGGCCGCTGCCCGCCGCCGGTGGCGTTGTGGCACGCTGTGCACAGACGGTAGCGCTCGTCGCGTAGGAGCGAGTTGAACAAGTGGGTGTTGTCCTTGTGCGGGGCGTGGCAGGCCTGGCAGGTGACGCCAAACTGGGCCGTCTTGAGGGTGGGTAGAGTGGCCTCTTGGCCAGCCTTGTTGGAAACGGCCACGGCGTAATCGGCGCTGTGACAGCCCAGGCAGGCGTCGGCGGCCCCGGCGTTCTGCAGGCTTTCCAAAGACGTGGCGTGTGCGCTGCTTTCCCATTCGGGGTATTGCTGGCGATAGCCCTTGGCGTGGCCATCTTGCCACCAAAAGCTGTCGGTGATGACGCCGCCTGGCTTGAGGGGAATAAAGTTCTTTTCGGTGAGTTTGTCCCCAGGCACGTAGCCAACGGGATAATCGTAGACCCTGCCATTCACTTCGGGGCTGACGCCGCGCGTGTGGCACTGGCCGCAGATCGCCGCGTCGAGCGCCTCAAGCTTGTTGACCGGGATGTTGTCCCTGGTGGGAGCCTTGACGTGATCGCTCCCCGCCCCGTGGCAGGCTTCGCAGCCAACGCCAGCCTCGGCGAACGGCAGTTGGCCGCCTTTGTAGCTGCTGGCTGCCCCCAGGTCCAAGCCGCTCGTGTGGCAGCCGGCGCACTCGTTCAGCCAATCGGCCGCCGGCGCCTCCCGCCAGGTGTTGTCGGACTCGGCCGGCCCCTGCCCGGCGATGTTCCACTCGCCGGCCGCCACCACCAGCCGCTTGCTCCGGCTGTCTTGGAGGATGTAGCGCTGGCGGTAGCGCCAGCCGATGGTGTAGACGATGTCCTCGGCAGCGTATCTCGCTTTGCTGTCCGGAATGATCTTTTCCAACTGGGCCAGGTCGGCCAGGATGGCGGTCGTGGTGGGGGCCAGGCTGGCCGGGGACTGGATCATGCGCGCGTGCAAGCTGTTGGACCAATTCTTGTACTCGGCGGGGTGGCAGGCGGCGCAGGCTTGCGAGCCGGCGTATTCGGCCCGGGGTGGGGCCGTGCCCTGGGCATGGACGATCGTCACGCCGAGCAGGATCAAAGATGCCACGACGATGCTGGGGGGAAGCAAGGCGCTTTTCATGATCAGCTATGTATAAACGCTACCGATTGTCTCTTGACATGATCTTCATTGCTGCGAGTGCCAACACTCCTAGAATAATACACTTTTCCATTTTGCGCAAGTGCCAGGCAGTAGGGGCCAGTTATGTATCCAACGTGCCATAAGATGTCACGCTGCAAGCGTGACTTACGAGAACTCGCGTTCTTCCGCAAAAATGACGGAAGCTATTCTTTTACGGACCCCAAGTGGCCTGCCCTCACCGACGATGTTTTTTGCGTTTTTCGTGCGCGAAGCGCTCGTGCCCTTCGTGATGCGGATTGACAGGCCGGTGTGAGTATGATATAGTCGAGTTTGTTTTGGCGATGCGGAGGATGGTGTGAAGACAAAGTTTGTCATTGGCGGCGTTTTGATCCTGGCTGCGGTGAGTTTCTTGGTGGTGACAGCCGTGCAGAGCGCGGCCCAGTACTCTTATACTGTTGAACAGGTGTTGGACAAGCAGTCCGAATTGGCGGACAGTCCGTTGAATTTGCGCGTGTCGGGTTACGTGATCGGCGACAGCATCCAGCACGACCCCACCAGGCTGGCGCTGGCCTTTGACGTGGTGAGCACTCACGAGGAGTTGGCCGCGCCCGAGCGCATCCTGCACGTGGTGGCCGACGGGCACGCCCGGCCGGACTTGCTGCAAGACCAGGCCCAGGCGACCATGAGCGGCCGGTTGGGGGCGGACGGCGTCTTGTACGTCGCCCAGGGCGGCGACAGCCTGCTGCTCAAGTGCCCAACGCGCTACGAGGAGGCGCTGCCCACGGCGGCTCCTTGATGTAGAGTGGAAATTTCATCCACGAACACTTGCACTCCCTTCGGTCGCGGCAAGTGCCGGTAGCACGAAGGATCACGAAGAAATTGAGGAAAACCTTAGTGTCCCTTAGCCTGGATTTCGCACCTGCTCCCGCCGGATAGTCATATCCGGCGGCAGGCGGCGGATTTGGCAATCCGCCGCGAGCAACTGCGGAAAATAGGCTTAGTGCCCTTCGTGGATAATCCGAACATGATTCCTGACATTGGCTTGATCACTCTGATCCTCTCAGGCGTGTGTGCCTTGTTTGCGCTGGCCGCCTCGGCTGGCGCACGGGCTTCTCGCCCCGCAGAGCGCTGGGCCCAGGCCGGGCGCAACGCGGTCGTGGCGGTGGCGCCGCTGCTGACTCTGTCGGCCCTGGCGCTCGTTTACGCCAACCTGAGCGGCGATTACAGCCTGGAATATACCACCCAGGTTTCCAGCCGCGCCACGCCGACGGTGCTCAAGATCACGGCTTTGTGGGGTGGGCAGAACGGCTCGCTGTTGTTTTGGGTCTGGCTGATGTCGCTGTTCTCGGCCGGCGTGCTGCTGATCAAGTGGGATGAGGACCGCGAGCTGAGGCTGTACGTCACCGGCATCCTGGCGGCTGTTTTGCTCTTTTTCACCGGCCTGGTGCTCGTTTACGCCAACCCCTTTGCCAGGTGGTGGCAATTGCCGGATGGGCACATCAGCGCGGCGGTGCTGCCGCCGGCCGGGTCGCTTCCCTTTGCCGCCGCCGACGGGTACGGCCTGGCGGCGCTGCTGCGCCACCCGGGTATGATCATCCACCCGCCATTCCTCTACCTGGGCTTTGTGGGCTTTGTCGTGCCGTTCGCCTACGCGATGGCCGCGCTGCTGGCTGGCCGCTCGGGCGACACCTGGCTGCGCGCCACGCGCCGCTGGACGCTGGCGGCCTGGTTGTTCCTGTCGCTAGGCCTGCTGCTCGGCGCACGTTGGGCTTACGACGTGCTGGGTTGGGGCGGTTACTGGGGCTGGGACCCGGTGGAAAACGCCGCCCTGATGCCCTGGCTGTCGGCCACGGCCTTTGTCCACTCGGCGATCATCCAAGAAAAGCGCGGCATGCTCAAGACCTGGAACGTGTTTTTGATCATTCTCACCTTCTGCCAGGTGATCCTGGGCACCTTTATCACCCGCACGGGGGTGATCGCGTCGGTGCACAGCTTTGCCCGCTCGTCGATCGGCGCGCCGTTCCTGGCCTTTACGGCCATCACCCTGCTCGGCTCGATCAGCTTGCTGCTGGCTCGTTTGGAGGACCTGAGGAGCGACAACAAGCTGGACAAGCTGCTGTCGCGCGAGGCGGCTTTCCTGCTGCAAAACGTGCTGTTCGTGCTGCTCAACTTTGTGGTAGCGCTGGGCACCTACTTCCCCATCCTGTCCGATCTGGTCGCCAACAACAAGATCACGGTTGGCCCGCCGTATTACTACCAGACGGTCGGCCCGCTGCTCGTCCCGCTGCTGTTGTTGATGGGGATCGCGCCGCTGGTGAGTTGGCGCTCGGCCTCGCTGCCCGCGCTGCTGCGCTTGCTGTGGCCGCCGGCGTTGGCTGCCCTGCTGCTGACGGCGGGGATTTTCGTGCTCGATGGCAAGAACGGCTTTGCGCTGCTGGGTTTTGGCGTGCTGGCCTTCAGCGGCTTGATCACCTTGGCCGAGTACGCCCGCGGTGCGCGTGCCCGCCACACATTGAGCGCTGAAAGCTATCCATTGGCCCTGTGGCATCTGCTGGGGCGCAATCGCCGGCGCTACGGCGCTTACCTGGTTCACACGGCGGTTATCTTGATGGGGATGGGGATTATCGGCACACACTTTTACCAGGTCGAGACGCAGCGCACGCTTGCGCCGGGCCAGAGCCTGGTCGTGGGCGGGCACAGCCTGCGTTTCGAGCGCTTGGAACTCTTGCCCAGTGCCGAGACGGACAAGCAGGTGCTGGCTGCCCGTCTCAGCCTGACCAGCGGCGGCAACCCGCGCATCATACGCCCCTTCCAGGAGCTTTATGATAACGGCGAGCGGATAACGCCGCCAGTGCTGGTGTCTACGCTCAAAGAAGACTTGTACGTGCTGCTGATCGGGTGGGAATCCGATGGCTCGTCGGCCACGCTAAAAGTCTTTGTCAATCCCCTGATCAACTGGCTGTGGATAGGCTCGCTGGTCTTTGTTGTGGGCACGCTGGCGGCCGCCTGGCCTGGGCGCGGCGCTGTGAAGGCTGAGCGCCGGGCGTGGCGCGCGCGGGAGGCGGAGGGATGAGGCGGATTTTGGATTGCCGCGAAGCGTTACGAATTGCGGATTGCGGCTTTCAGATTTTGGATCTCGGATCGCAGTTTTTACGTTTTACGTTTTACGTTTTACGTTTTACGTCTCCCATCTTACTCTTGGCATTCTGTGCTTCGCTCTTTACTCCCCCAGCTTTTGCTCAAGACGGCGTTGTGACCGACGACCAGGTCAACGCCGTGGCCAAGCAGCTCAATTGCCCGGTGTGCGAGAACATCCCGTTGGATGTGTGTGACACGCAGGCGTGTGTCCAGTGGCGCGATCTGATTCGCCAAAAACTGGCCGCCGGCGAGACGCCCGAACAGATCATGGTCTATTTTCACGAGACCTACGGCGACCGCGTGCTGCAAGAGCCGCCCCGGCGTGGCTTGAGCTCTGTTCTGTGGGTTCTGCCCCTGCTTGGCGTGGCGGCCGCCGGCGTGATCTTGTGGCTGGCGCTGCGCTCGATGGCTCCCGTGCCCGCCGTGGCAAGCGATCCGCCTGACCAAGACCATCGGGCCGGCGAGGACGGCGCGCCATCAGGAAATGGCGTGCTGGAGGACTATCGCCGGCGCCTGGAACGCGAGCTGGAGGAAATCAGATGAACGCTGTGCACGGCGAGCAGCCCTCTTCGCCCCGTCCCCCAAGGGGGAAGGGCAGGCAAGCAACGAGCAAACCACAACCCGCAACCCGCAACTCAACTCTCTTGGTCATCGGTCGTTGGTTGTCGATCATCATCGTCCTGGCCTTTGTGGCCCTGCTGGCCTTGGGGCTGCGCAACCGCAATGCGAGCCAGCCTTTGGAAGGAACGGCGGCGCCCGATTTTACGCTGCCCCTGTTCAGCGCTTACGAGGCCGGGCTGGGATCGGAGGTGCAGTTGTCGAGCTTGCGCGGCCAGGTGGTGGTGCTCAACTTTTGGGCCTCGTGGTGCGTCACCTGCCGCGACGAACAGCTCTTTCTCGAGCGAACCTGGCAGCGTTACAAGGACGAGGGCGTGGTCGTTTTGGGCGTCGATTACGTGGATACCGAGCCGGCTGCCCGAGCCTACCTGCAAGAGTTTGGCGTGAGCTATCCCAACGGGCCGGATCTGGGGACCAAGATCTCGTCCCTCTATCGCATCCGGGGCGTGCCGGAGACCTTTGTGCTCGACAGGTCGGGCCAGATCGTTTTGTTTCGCCCGATGCCCTTTTCAACGCCGGCTTTGCAGGCCGAGCTGATTGCCGCCATCGAGCAGGCGATCAAGTAGGAAAATATTAATTATTAATTGTTAATTGTTAATTATTAATTGTTAATTATGAACCTTGCAGCAATCATCATCGGGTTAGCTATAACTGTGGCGGTGGCGGCCTACGTGGCCGAGCCATTGGTGCGTGGGCGGAGATCAGAGATCAGAGATCAGAGATCAAAGATCAGAGACCCGCACGGAGCGTCAGAGATCGAGACCTCGTATCGTACTACCTTGGAGGCGATTCGCGAGCTGGACTTTGACTTCCAGACCGGCAAGATCGTAGAGGAAGATTACCGCACGCTGCGCGAACGCTACGTGTCGCAAGGCGCGGCCTTGTTGCAAAGACTTGACCAACTCGACAGCAGCGCACCCGAGGCCGCCCGCCAGAGGCGGGCGCCGGCCCCGAGCGGCGAGACCGTTTCTGACCAGATCGAGGCGCTGGTTATGGCGCGCCGCAAGCCCGGCTCCCAGGCACGCCCGGCGCAAACCTGCCCGGCGTGTGGCCAACCGTGCCGGGCAGAGGATCGCTTTTGCGGCAAGTGCGGCGCGCGCCTGGAGGCCGAGGCATGAGGAAGGTTTCAGGTTTCAGGTTTCAGGTTATCACCTCTTCCCTCTGTGTCCTCGGTGTCTCTGTGGCTATTCTTGGTTTCACATCCAGCGTGCTGGCCGCGCCGACTCAATCATTCGCCACGCTTCAGGCCACCCCGGTCGCCACCGCCACAGCCGACCCGTTTTCGACCGGGATGCCAGGCGAGGCGCAGACGCCGCAGGTGGCGGTCGTCGGCCAGGTGGTGGGGGGCACGGCCGGCCAGCAACTACCGCCCGGCCTGGTGATGACGTTGTACGCGCTTACTCCCGACATGCAAACCGTGATCCTGACGCGCACGGCCGTGACGGACGAGGCGGGGCGGGCGCACTTTGGAAGTGTGCCGGCCGTGTCCGGTACCTTGTACGCGGCCGCGGTTGACTATGGGGCGGTCAGCTATTTCAGCAGGCTGCAGCAGGGGAACCCCGACCAGGCGGCCTTGACGCTGCCGGTGACGGTGTACGAGTCCACCTCAGATCCGGCCCTGATCCGCCTGGATCGCTTGCACCTGATCCTGGCCGTGCAGGCCGGCAGCCTGCAGGTGAGCGAGGTGTGGGCCGTGTCGAATGCCAGCGACCGCGTTTACCTGGACGGCGACGGCGCCTCCTTGCGCGTCCAGTTGCCGGCCGGCGCAACCAACCTGGAATTCCAAGGCGGCGAGTGGGGGGAGCGTTACTTGCCCGTGGAAGGTGGCTTTGTAGACACCGAGGCGGTGCGTCCTGGCGAGCAAGCTCATCAACTCGTCTTTTCGTTCGTGCTGCCCTACGATGGTCGCTCGCTCGACGTGGCGTTGCCACTCGCTTACCCTCTGAACCGCGTGGATTTGTTATTGCCCGACGTGGGCGTGCAGTTGACCAGCCCGCAGTTGGTGGCGGCGGGGCCTCGCCAGACGCAAATGGGCGCCTACCAGCATTTCACACTGGCCCAGCCGTTGGCAGCCGGCCAGGCTTTGTCGTTTCGCCTGGATGGGGCAGTTGCCGGCGCGTCGTCAGGAAATGGCGCGACAGGCTCTCCTCCCTCCTGGCTGCTGCCTGGCGCCGTCGCCTTGGCCTCGGCGGCATTGGCTGGCGCGTTCATCTGGTGGCGCTTGTGCCGGCCGGCTGCGGCCGCAGAAACTGCGGAGGCCGATCAGGATGCCTTGATCGAGGCGATCGCCGCCCTGGATGATGCCTACGAGGCCGCCCAACTCCCCGAGAGCGATTACCGCCGCCAGCGCGAAAGGCTCAAAGCGGAATTGACCGAGTTGATGAGGTGTTAGAACTATCCGCTAATCTACGCGAACACTTGCACCTGCGATGCAAGTGCAGGTGTCTGCACAAATGATTTAGATTTGTGGAAATTAGTGGAAGGATTCGCTTCGAATCCTCATTCCTGGAGAAATTCTTATGCGCAGCGAACAAGAAATGCTCGATCTCATTCTGACTACCGCCAGGGACGACGAGCGGATACGGGCCGTGGTCATGAACGGCTCGCGTGCCAACCCCAACGCCCCGCCTGATTTCTTCCAAGATTTCGACGTCGTCTATATCGTCACCGACGCCGCTCCCTTCAGGCATAACTATGAGTGGATAAAACGCTTCGGCCAACTGATGATTCTGCAACTGCCAGACGATATGGGGGATTCGCCTCCCGGCCCAGACGATAGCTTTGCCTACCTCATGCAGTTTATGGATGGCAATCGAATCGATCTCACCATTTTCCCCGTGGCCAAGCTGCCCAAGCTTAAAGACAGCCAGAGCATTTTGCTCCTCGACAAGGATGGCCTTATCGGGCCGCTGGCGCCTCCCAGCGACAGCGACTATCTTCCCAAGCCGCCCAGCGCCAAGGACTTTGGCGACTGCTGCAACGAATTCTGGTGGGTTAGCCCTTACGTGGCCAAGGGATTGTGGAGGGAGGAAATAACCTACGCGAAAGGGTTCGAGCACTATGTCCGGGAGGAGCTTATGAAGATGCTGAGCTGGTACATCGGCGTCACGACCGGCTTCTCCGTCAGCCCTGGCAAGTCTGGGAAATACATGAAAAAGTATCTCGAGCCGGAGCTGTGGGAGCTGCTTGAGAAAAGCTATTCCGACGCCGGCTACGACGCCACCTGGGAAGCGTTGTATACCATGGGCGATCTGTTCAGGCGGGTGGCGCTGCCCGTTGCGGAGCATTTTGGCTTTGACTATCCGCACGGCGACGACGAGCGGGTCAGCGCTCACCTGAGGCACGTGCGAGCGCTGCCCAAAGATGCGCCGGCGATGTATTGACACGGATTCGCTTTCCGAAGGACACGGATTAGGCGCGTGAGTACACGCGAACACGGATGCTTCACATAGTCCGTAGGTTGGGTTTCGGCTTATGCCTCAACCCAACCTACGTTTTGTCAAATGTCAGGTAGCTGGGAACTGATTCATTGGTCCCTGATCACCAACGGTAAGAAAACGTACTCCTGACCGCCTGCATCGGCGGTGTACCCGGATCGACCGGGTCTTCTCCCGGCAAGCCGGATATCCCAAAGTAGGCCACCAGGAACTCGTCCCAGGCCGTCTGGCCGCCAAAGGCCCAACTGCCGCCCGTGACGTAATTGGCATAATCCCACCCGCCGCTGCGGGGCGGGAAGTAGATCGCCAGCCCGTGCGC
>JAFGFO010000126.1 GCA_016931085.1 Thermoflexales bacterium
GCTGCTGATGAGGCTAAAGCGCAATTCGCCGCCCGCCGCAGTAAAGGCGCGCCGGTACGTCAGCTCGAACCAGTTGAAAAACAACACGTCGGCGACGGGCACGGTATCCGTCAACACAATCATGGCCAGGCTGTTCGCCCCGCTGAGCAGGTGGGCCGCGTCGAGCGACTGGCTCACCGTCCGCTCTGGCCCCTCGGTTCCACCGTTCCAGATCGTGTCCGCCACGAGCGCGCCGTTCAGGGCAAAACGCACGTGGTGCGTGCGAAAACCCCAATAATCGCCATCACGCCCAACGGCGTTGGCGCGGACGGTGATCGAGTAGGCTCCGGGCACCGGGAACGGCACGCTCGTCGTATAGACCCTGGTTACAATATGATCCGTGTTGATATAATCCCAGAACCAAGTGTCGCTCGACTGAGGTGCATCGGTCCAGCGCGGCCACCAGACCCGAGCCGCCTCGGCGCGCAGGGTGTCGGTGAAGCAGCTCAGGGCTGGCGGGCTGCCGGGCAGGTCAGCCGGCCGGCTCTGGATGCGCGCGCCCCCCGCCTCGCTCACGCTCAGCCAATAGACGTTCGCGTCGGTGTATTTTTCGTCCTGCGGACTGGCGTGGAACTTGTAGCCCCAAAAGCGCAGCCCCTCGCCCGGCTCAAAGCTCTCGTCGCCGTCGCCCACATCCTCCACCGCTACCGGCTGCCCCTGCCAACTGAGGGCCAGGCTCAAGGGTGGCGTGTGCGTCACGTCCAGCCCGGCTGCCCGCAGCGCCTCGTAGCTCACGGTATACAGCCCGTCGGCCTCGACCTCGATCTTGTACAGCCTCTCGCCTGCCGGCAGTCCTGGCTGGGGCGTCTCGGCCGTGGCGGCCTGCGGCAGCCGCCAGGCGCGCGCCGTGGCATAATTGGCCAACTGGCTGGCCAGCAGCGGCTCGAAGAGGGGGTCAGGGACTAGGGATTGGGGACTAGGGACTAGGGATTGGGGATTGTCAAAAACCACTTTCACCCTCAGGCGTGGCGCGTACTTCAGGTGACTGCCGGCCCCAATGATACGATAGGGGCGCAGCTCGAGGCGCACGACCCGCTGGCCGCGCCAGGTCGCCTCGTCGCTCACGCGCGCCCAGTCCCCTACCTCGTCCTCGCCCAACGCCCGAAGCTGGCGCAGTAGCTGGCCCGTTTCGGGCTGGCTCCACTCTTCAACTTGCACCAGCCGGCCGGGTAAGGGCAGATCAAGCTCCGGCTGCGCCTCGAGCTCGATCGCGATGGCCGCCCCCGGTGGCACTCCCAGCAGCAGGCTGGTAGCCGGCAGGCCGTCGTGGCCGGCCGCCAGGCCAGCGCTCTTTAGCTGCCAGCCCGAGCCGCCCAACGCTTGAGCTTCCCGCAGGCTGCGGGGGAGTACAGGCTCAAAGGTGGGCAGCGGCGCAAGCAACTCGACCAGCACGCCTTCCGGCCCTTCCTGCACGACGCGCACGCTCGCAGCAGACGGTTTCTGTGGGGCTTGCGAACCTGAAACCTGCCTGCCCTGATGGGTAGGCCAGGGGAACCTGAAACTATCTTCTTGAGCCTTGGCCTGGCGTCCCCCGGTTGTCACGAGCAGCGCCACACACAGCGCGCCAAGGCAGGCTGCCCCACAAGCGCGCAGTATCCGCACCATCCACGTACAGTTGATTGCATTATCTGTTCTTTTCACGTGAGGCATATTACCACGAATGGCCAATTACTGCAAAAGGGGTCGGCTGGCCCTACTTGCCTATTTGTTTGTTCACTGGTGCGGCACTTGGCAATCGAGCGTCATGCAAGTGGGCGGCCAACGCCGCTCATTCGAAACCTTTCTCCAGGCACTCGCGGCACTTGCACGTCTTGGTCACGCCGTCCAGGTACCACCAATCGGTGGTCTTTTGGCCGCACAGTATACATGTGGCCTCTTCCGGCTGGAAGGAGGGAGAATAAGAGGCATCCCTCTGAAGCTCGGCAACGATCTTGGGCAGGCGGGGCGGGCTTGGGCGGGCAGGCGGACCGGCCATACTGGCCGGTGGTATCGCCGGCTCGCCTGGCTGTTCTTTTCTGGGCTGACTTTCTTCTTGCGCCCCTTGTGCAACCTGGCGCGGACCTTGCACAGGCGGGGGGTGGGCGCCTCTCAGTCGACTTTTTTGCTTGTACCTTTGCAGCCGGGCGTATTCTCCCGGGTGCACGAACTCGCCCGTCTTGCCCAGCACCTGCACGTCGGCCAACTTGTCCTTCTCGCGATGGCCCTGGTAGAGCTGGGGCTCGTGGAACAGGCGCAGCGCGCGGAAGGTGGTCAGCATTTGCTCGTCAGCGTCGAGGTAATGCAGCGTCCCCTTTATGCCGAACTGATGACGAACTGGCGCGCCGGTTCTTGCCGGCGCATCGTACTCCGAGGGTTGGATAAATTCTCGCTCGGTGGTCGTCAGGTGGACGCCGCCTGTGACCAGCTCATCTTCTCGGAGCATGGCGGCGACAAAGACCCAATTCACCCGGCCGCCGAGCTGGCTGAAGGCCTTTTTCAGACCGGCGCGCTTGTCCGGCGCCAGCCTGGCGTCGAGAATCCAATAGGCCAGGCTGCCTCCTTCTCGCTCGACCCAGCAATCGATCGGGCGAGGCAGGCGCTCGTCGTCACTTTTCTTTTCCAGGCTGACGCCGCTTTCGAACTTACCAACCAGCCACTCGTACAGCGTCGCCCGGGCGTCCAAGAGGGCCTGCGACACCTGGCCGTAGGCGCAGGCGCCCAAGTGCTTGTGGGCAAAGTGGGGGCGCTTGAAGCCGCCGGCCCGGGTATGGACGGGCTGCAGGCAGCCGGGACAGACCAGGACGTCCTGCCGGCCAAGCGTTCGCAACTCGGCGATGCGCCCTCGCCAGTGGGCGTCCAGGATGACGATATCTGTGTTAGTCCGGCTATCCAGCGCTTTGAACATCTTCCAGCTAAGAGGGCGGCTTATCCACAGGACGCCTTTGGCCTGGAAAGCCGCCCTACAACACGCGCAAGAGATTCTCGCGTGTCAAGAGATTGAGGCCCGCTCCCGGCTCGAGAAACGGCCGCACATCGGCCATCGCCTTGCTCCAGTCCCATTGGCGCAGGCGAGCGCGCACGAGCTCGCGCCAGTTGTCAGCCGTCAACTCAGCACCCGTCCAGCCCGTCTGCCGCAGCGCGTTGTTGAGCAGCACCAGGTTGGGCTGCGGCCAGCGCGGGTCACTGAGATACCAGAGCAAGTCGTAGACATCGCGACCTTTGGGATAGGGTCGCTGCAAGACGGCATGGAGCTTGCCTGCCAAGAGCGACGCCGGATCGTGGTGTTGCAGGTGGAGCAGCACGTAACGGCGGACGACGCTTGTGGCGAGTTGCGCCCCGGCGGGCGGGTTTGTGTCCACTTCGAATTTCACCGAGAGCACCTCGTCTCGATGAGGCGAGAGGCCCAGCTCGTACAGCAGCCCGCCGAAACGAATGAACGCGCTGTGAACGACCTTCTGATCGCTCACTTTTAGTTCCACCGCGTAACCCTCGGCGCCCAACTCGGCTCGAATGGCATGCAGAAAAGCCCGGAAATCATACCGAGCTTTATTCCCCTCCAGAGCAAAGTCCAGGTCTTCCGAGTAGCGGGGGATAGCGTACAGAAAGCGCAGCAGCGTGCCACCGTGAAACGCGAGCGGGATCATGGCGCCGGCGCGTTGGAGCGCGCCGAGAAGCCTGGCTTGCAAGTATTCGCGCGCCACGTTGCGCCCCTGCGCGGGATTAGGCGCGGCGCGGACAAGGCTGGCAAGATACTCTTTCATACTGTCTCGTATTCCACCCTTTCTGAGCGCGCCAGGCCGGCGACGAAAGCGGCTGCCCGGCGCAGCTTGCCACTGCCTGTGCGCTCGGCCTGGCGGCGAAGCTCGTCGAGGTCGAGCTGCTCCAGGTTTTGCAAGCGCAGCTCGCGCAAATAGTTGGGCGAGTCGCCGCCGGGGTGCAGATGCACCAGGTCCAGCAGCGCCTTTTCGGGCGTGGCGACAAAGGCCTGCTGCGCATCGCCCAGGGCGAGCAAGCGATAACCAAAGAACAAATCGGCCTTGACGTGGCGAAAGTCAAAGCTGCCCAATGGCGTGTCCCAGTGAGCCGGCCGTGCCGTTGTGACGCTGGTGGTCACAGGTGTGTATTCCGGGATAAGGCCGTGAAAAGCCAACGCCGACTGGCAACTGACGTAAGAGCCGCCCACCATGTGGTTGGCGACGAGGAAGGGATGTGGCTTGACCTTTTGGAAAGGGGGAGCGAGCGCGTACAGGCCGCGCCGCAACTGGTAGAGCTTACCGGCCCAGCGCGACAACTGCTTGCGCACGTCGCCAGGCTCTACGCCGCCGGCCAGCAGCAGGCCGGTTTCAAACACCGGCTCGTCAGCCACGATTTCGAGCAGTCGCGCAAATTCCATGCGGACATGTTACCACAAATGGTAAATTACTGCAACAGAATGCGCTTACCATTCTATCAACCCCTTGTGATACAACTCGGAGACCAGGGCAAGCCCCTCTTGGCCGTAGAGCGTTTCGATCTCGCGCAGCGTCGTTTCGCCGTCGCACATGTCCAGCAGTGGCTTGGCCTGATGAGTGACCAGCGCCAGGTTAGCGCCCAGCAAGACGTAGCCGAAACGCTCTTCTCGCATCTCGTAACGCCCCACCGGCCGCAGTCCCTCGTATAGCTCGACAAGCTCCAGCGGCGGCAGTTCGTCCACTGCCAGGGGCGCTGACATCAAAGGGTCTTGGGCCAGCCCGCGCGCCAACGCCGTTGCCCGGCATCCCCCGTGACACTGCGAAAACGCGGCGCAATCGCTCTCACAAGCCGGTGGGACCATCTGGCGCCACCGCTGCATCGCCGGCGAGTTCCAGGCATCAAGCAGAGATATTTGTCGCAAATCGCCGCAGTCTAGATCCGAGTGATTGCACGGACGCACGTGTCCCCACGGGTCGATTGTGCAGTAGGCCACTCCGGCCAGGCAGCCGGTTGAGGAGGATGGGACAAAGCACTGCGGGATACAGTCCCCAAATTTGACGCGCCACGTCTTGGCGCGCTGGCCTTGTTTCCGCAGCAGGTCAACCTCGCGCACGGCCTGGCACAGCTCCTGTGAACTGGGTTCCAGGAATGGAAGCTCTCTGCCCAGGTAACGGCTAAATACGGCGTGGTCTGCGCCTAGTTCGTGGCTCAATGCGGCGATGTCTTTCACCTGGCCATAGTTATCGCATGTGAGCACCGTGCTGGTGGCGACGGTCAGGCCGGCGGCTACAGCGCGAGCGATGTTTTCTTTGACAGTCTCAAAGGAGCCAGGCACGCCGCTGAAAGCTTCGTGCGCGGCCGCCTCAGCGCCGTGTAAAGAGACGAGCAGCCCGGAGCAGCGAGGCGCCTGCGCCAGCAAGCGGACGACTCGGTCGGGGTCTGGCCAAAGCGCGTTGGTAAAGACGGTAAAGTCGAAACCGGAAGCGACAACCTGGGCGATGATTTCCGCGAATTGGGGATGCAGCGTCGGCTCGCCGCCGGTCAGGCGCACGCGATGGGCATATGGCGCGATGGCCTGGAAGATGGCCTGCCAGGCGTTGGCAGGCAAAGCAGGGCGTTGCTCTCGATGGTAAAAGACATTACAGCAACCGGGGCAGCGCCCGTTACACTCGGCCGTCAGCTCGATGGAAAAGATGGCTGGCGACGAGAGCGTGTGGATCATATCAATCGGCTATATGCAATTGTAATACCTTGAAAATCCTGAGTATGAGATGCGACCACTGGTGCAATGCTCAAGCACAATCGCACTGAGAGCCTAGCAAGACCTGTTGAGCACACAGGGCACGCTCTGGCAAGTCATGGGCAAGCGCGACGAGTTTTACGCGCGAGCTTGACGGCAGTTCCGGGCCCTGAAAGAATTCAACTTGAAAAACAGCAGCATCCGTAGGCGTGCTTTCCAATTGGGGGGATTCACCGTGCAGCATGTTCTTGTCCTCTATCCTTCTATACTGGCCACATCTTGAATGCGCTCCGGCAAGCTGGTGTAAGCTGACAATCCATAGTCTTTTTGAATAGCCAACACGTATTCCAAAAAGGCTCCCATTTCCGGGTATTTCAGCGACCAGAGCCGTTCGGTTGCTTGTCTCAAAGCCGTACCGAGTTCGCTTGCTTCTTTAGAAAACTGTTCAGAATAGGCACATGCCAGGGTGAAATGAGATGCAGTCTCTTTCAAAAGCCGCTGCCGTTCGTCGTCAGCTTGCGCCTCTAGAACTTGATCAAACGCCAGCCGCCCTCTCAGCCGCTCAACTTTGCCCAGCACCAGCCGGTACTCGGGATGCCTCGTGTCAGGTATTGAGGAGCTACCCCCTTCGCTCAACGGTCTGAGTTCGACTTCGGGGGCTTGTTTCAGCGCGATCGCTTCCGCTTCAGATAGCCTGGCCTGGGCTAACTCAAATTGCTCCTGTTTATCCCCTGGGCTTGTTCGCGTGTGAACGGCCACGTCACGGTAAACGCGCGCCCAGCGTTCCAGGGCGATGGCTTGTTCGAGCTTTCGACCGGCGCTTTCGTAGCCTTGAATGGCCTTTTGAAAGTATTGGTCGGCCTGTGTCAAATGTTTGGCAATCTCATCGGGATCCGTGCCTACTTCCACCAGGAAAATCCCCCCCCACATCGAGTCCAGTATGCCGAGCCACTCGTAGGTTTCAGCCAGCCGGGCCGGTTCGACCAGTTGCCCACTCGCGTCGGGCGTAGAGAAAACTTCCAGGGCCTTGGCATAACATCTCCGCGCTGCTTCAAAGGCATCCCTATCTAGTTCCACTTCTCCAATGCGACCCTTATTTTTACCCAAGGTGAGGTTGGCCAAGCCGATCCCGCGTTCATCGCCCAGTTCTTCAAAGAGGCTCAAGGCTTCCTGGCAATGGGGTACGCCGCGATGGGGTCGGTCGTGCAGGAATTCTAACACTCCGAGCGTGTTGTGGCTGAGAGCTACAAAGTAAATCAGCCCCAGCTTTTCGCGGATCGCCAGCCCGCGCCGCACCATGTTTTCGGCCACGGCGAACTTGCCCAGGCGCACGTAGATAAAGCCCAAATCGTTCCAAGCGTGTGAGAGTGTCTCGGGCAACTGTCCATGGCTGGCATGGGTGATGCAGTCCCGGTGCGCGTCAGCGGCTTCCGTCAAATGTCCCAGCCGGGAAAGTGGATAGGCTTGAGCGGAATAGGCGCGGGCGAGCGAACTGTTCAGGGCTATTTTTTCCAGTTCAGACAAAGGCAGATTTTCTTTCTCTTGCAGGAGCGCCACCGCTTCTTGGGTCAGCTCCACCGCGCGCTCAAATGGCGACTTGTCTCCCACCCACTTTTGCACCGAGGTGTAGAGATCAGGCGAGGCCTTTTGCGAAACATCGGCCAGGGGAGGCAGATAGCTGATGTTGATGCTCTGGTAAATCTTGACATCGGCCTGGAAGGTGTTTTTCTCCAGCTCAGGCCGCGAGAGAATCTGTGGGTCATCCAGCTTTTCGAGCAGATCGAGCGCGCCCTTTCGGTTTTGGTCAACGACGGTTAATACCCGCACCTGCTCCATGTCGGTCACGTATTCAGGCAGTTGCAGCCTCAATTTACTCAATGCAGATTCACGTTCTCTCTTTTTGAGAGCATAACCCACCATATTAAAGGCCCAGATGTCATCCGGCGTCGCCTCGTTACACCGGAGCAAGCCTTCCTGCGGATCCGCCAGGATATCATAATAGGCATAATGAGCCGCCAGCACATTGTGTTCTCTTCTCAACGCGATCTCTTCACGTCTTGCGGCTGCCTTTGCTTGCGAGTCTCCACGCCTGGCGGCTTTGCCGCGCTCGTCGATCTTGCGCTCAATGCTCCGATCGTACTCCTCCAAGCGCCGCTTGTAATACTCAGCCATCTGGGCCGAAAGTTCTCGGCGTTGCGAGCCATCCGGGTCCAGGTTCTCCCACACGTACTCGGCTACCATGTCGCGCATCCTGTCGTGAAGTTGGTAGGTATCCGTGCGGGCATCGTATTTCATAAAGCTCCACCATTTCATCTCTTCCAGCAAATCTTGAGCTTTATCTTTCGAGATATTGTCCAGGTAAGCCAGGATATCGGCGTCAAAGCGCTTGTACGCATGGGACATGAGCAAAATAACCCGATCGGTGGGCTTGAGCTGGTTGAACTTGGCTACCAACTCTGCCTCAAAGGTATGGCGCACTTTGCCCAAGGCATCGGCGGGCATTTGCTGCAATT
Source organism: Thermoflexales bacterium (assembly GCA_016931085.1). The sequence continues at coordinate 8,224 of JAFGFO010000126.1, forward strand.
GGGCCAAGGTGTGCTTGCCCGTGATTTCAGTGAGATGCTCGGCCGAGACGCCCTCCCTGCGCCGCCAATCGAGGGCCAGGGTCAGCAGCAGTGGACGCCCCTCAGTGAGCAAGTGCAGTTTTTCACGTTCGTCCGGGGCAACGGCCTGATCGCCTTCCTCGGCGATCCTTTGGCACAGGTTCTCCACGGCAGCGGGGTCGAGCTGGGCCAGCTCGATCGGCGTGATCGTCCCATCGAAACGCTTTTGCAGCTCCGGCAGCCATTCCTTGTTACGCCGGCCGGCGATGATAAAGGTGACGCCCTTGGAGTGTTGTGTCTCCGCCTCAGCCTGGATCTCTGACATAAGCCCCAGCATCCAGTCGCCCAGGGCATCTTGAACCACCTCAAAAGTATCGACCAATAATACAGCCCTTCGCGAGCGGGTCAGGCTGGCAAAGTCGTCGCGAAAAGCGTTGGTTGCCTTCTGCCTGCATTCTTCTATGACACGGCCAGGCATACCCGCCAGGCGAACAGTGTCGTAATCCTGGCGCGCCTGGCGGTAATTCTGAAAATCCTGAGGGAACTGCTCGACCAACGCGGCCAGAAAGCCGCCGCGCGTGTGCGTAGCGGTGCCGAAAAAATCCAGGATGTCGGTCACGTACAGGTCTGGGCGCTCTTGATACTCCCTAATGACCTGGGTCAAGAGGCTGGTCTTGCCCATGCCGCCTTCGCCCTGGATGTTGACAACCTGGAGGAGTTGGGGCGATTCGATGGCCCGGCGGATTTTGTCCAGCTCAGCCTGGCGGCCCACAAAAATATCCCTGGTAATTGTGTTGTTCATGATTCCCCCTGCTTGTAGAGATAGGCAAGATTTTTACTTATGGAAGGCGACTGCCCTTTGAGGATCGATCTTCGCTGCTACACATAAACTATGGCTCCAACATGTGAGATTAATCTGTCCCCGACCTGGATCACACATGATATAGTATATGTCAAACACACAGTTAATGCAAATAGTCATAAGGCGCTATTTTTCACATGACGACGAGCGCAAGGCATCATGTGGCACACCCCATGGAGTGGCTGCCGGGCGCTCGAGCGCGACATATACAAGCAGGCCGCCCCACTTGGGGCGGCCTGGTCCGCAAACGCCATCGCCGGCGGTGCGCATTCGGTTGGAATGTCGCAGTTCACCGGGATAACGATCTCTAGCAGGTGTGCGAGCGATTTTCTCTCTGCCATCTAAGGAACTCGACCAGTTGTGAATGGGTCATGGGGATCGTTACCACGTCCGGTTTTGGGCCTCGACCATGGGCGGGATGCGCGTGCGTGCGCTGTTTCATGAAGCGAATCCCATAGCCACTCGCGGCCACCATGGCCAGGGAGCTTAGGGCCAGAACGGTAGGGATCTGGGCATCTTCTGGCCAGCCTGGCTGATCTGGCGTTGAGGCTTGGACTGCCTGGGCCTGGTATTGCGCCCGCAGCTGCTTGAGCTCAGCCACAGCCCGCTCTTTTGCCTCACGCTCGGCGTTGAGGGCCTGCTCCAACGCGTCCAAGCCAGCCCGCAAACGTCGAGCCTCGGCCACTGCTTCGTCCTTCGCAAGAATTGTGGCTGCCAGGGACTGGCGTGTTTCCGCCAGTTGGGTCTGTAATCCTTGAATCTCGGCCACATTCTCTTGATTTTCGATCATCTGCTGGCCGGTTTTGTGGATCAGAAAGCCCATGCCGGCCGAGATTGAAACCAAGAGCAAAAAAATCAGAAAAAGCACCGTTCCCGGGTTCATTTTTGCACCTCCCGTTTCACTATTCAAGAGCGAGCCGGCCAAGAGCGCGCCGGCGACCATCGCCTGGTTATCTGACGCCAATACATGGATGTTCATAGTGGACCTCCGGCAAGCTCGCGAGGCCGTTCAGTTGTCTGCGAGCGTTCTGGGTCTTGCGCCAGCATCCACTCTAGTGCGCTCACGTGCCCACAAGACCAATTGCTATTCCGTGCATAGAGACATTCGCATTGCCATACACCACCTCCATTGCGCCTCAGGCGATAGCTCCCGTCACCATCTGCACACTCGAACGTTTTGTCATCCACCTTATGGAAGAATCGTCTGGGTTGCTCGCGATACTGCTGAGCCTTTTGGAACTGACTAGAGTGATCAGAATACATGATTATCATGGGAAGCCTCCCTTCTATGCCTGGTTCAGTAAAATAGTTTATTGATGGCTACAGTTTATCACCTCAGCCCTTTAAAAACCATAGTTTCAACCCAGTTTTTAGCTCGCAAAACATGCCCTTTCTCTTTCTGAAGCTTGCGTTCTTCGCGCTCACCCCACAAAAAAAAGAGAGGCTGCCCTTGCCTCTCTTTCACTGTCTGACGCGAACGTGCTGTGCTTAGGAACCCATCAGCTTGTCCAATCTTTCGTCCAGGAGGTGGCAGATCTCGGCGCCTAGCATTTGGCGCAGCTCGACATCACCGGGAATCTTGTCGTCGCCGCAAAACTCTTTTTTGAGATTAAAGACCTGATCGACATCCAGTTTATCTGCCTGTACTATTGTGTCGATTTCATCCTCAATGATGGCCCTCGAGACATCCGAAAGGCACGCCAGGTGATAAAGCCTTTCCAAGATGAACAAGCTGCCTTGAGCCGGCGATTCCGTGATCATCCGGCCGTACATGCCCGCGGCCTCTTCGTGACGAGCTCTAAAGCCTTGCGGATCTCGCACTTTCAGATTATAAGACATCATGTGACGCACGACGTTGTCGAGAACGTGTGCCCTGGCCACGCGAGTCCATTCAACGAGTTTCGAATCTACCAGGTCACCCAATACCCTGAGATAAAAGGCCGTGGATTCTTGGGCGTATTTTTCGTCGACAAAGCGGGCCGCGAAGCGCTTGAGAGACATCGGATTGAACTTGCGCAGGATGCAAACGGCTTCCAAGAGCTTTTGCTGTTCGTCGTTCAAGCCTTGCATAAATCTGTTTTGCACAATAGCCGCGTCGAGAACCTGGGCGATCTCTTCCGTCTTGCGTTCAAACACATCGCTCATGGGTAAGCGATCTTGTTCGGTAATGAGTCGCGCACATTCGTAGACGGCTTCTATGGTCAAGGGATGGCCACCAGAGAAATCCTCGACCGGCTCGAGCAACAAACCATTTCCCCGCGTCTTTATCTTTTCTTCTATCTCGTCCCTGGTAAACGGCTCTAATTGACAAGGCAAGCATCGCTTGTGGACTTTGAGATCCTTTAACTCAAAACGTCCCCTGGCGGCAAAAATAAAAAGAATATCCGGGCGAAGAACGAGGGGCTTGACGAGCCAATCGATGAGATCGTCCAACATCTGCTTGGAGAGTCGCTCTGCACTATCAAACAAAAGCACTGGCACTATTCGCTTGTCACACAATTTACCAAGAATGTCAACTAATTCATCAAACTTGTCCTGGACTTGCAAAGTAGAAAGATTGGTAGGTGAAACTTGAGCGAGTCTTGTCAACTGTTGATCTATTCCCAACTCGACTGCCGCGCGCCCCAAGCCTGACTCCAATCCTTTCACGATCGCGATGATGATAGACAAGAGTCCGCCTGGTTCACTGTAGGTATCAGCCTTGACAACCACGCTGAGAGAGGCATTGCCCGTTTCGCGCCACCTATTGGCCGAAAAGGCATACAAGACACCCAAATGCTCTATCAACCAGCTTTTACCTATGCCGTGCACGCCATACAGGATCAAAAGCGGCGTTAAAAGCGTCTTGGCCCAAGCCTCCTCCAACATCTTGTGGACGATGCCACTCTCTTTCTTCCTGCCCACAAAGTCTTGGGTGCGATAGACGATTTGGCTCAAGCGAGCGTTGAGTGATTCAAGTATGGTTTCCATTGCAACCTCCCGGTGAATTGAGTTTATCGGATAAAAGATCAAACAGCTTCAAGGGGTCAAACTGGGGGGCTTAGCCTAAGGCGTGTAAATCGCCCGAGCGCACCCCTAAAGTCTTGCTCTGACAACAAGTGATCCGAGTCGCCCCAGTTGTGCACGTGCTCATCCAGCAACAGCCGTCCCAGGCGCACCAGTTCTCGTGGCGTAGACACGGCTCGTACGAGTCTGTCATCCAGGTCTGAAAACGAAGGCTCTGCAATAGGCGTCAGGCTGTCGTATTTATCGCCGCTGGCTACTTTCAGGCGTAATCTGTAAAGCTCTTCGAGCTGTGTGGTTTGCCAGGAGAGTTCGGGCAACCATTGGATAGATCCGGCTTGAATGGCCCAACATCCCGCCAGGGCATCGCCCAAGCCAACGGGCAGGAAGAATTTAAAATGGATGTTTTCAAGGTTATCAAACAAGGTGCGCGCGTTCAGCAACGGCACTAACAGCCGGCTGATGTCTCCTGACGATTCCCTGAAGCCATCAAGACTATCGTAGAGGACAACGCTTTTTTCAAAGCCAAACCAGCCCAGGATTTCTCTAAAGTCATTGAGCAAGCGGCTTGGGTCGCTGGCCAGGCGTGGCAGGCTTGTGTCTCGATCGAGAGACAACACATCCAAGGCAAACCGAATCAGAGCATCCTGTCCCTCCAAGCCGCGTACGCGCAGCTCGCCCACAGAGGGCAGGTCCCGATTGACCAGGCCATCATCCAGCCACTTTTGCCGGTCGCCAGCTTCTACATAGTCATAGACGTAACGCAAGAGGCGCTTCTGCCGGATTTCACTCAACTCGCAGTAAATCTCTGTAAACAGCCGCTTTTTCTCCAGGCACATGAGTCTGAACAACGTGCTCGCGCCAGACCGGAGAACTTGCTGGATGTGTCTCTCCAGCAAGTCCATCCCACTGCTGATCGTGGACGACACGCTTCGGCACTCGTCAAGCAACTGGCTTGGGATGGTCGCCTGCCACGCGGCGTTGGGACGGAGGCGGTGAACAATCTTAACCAGTTCAGCGACGCTTTTATGCCGCTCAAAGTAAGCGATTAACTCTCGCGCTTTATCGTCTCTGTTCTCCCCGGCCAGGCTATCGTAATCCACACCCGTGTCAAAACAAAGACTCCGGAGTTCTCCGCCGTTGAAATGGGTGATGACTATCTGGCGCAACTTGGGGATATCTACTTGCGCGGGCGGCTCGTGCTCTAACGCAGCATTGGATAGTTGAGCGACCATCTCGTGAAAATCAGTTACCTTGAGAACGAACACCTTGCTGGCATCCACCCCATCGAGGAACCTTTCCCTAAAACTCGTCTTCCCGCTGCCACTTGTACCGCTCAGAATGACGTGGCGCTCGAGCATCAGAGCCTCAAAAGAGGGAAAAGATAAAAAACAGTCCTTTAGCAGCGGGTCGGATTCTGCCCGTTCGCTTTCAAAGGGAAAGGGATGAAGGTCAGCGAAACCTCGCTCCTTCAACCACCTCACCACAGCCTCATCTTTGGTTAAAGGCTTGCTTGGTGTGTAATCGCGCCTTCCATCTGAAAGGTCATATGCGGAACACTCTTTGCCATGACGTAAACCCACGAGTCTTTGCTTCCCTCCGATACCGAGCTAATCAGGCGTTTCTAGATTAAACACAAACCCCCAGGCCGGTATGATAGCGCGCCGGTCCTGGCCCCATCACAAACCTATCCTACTGTCAAAGCGGGCAAAGTCTAGACATATTCTATCATACAGTATAAAAAGAGGGCAAGCCGCACAGGTCCCAATGACTGATTTTACCTGACGATTTTATGGCCCAATCTTGCGGAACCCTTCTTTTGCCTTGCGATTTCCTGTCATAATTTGCTAAATCTTGCAAATAAGCCCTTCAATCTTGCGTATCCTTTCTCAGTCTTGTGCAGGGTTGCCCCTACATTTTGAAAAGATACTGCCAATCAGCCTACGTTTTGCAATCTATATCCCAGTCCCCGTTCGGTGATCAGGTACTCGGGGTTCTTTGGGTCTCTTTCCATTCTCCGCCTTATCCGCCACATCAAACTGTCAATAGCAACTTGATCTTTAGAGCCTTCTGCCGTCGGGTAAAGTAGCCTGGCGATGTCGTTTTTGCTTTTGACCTCGGCCTTGGCCTCGTACAGATAACGCACGACGGCAAATTGCTGTGGAGCCAGTTCTACCGGCCTGTGGCCTATCAGGACGATATTTTTGTCCAGGTCGAGGCGCAGCGGCGGCACAGCACGGCCATATTCTTGTATATCTGAGCGTTCCAGCACGGCGAGCAGGTCTTGATAGGTGATCGCCGATTCCCGATCGCCACCTTCCCGGTCCTGGGCGCACACTTTTTGCTCGATCAAGTCGCGCCCGAGTGCCATCAGCCGGCGCGGAGAGCCGACCGCATACTCGACAATCCGTGTATCTATTTCGGCGTTGATGTCAGCTTCTGCCAAAGCACCCAGGCTGTCGTACTTGTCTTCGCTAAAGTACTTGAGCCTGGCGCCCAAGATAGCCTGTAAATCTTGGCTACTCCAGGCCAGTTTATGCGCTCGGAACCTCCCTTTGCGAAGCACCGTATCAAATTCTGCCTCTATATCGGCGGGCAGAAAGAATTTAAACGCTACACGCGGCATTTCGGTAATGGTGGTATTATGAGTCAACGGCCGGATATAATTTGCCAGCGTAGATGGGGAATCCCAGGTCTCTGGCAGTTCATCGATGCCATCCACCAGGACATACACGGCTTGACAGTGACTTGCAGCCGCCAGAGAAACGAAATCGCTCCATAACTGCACGGCCGATGTGGTCTTGAAAGCAGGGTTGGGAGCCATTTCCACCAGCCTGGCCAGCATTTGCCCGCGCGGCTGCTCGAGCAAGTCATCGCTCAGCAAGTTGTGTATATCCCGCTTCTCCAAGGCTTGTAGAATATGCTGGGAAGATACAGCCGGAGTAATGGCTCCCCAGTCCCGGAGCAGTTTGAGCAGCAGCAAAGGCGACCAGGCGGCCGCCCCATAGTTTGCCAAAAACCAAGCCAGGGTTTCCCGGTCTTCCGGCAGCATTTCGAGGAAAATGCGCGGCTTTTGAAAAAGCACCTGTAAAAGCTGCCGCACGCCCAGGGTCACGATCTGCTGGATATGATGCTCGAGCCTGACTTGCTGGATATCGCCGCCGGCCTGCTCGATGGTCTCCGTAAAGCGAACATAAGGCACGGCCAAAATATCGCTGGAGCGGTCGAGAGGCTGGCACGTTTTTTCGATCATCACTCTTTGGGCGGTCTTTCCACTGCCGCGCTCGGCAAAGACAAAACACGTCTGCGGCGCGCGGCTGGTTCCCTTGATCGCGTCGTGAAAACGGTCAAAAAAGTACTTGGGCAGGCCACTCTCTTGGCTGGCCTCACACTGCGTAAAGGGATTGGCCGTGAATCCATAAGGCTCTAGCCAAGCCATGGCCCGGTCTTGGTATACAGACTGTTCGATCATCATTGCAAGCTCCTTGGGGGGGCTTTCTAGTCTCTAGGCTCGGTTGGGTTCTGGCACACGCGCACGACTCACTTCCCCGGCAAATCGAGCAGCAGCGTCTCAATCGCCAGGCGGGCATTGGCGTTGTGCCTGATCTGCCAGGCCGTGCGCGACAGGGCGGCAATCGCCTGGCGGGCGCGCTCCACGCCAAAGCGCGCCGCCTGCTGCTCGAGCTCGGCCCGCCGGTCGACGTTGACCAGCGGGGCGCGGCTGCCGGCCGCCACGAGCATCACGTCGCGCCACCAGCTTTCCAACAGGTCCAACGTCTCCAGGGCCGCCGCGTTGTCGCCGGCCAGCTCTTCGGCATAAGCAAAGCGCGCCACACGCTTGGCGTCGAGCAGCCGCGCCAGTTCATCCAGGCGAGCGGCTCGCTTGTGCAGCAAGCCCTCATCCTGGGCCATCACCACCGCCCAACCCAGGCGACCACCGGACAGGTGTGCCAACTGGCCGGCGCGCTCCTCCGCCACGCCCCAACGCGAGACCAACGCCTCCTTCACCTCCTCCAAGGCCAGGGGACGCAGCGGGACAGGCTGGCAGCGCGAGACGATGGTGGGCAGCAGCAGCTCCGGCTCGAGAGCGACCAGGACTAACACCACGTAAGGGGGCGGCTCTTCCAGCGTCTTGAGCAAGGCGTTCGACGCCTCGGCAGTGGCCTTCTCCATGCCGTCGACGATCGCCACGCGGAAACGTCCTTCCACCGGCGAAAGCGCCAGATCGTGCTGCAGCTCGCGCACCTGGTCGATCTTGATCGACGCGCCTTCGGGCACGATCACGCGCACGTCGGGGTGAGTTCCGGCCGCGATCAGCCGGCAGGCCCGGCACACGCCCGACCCAGCTAACTGGCAGGGGGCCGAATCACCCGTGCAGTTCAAGGCGCGCGCCAGGGCCAGGGCCAGCGTGCAGCGTCCAATCTGCGCCGGCCCGCTGATCAGGTAGGCGTGGGCCTGGCGGCCCGTTTCAAGCGCGTTCTGCAGCAGCGCCACCGCCCACTTGTGGCCAACAACCGGCCAAGCGGGCTCTGGATGTGGGGGCGGGTTATCGGCGATCACGGGCATACATCTCCATCAGAGGGACTCCCAAAGCTCCCATTTCAACAGGCTATTTCGACAGCCAGAATTATTCACAGTTTACGCCAGATTGCCTTTTTGCGCAAGGGGTGGCAGGGGCCCTTCAAACTTGAAGCTTTTGGGGGTATAATGAGCTAGCCTGAAACTTTTTTGGACCTACCTCGTAATACTGTATAGAAAACACTGGAGCGCACCAGGATTTGTCAAGTGAATGACGAACACAATTGTATCGCGGCAACGCTGCGTGGAGATACGGCAGCCTTTTGCGAATTGGTAGAACACTACCAAAGAGACGTTTATAACCTGGCTTATCGCATGATGGGCGACAGTGTCGAAGCGGAGGATGCTGCCCAGGAAGCCTTTCTGCGGGCCTATACCCGGCTTTCGACCTACCAGGCCGGGCGCAGTTTCAGGACGTGGCTGCTGTCTATCACGGCTCATTACTGCATCGACCGGCTGCGGGGCGGGGCGATGCGCCGCCTGAGCTGGCTGTCTATCGATGCGGACGAGGCGCCAGCCGAGAGCCTGACCAGCCCGACACCCGGGCCGGAAGACAGCCTCCTTCGCAGCGAGCGCGAACGGGCCATCCACAAATTGTTGGCAGGCCTGGCGCCCGATTATCGCCTGCCCATCGTGCTGCGATACTGGTACGACATGTCTTATGAGGAAATTGCCGAGATGAGCGGCAGCAGCGTCAGCGCCATCAAGTCGCGCCTGTTCCGGGCGCGCGGCCAGTTGGCCGATATACTGGACCAAACGCCAACCAGGGCACTGACGCCTATTTTTCAGGAGGTGTAGCTATGGCCCATGACTACACAAAGCTGATGTCGGCGGCGCTGGATGGCCGCTTGAGCGAGAGTGAACGGCTCGAATGGGACGCGCATCGCGCCGCTTGTCCACACTGCCAGCAGCGTTGGCAGACATTTCAGGGTGTCGATCACCTGTTTCATAGCGCCAGCCTGGCAGCGCCCACACCTGCTTTTACAGCGCGCTTTGCCGCTCGCCTGGCCACGCAGCAAGCTGCCCGCCAGTCGGCCCAGCGCATGTGGGTGGGGGCTAGTATATTGGCAATCGGTGCACTGGCCACGCTGGCCACGGTCGCCTGGCCATTGGCCTGGAACCTGCTGGCGTTGAGCAGTGCGTTGAACGACGTCCCGGCCCAAGTGGCCACACTGCTCCAAAACATGGCGGGGTTGGCAGTGACCCTCCGCGCTTTGAGCATGGTGGGGGGCACGCTGGCCGGCTTTGTCACGCCGTGGTGGCCCGGCTTGGTATTGATCTATGCTGGCTTGCTGTCGATCAGCGGGTCGATTTTCATCAGGCAGATCAACCGGCACTGGCGGCCGGCAGCGATGGCACATGGAACGTAAAACATGAAACTCAAATGATGTGGAGGTCAAGGATGAACAAAAACGGTTTGTTAGTGGCGATGTGTGTGGTGATGTTGGTCGGCGCGAGTTTAGGCTGCGGCACGGTGTCTGCGCCCGTCCTCAACGTTGGGACACTCCAGGAAGAAAGGCAGTCTGTGGGCTTGAACGGCGCCAGTTCGAGCGACGTGCAGTTGCTCATCGGCACCGGTGAATTGACAGTGTCACCCGGCGCCGATGGCTTGCTGGAGGGGGTCTTCCGCTACAACGTCAAAGAGTGGAAGCCCGAAGTTCAACACAGCAAAGTGGGCAACACGGCCAGCGTGCTGGTGCGGCAAGGGGCGAATCGTGATAATTGGGGCATTGCCGGCAAGGGCGCGCGCAACGAGTGGGATATCCGCCTGGACACGAGCACCCCTATGCGCCTGACGGTCGGGATGGGTGCCGGCACGAGCAAACTCGACCTGAGCGGCCTGCGCCTGACGCGCTTGAACGTCGACGCCGGGGCAAGCGAGACGACGATCCGCTTCAACACGCCTAACCCTGAGCAATTGAGCCAGATCGAGGTCAACTCGGGCGCCGGCAAAGTCGAGCTGTATTCGATGGGCAACGCCAACTTTGAGCGCATGAGCGTCAAAAGCGGCGCCGGCGAGCTTTCGCTCGACTTGAATGGCGCATGGACGCGCTCGGCCAGTGTAGAAGTGATCGCCGGCGTAGGCAGGGTCACTGTGCGTGTGCCGCGCGAGGTCGGCGTCAAGGTCAAGACGGGCGCGTCTCCCGTCGGCAAAGTGATCGTCCAGGACCTGTTGTCCGCCGACGGCGGCTACGTTAACGAGGCCTACGCTACGGCCGCCATCAAGCTGGACGTCTCACTGACCACCGGCGTGGGCGAACTGACCGTGACAGCACACTAAAATCTCGGAGGTTTGATATGAAAAAGTTACTTGCGATTCTCAGCTTACTAGCACTGATTGGATTGATAGCCAGCCCGGCCATGGCGGCCGAGTTAGGAGCACCTTTAGCCCAGGCGAAACCCACGGCGACACCCAGCCCGGCGGCCAGCCCCACGCTGCCGCCGACGTACACGCCGCTGCCCACCTACACGCCAATGCCGACGTATACGCCGCTGCCCACCTACACGCCGCCGCCATCCGCCACGCCTACCCGGCAGCCGACTTTTACCCCACAGCCGACTTATACGCCTTATCCGACCTATACACCGTTGGCAGCGGCACTGCCGACCGTGCCACCCTTGCCGACCATGCCTCCCCTGCCAACCTTGGTGCCGCCTGAGAGCGGCCTGCAATTTGGCGACGAGGGTGGGCAGATCGTCTTTGGTGGCCAGTACGTCCTGCCTGCCGAGGAGCGGCTGGACAGTGACCTGGTCGTGTTCGGCGGCACGGCGACGCTAGAGCGAGACAGTCGGGTGAAGGGCAGCGTGGTTGTGATTGGCGGCAGCGCCGACATTGCCGGGCGTGTAGACGGCGACGTGGTCGTGGTTGGCGGCACTGCCTACCTGCGCCGCGGCGCCGAGATACGCCAAGACGTGCTACACGTGGGCGGCTCGATTCAAAAAGAAGAGGGCGCAGTCGTCCGTGGCGAAGAGAGGAGCGGCCCCCCCATCGTCGTGCCATCTGTCCGGCCGTTTGTCAGGTTCTGGCGCATGCCACTTGAGTGGAATTTCGATCTATTTGGCACGCTGGCCGATGTCTTTGGAGCGTTCATGTCGGCGTTGGTTATGGTGGTGTTGGCTGCCTTGGTCGCCGCGCTGCTGCCTATCCCCACCACCCGCGCCATGCGGACCATGGCCGAGGAGCCACTTCCTAGTTGGCTGATGGGCATGGTGTCGTTTATACTGGCCGGGCTGCTCCTGGCCGCTTGGACCGTCATCTCGGCCATCCTGGTGATCGTCTGTGTCGGCCTGTTGGGACTGGTGCTGGTGCCCGTGTTTGCGGTCGCCTTTGCGGCTGCCTGCCTGTATGGCTGGTTTGTCGCCGGCACGTTGATCGGCCAGCGCCTGGTGGATATGCTGAACGTGAGAGGGGCGACCCTGGTCGGGGCGGCTGCCCTCGGCGTCGGCCTGATCTCGCTGCTGTCGTCTATTCCGTGCCTGGGCTGGTTGATCACCATCGTGTTGGCGCCGGCCGGCCTGGGCGCGGTGATCCTCACCCGCTTTGGCACGCAACCCTACACGCCTGGCGCGACGCCGCGCCGGCCTGCGCCCCCGGCCCCGCCCGTTCCCCCACCGCCCCCCGGCATGTTAGAGTCGCCTGAAGCGGCTGTGCTCGACGAGGCGGGCCTGGCAGCCGAGAGACAGTCGCCTGGGGAACTGCCTCTGCCAGAGGCAGACGCGTCCGAGATAGATGTGCCTGAGGACATAGTGGCCGACGTACTCGAAGCCCAAGCGCCTGAAATCCCGGCCCCGCTGGAAGTAGAGCCGGCTCAAGAAGATGCGCCGTCAAGCGCGCCGGAAGAGGTCGCGCCCGATGCGCCGCCTGAAGAAGCGGATTAGCGATCCAGTGTAGCGCGATCAACACAACGCGGCGGAAGAGAGCCTCTTCCGCCGCGTCATTTCTTAATAGAACACAAGAGCTACGCTCTACACCAACGACGAAAATATACACACGTAGGGGCGAGGCAGTGCCTCGCCCTGGGCGACGCATGCGTCGCCCCTACGCACATGGTGGGGCGTAGGGGCGGGGTTCCCCCGCCCTTACCACCTATTTTCAGAGTAGCTATTGCGCTTCGACTTGGCCTTCAGCCGGCGGATTGGCAGACTGGCGCAGCGGCAGGACGATGTGAAAGTGGCTGCCCGGACAGTTCTCCTCATCGTGGCCGGGGCTGTCCACCCACAACTTGCCGCCGTGCACCTCGACGATGCCCTGGGCGATCGCCAGCCCCAGGCCCGGCCCCCCTCCCTTGAACTTGGTTTTGCCTGAGGAATGCAGGGCCACCTCTCCGGTTTGATAAAACTTTTCAAAGATCAGCTCGTGGAAGGCGGGGTCGATGCCGATGCCGGTATCGCTGACGACGATCTCAACGCCGCCGTTGGGCATGACTTTCTGGCCCGGCTGGAGGGATTGGCCCCAAATCGTGATCTGGCCCCCATCGGGGGTGTACTTGATGGCGTTGACGATCAACTGATACAGGGCCTTGCGCAGCAGATCGCGATCCGCCTCGATTTCAGGCAGATCGTCCATAGCCTCCATCCGCAGCGTCAAGCCCCGCTCGGCCATCACCTCCTTGAACCCTCCGCAGACCACCTGGAGCTGCTCCGGGATCGACATCGGCTTGGGGTGGACCTGGAGCGTGCGGCTGTCAATCTTGACCATGTCCAGCATGGTATTGACGATTTCGTGCATGCGAGCCGCGCCGGTGTTGATCGAGTCAAGCATTTGCCGGTGAAGCTCGTTTTGCCCGATGGCCTGGTCATTGAGAAGCACCTGGCTGGAGCCGCTCAGGATGGTCAGCGGCGTGCGCAGCTCGTGGGCGACCACGGCGATGAAATCAGACTTGGTGCGGTCCAGGCGCTCCAATTGGTCAAAGGCGCGGCTGAGCTGGTCGTAGAGGCGGGCGTTTTGCAAGGCTATCGCCGCCTGCCCGGCAAAGCTGATCGTCAACGACACCTCTTCGTCATTATAAGGATCGGGCCTTTCTCGCGCCAACGACAGCATGCCGACCACTTGACCGGCACGGACAAGAGGCACCCCCATCCAGGCCCGAGCCTCGGGCAGTCCCTCGACGTACTGCCACCCCGGCCACTTGGAAACGTCGGGGATCAGCAGCGGTTGTTGAGTGGTATAGATACGCTCATAGAGATCATTTTCCGTGATAAGGATACGCATCTGTGGTGTCAGACCAGGGGGGAAGCCCCTGGAGGCCACGAATTCCATTTCATCGTTGCTTGTGGTGGGCAGCATGACCGAAGCCCGGTCGTAGGAGACGATCTCGGCCAGGTATTCCAGGACGAGCTCGAGCAGCTTTTTCGGGTCCAGCGTCCCAGACAAGGCGCTGCCGGCCCGGTACAAGGTTTCAGAAAATCGGCGGCGAGTTTTTTCACGCTCGTACAGCGAAGCGTTTTGAATCGCGATCGACACCTGGTCAGCCAGGGACTGCATAAACGGCACATCTTCCGCGCTAAACGCGGCCAGACGATCGCTTTGAATGTCCAGCACGCCCAGCAGATCCTGGCCGAGCTTGAGAGGCAAAGCCAACTCGGAGCGGGTATCGGGAATGGACGCCACCAGCATGTAGCGGCTGTCCCTGGACACGTCATCGACGCGCGCCGCCCGGCCGCTTTGAGCCACCCAAGCGACGATGCCTTCTTTCCCCACCTCAAGGCGAAAGCCGGCCTGGCTCAGCGCGCGCCCGGCCTCGCCCGTGCCGGCGCGGACGGTGAGAGCCGTCTTGTTCTCATCCAGCAAGAGAATCCCCACATAGTAGTAGCCAAAGCGCTCCTTGATCAGCTCGGCCACCTCGCTCAGCAGCGTGTCGAGGTTGAGGATGGACGCGATGCGCTGCTCGACGGCGATGACGGTTTCCAGCGAGCGGCGCGCCTTTTCGGCTGAATCCAACGCGCCCGCCAGTTCCGCTTTTTGACGTTCGTCCTGCATGCGCAGGCTTTCGAGCCGCCGCGTCGTCCGCACGCGGGCGATGTGAACGATCACCGACAGTACCGTGGCCGACAGCAAGCTGAACATGAAATGCTGCCAACTGTTCGACGCCGGCCCCAGCCACATCCCCCCCAGCACGCCGGCGATCGATACGCCGACGACCAGTGCCAGCCAGCGAGCAGACAGCAGCAGGGCCCCGGCGCCGACGATCAGCAGCATGACATTGCTCGTCTGCAGCGGGCCAGACTCGGGGTGAAAACGCAAGTCGAGGTACAAGCGCGACAGTGTGTTGAGCAAGACAAACGCCGCCACCACGGCTCCCAGGGGATGGGCCCAGCGAGATGGGACCCGCCGCCGGCCAAGTGCCAGGTACAGTCCCACCATTGCCACGACCGTCACTGCGGCGATGGGGCTCATGAGGATCGCCATGTTGGGTGGCAGGAGGAGCACGTGAGCGACAGTGAAGAAAGCGTACAGCGCCCCCACCCCGACCGCTACGGGGCGCAGGCTGTCGAGCACGACCTGGTCGAGCGCGGTGCGCAGCTCGGCTTGGTTGATTTCATGGCCAGACGGCGTGTTTTCACCCATGGTCATTTTTTTTGCACAGTGTGGGGACTAACCCTCAGTCCCGAATGGGGGGTAACACTTGACAATATTATACCACAATCCACCTTACGTGTGTCAACGGGAGATGTACTGGTTCTGCAAGTCCCACATGCGGCGGTAAAGGCCCGGTTGCTGCACTAACTCGGCGTGGCGGCCGCGCTCGACCACCCGCCCGGCTTGCAGCACCAGGATTTCACCGGCCCCCTCCAGGCCCACCAGGCGATGGGTGGCGATGAGCGTCGTGTGGCCGGCCATCAAGCCCTGGATGGCGCGCAGCACAGCTTGCTCGGTGACAGTGTCCAGGTTGGCCGTGGCCTCGTCCAGGATCAGGACCGGCGCCTCTTTGAGCAGCGCGCGGGCGATCGCCAGCCGCTGCCTCTCGCCACCGCTCAGACGCAGCCCTCTCTCGCCAACCCAGGTGTCGTAACCCTGCGGCAAGCCCTGGATAAACTCGTGGAGCTGCGCCTGCCGCGCGGCATGCTCCAACTCGGCCTGGGCGGCGCCAGGCCGGGCCAGGAGCAGGTTGTCACGAATGGTGGCGTTAAACAGATAGGTGTTTTGACTCACCACACTCATCAGCCCTCGCACGGCCTCTGGCTCACAATCGCGCAGTTCGTTCCCACCCAGCCAAATATCGCCGGCCTGGTAGTCCCAGAAACGCAGCAGCAAGTTGATCAAGGTAGACTTGCCCGCCCCACTCGGCCCCACCACGGCCAGGCATCCCCCTTGAGGCAGGTCAAAGTTGATCCCATCCAGTGCCAGCGCTTCGCCAGGCGCGTAGCGAAAGCGCAGGTCTTTTACGACCAGGTCGTAGGTTTCTGCATAGTGCGTCTTATGTTTTATATCATCACGGGCCTGTCGAGGGACGGATGGCGTATCGAGCTTCGAGTCCCCCACAATCTCAAACAGCCGCCGGGCGGCCTCCAGGCTGCTTTCCAGGTATTGGGCCGCCAGCGGCAGCGGCAGCACGGCCTCGAAACTGGCCGCGGTGGCCAGGGCCAGCACGGCCAGGTAAACGCCGTCCAGGCGCGCCGAGCTGACCAGGGGGATAGCCAGAACCAGGACGAGCAGCACGGCCAGGTTGGCCAACAAGCTGCAAGCCCCCCCCAGCAGGCCCCCGATCCAAGCCATCCGTCGCTGCCAACTCGCCAGCTCCCGGCCGAGCGCTTGCACCTGCTGCAGGTGGGCTGTCCCTTGCCCAAAGGCCAGCAGGTCCGCCAGCCCCTGGATACCATCGACCAGCGCGGCGTTCAAATCCGCCCGCACCAACACCAGTCGCCGCCCTGCTTGGCGGCCCAGAGACCCCGCCAGCCACGGCAAGCCCGCGCCGGCCAGCGCCAGGCAGAGCGCCAGGCTTGTGGCCAGGCGCAGGTCGAAGCGGCTCATCAAGACCCACACCGACACCCCCGTCAACACAGCCACGGCCGGCGGAGCGATGACGCGCACGTAGAAATGCTCCAGCGTGCCGATGTCGGCCACGGCGCGCGCCAGCAAGTCGCCGCTGCGGTGCTGGAGCAGACGCGCCGGCGCGAGCGGCTCGAGCGCCTGGTAAAACCATACCCGCAGCCGCGCCAGCAGGCGAAAGGTCACCTGGTGAGAGACAGTGCGTTCCAGGTAGCGAAACACGCCGCGAGAGAGGCCAAAGAAACGCACACCCACGATGGCCACTTGCAAATCGGCGATCGAGGGGTGCAGTGCAGCGCGAGCGATGATGAAAGCTGAGGTCGCCATCAAGCCCAGGCCGCTGCCGACGGTGGCAAAGCCGAGCAGCGCCGCCAGGAGCATCCAGAGCCAAAAGGGAGCGGCGAGTTTCAAGAGACCAAATAACACAGGGCGGTTTTGTGCTTGAGGATAGGCTCCCAATCCCCCGTCTTCAATAGAGGAGGTGTAACCTTCCCCCCCTCTAGCTCCCCCCACCAGGGGGGGAGAATAGAGCGTCCCTCCCTCTTGATGGGAGAGCTTAGGAGAGGGTGAAGCTCCACCACCAGCCATCACCAGCCGCCGGTAAACGCCCTCTTGCCCTAGCAGCTCCCGGTGCGTTCCCACCTCAACCACCTTGCCCTCTTCCAGCACCACTATCTGATCGGCGCGGTGGACGGTGTTGAGCCGGTGGGCGATCACCAGCACGCTACGCTCTTGCATCAGGCGCTCAACAGAGTGTTGGATCGCCGCCTCGTGCTCCGGGTCGAGGCTGGAAGTGGCCTCGTCCAGGATGAGCAGCGGGGCGTCCTTGAGAAAGGCGCGCGCCAGGGCAATGCGCTGAGCCTGGCCTCCGCTCAGGCGCGCGCCGCGCTCGCCGATGGGCGTGTCGTAGCCTTGGGGCAGCACCTGGATAAACTCGTGGGCGTGGGCCAGCTCGGCGGCTTGTCTCACTTCTTCTAGCCCGGCGCCAGGGCGAGCCAGACGGATGTTGTCGGCCACTGTCGCGTTGAACAGATAAGGCTGCTGCGGCACCCACGCCACGAGATCACGCCAGTCTGCCGCCGGCACATCGCCCAGCGGCGTGCCGTTCACTGCTATACGGCCGCGCCCCGGCTCGATAAAGCGCAAAAGCAGGTGGGCGATCGTGCTCTTGCCCCCACCGCTGGCTCCAACCAGTGCCACCCTTCGGCCAGGCTCGATCGTGAACGAGACGCCGTCCAGGGCCGGGCGTTCCTCCCCGCCATAGGTATAGCCAGCATTCTCGAAACGAATAGCCAGGGGGGCATTGACATTTGCGATTTGCGATTTGTGATCTGCGATTTGCGATTTGAAAGTTGCGATTGGCGATTTGCTATTGGCGATTTGAAACACCCGCTGCGCGGCGGTGAGGGCCGCCGTTCGGGCGTGAAAGCGCGCACCCAGCGTCCTCAGCGGCAGGTAAAACTCGGGCGCCAGGATCAGCACAAAAAAGGCATGCTCAAACGGCAGATGCCCGTAGAGCAAGCGCAGTCCCAGTTGGACGGCCACCACGGCCATGCTGAGGGTCGCCACCCACTCCAACACCAAGGCCGACAGAAAAGCCACCCGCAGCACGCCCATGGTAGCCTGGCGATGTTGGTCGGTGATGCTTGCGACGATTTGGGCCTGGGCGCGGCTCTGGCCAAACAGCTTGAGCGTCGTCAATCCTTGCAGCACGTCCAGGAAGTGCGCGCTCAGGCGGCCGAGCGTCTCCCACTGCCGCCGGCTCAGGGCCTCCGCCAGGCTGCCGATCAGGGCCATAAAGATCGGGATGAGCGGTGCGGTCAGCAGCAGGAGCAGGCCGGAGAGCAAATCCAGGGGGAACACAAAGAGCAAGATAGTGATCGGCACGAGCGCCGCCAGCGCTAACTGGGGTAGGTATTGGCTGAAATAGGCGTCGAGCGCCTCGATCCCTTCGGTGAGTGTGGTGACCAGCTCGCCGCTGCGATTGCCACAATCGCGGCCCGTGTAGGCCGGCCCCAGTTCCAGCAGATGGGCCAGGAGCTGCTCGCGCAATGCGAGCTTGACGTGGGCAGCCACGCGTTGGGCGGTGATCTCGCTGCCCCAGATCAGGCCGGCGCGGGCCAGGCCGAGGGCAAGCAGTGTGAAAAGCAGCGGCTGCACCTCGCCCAGCGAGCGGCCTTGGAGGAAAACCTGGCTGACCGTCCGGCTCAGGCAGCCGGCCTGCCCGACCGCCAGGGCACCCGCCAGCAGCCCTGCCCCGATCGTCAAGGCCAGTTCCAGGCGGGCGGCCCGCGCCTGGAGCAAGAGTCGTTTACCCAGATTGGGTAGTCCCTTCAAACTGCTCGCGCCCGATCCGATGGCGAAATATCCAGTAGCTGCAACCCTGGTAAAGCAGCACGAGCGGCACGAAAATCAGGGCGACCACGCTCATCACACTCAGCGTATAGGGGCTGGACGCCGCGTTGTAGATGGTCAAGCTCCAGGCGGGATTGAGGCTGGACACCATCACACGCGGGTAAAGCCCCACAAACAGGGCAAGCACCAGCAGAACGACAGCAAGGCTATTGGCTATAAAGGCCCAGCCGTAATGCCTGGGGACCATGAGCCAGCATGCCACCACCACAGTCAACGCCGCGAACGCCAGGTCGGTGCCCGGCCCCCCCCATGCCTCAGTAGCGATGGACATTGCGACGAGTGGGACGATCGCCGCCACGGCCATCCAGGGGCTGCTGGCCAACGCGTGGGCGCGCTCCATCACCTCGCCCGTGGTCTTGAGGCCCAGGAAAAGCGCCCCGTGCAGTGTAAAGAGCACGAGGAATACCAGCCCCCCCAGCAAGGCATAGGGGTTGAGTAGGTTCCAAAAGCCGCCCACGTAACTCATCTTGGCATCGATCGGCACGCCCAAGACGATATTGCTGAGCGCTACCCCCCACAACACGGCCGGCAGCAGGCTGCCGGCAAAGATCATCCAATCCCAAAAGTTGCGCCAGGCGGGACGCGCGTCCTTGCTGCGGAACTCGAAGGCGACGGCGCGTACGATCAAGGCCAGCAGCATCAGCACCAGGGCGCCGTAAAAGCCGCTGAACAGCGTGGCATACCAGTGCGGGAAGGCGGCAAACATCGCCCCAGCCGCCGTGAGCAGCCAGACCTCGTTGCCATCCCAGACAGGGCCGATGGTGTTGATGATCACGCGCCGCTCGGCGTCGTCCCGGCCCAGGAAGGGCAGCAAGATGCCCACCCCATAGTCAAAGCCCTCCAGGAAGAAATAGCCCACGAACAGGACGGTGACGAGCGCAAACCAAAGCGTATTGATATCCATGATGTCCCTCCAAATCAGAAAATCGGCAAATGGCAAATAACCAATAGCAAATAACAAATCAGCACACTGCAATCAATAAGCTCCTATCAGGGGAGAGTGTCCCTCGCCGGGCGGGCCGCCTTTGGCGTACTTGAGCATCAGGTAAACATTGGCCGCCATCAGGGCAGCGTACAGCAAGCTAAAACTGACGAGCGAGAACAGCACCATGCCCGGACTTACGGTCGGCGAAACGGCATCGGCCGTCTTCATCAGGCCAAAAACCACCCAAGGCTGGCGGCCCAGCTCGGTCATCAACCAGCCGGCGGAGTTAGCCATATAGGGCAGGGCCACTGCCCACGGCAGCAGGCGCAGCAGCCAGGCCGTGCGCTCGAAACGATTTTTCACGCTCACGTACAAGCCGGCCAGGGCCAGCGCGATGAGAGCGACCCCGGCCCCAACCATGACACGAAACGACCAATAGGTCAAAAAGACAGGCGGCGCGTAATTGCCCGGCCCATAGCTTTGCTGGTACTCGGCTTCGATGGAGTTGACGCCTCTCACCTTGCCGTCCAGCCGGTTGTAGGCCAACAGGCTGAGCGCGCGGGGGACGCGGATGTCGACGATATCCTGGCGCGTCTGCTCGTCGCTGATGGTCAACAGTGACAGGCCCGCCGGGTCGGCGTCTTCCCACAACGCCTCGGCGGCGGCCATCTTCATGGGTTGGGCACGGACCATGTGCTGGGCCTGGGTATGGCCGACCAGGGCCACGCCCAGGCTGCCGATCAAGCCAGCTAGCGCCGCCCAGCGGAACGAGCGTTGGAAGATGTCCGGGGGGTTTTTCTTGAGCAGGTGATAGGCGCTGATGCCCAGCACGAAGAAGGCGGCTGTGGTCAGCCCCGACAAGAGCACGTGGGGGTACTGCACCCAGACGTGTGGATTGGCCACCAGGGCAAAAAAGTCGGTCATTTCGGCCCGCCCGTTGCGCAGGACGTAACCCACCGGCTCGTGCATGAACGAGTTGGCGATCAGGATCCACAGGGCCGACAGGTTAGAGCCGATCGCGACCAGCCAAATCGTGGCGGCGTGCAGGGGCTTGGACAGCTTGTCCCAGCCGAAAACCCACAGGCCCAAAAACGTGGATTCGAGGAAAAAGGCCAGCAATGCCTCGATCGCCAGGGGCACGCCAAAGATGTCTCCCACGAAGCGGGAGTACTCGGACCAGTTCATGCCGAACTGGAATTCCTGGACGATGCCGGTCGCCACCCCCATGGCGAAATTGATCAAAAAGAGCTTGCCCCAAAACTGGGCCATCCGCTTGTACGTCTCGTCGCCTGAGCGAACGTAGGCGCTTTCCATGAGGGCCAGGAGGATGGATAGTCCAAGCGTCAGGGGGACGAAAAAAAAGTGGTAAACAGTCGTAATGGCAAACTGCCAGCGCGCAAGTTCCAGTTCCATACTCACCTCTCAACAGCACAAAGGCTACTGCGATAGCCCATCCGTGCAGGGCGTGTACAGTTATGGTGAGCCAGCTCACCATCACTACGTCTATTGTACTCTGTTTTTCGAGTTTGTCCAACCATCCATCACATGAAAAGCGGGTTTTGTGGTAAAATAGGCGTACTTCTGAGACCCTAAGGGTTTTGGAAACCCTTAGGGTCTAGCTGGGATACAACCATGACAGTCAAGCAACTCGTACCGGGCGTGTGGAGTGTGCCGTTTGGCATGGTCAACGCTTTTCTCCTCCAAGGCGACGATGGCTTGACCGCGATCGATACAGGCGTGGCCGGCAGCGCCGGCAAAATCCTCCAGGCGGTGCAAGAGCTGGGCAAGCAGCCCGGCGACGTTCGCCATATCCTGATCACCCACCTTCACGCCGACCACACCGGTGGGCTAGCCGAGTTGAAACGGGAAACCGGCGCCCAGGTGTATATGCACCAGGCCGATGCGGCCCTCGTCCGGGCCGGGCAGGCCTGGCGGCCGGTGAGTCCGGCGCCGGGCTTGATCAACTCACTCATTTATCGCCTTCTCGTCGAGCGAGCGGCGCCGGCGACCATCGAGGCGGTCGAGGTGGAGCACGAGTTCAGCCGGCGCGAGACGCTGCCGTGCGCGGGAGGAATCCAGGCCATCCACACGCCGGGCCACACCGCCGGACACACGGTCTTTTTTTGGCCACAGCAGGGGGGGGTGTTGTTTCTCGGCGACGCGTTGGTCCACTTTTTTGGCGTAGGCAATCCCCCCATTTTCGAAGAGATAGCCGATGGGAAACGCAGCCTGGCCACCATCATCGTGATGGAGTTCGAAGTGGCTTGCTTTGGGCACGGGCGAGCCATTGTCGGCGGCGCGATCAAACGTTTGCGAGAAAGCCTCTAGCAGGGGGCCATGTGCTGCGCCCCTACTCGTACACCTGCCTCTTCAACTCGGCCACGTAGGGCAGGGTGCGGTACTGGTTGGCATAGTCCAGCCCATAGCCCACCACCCACACGTCGGGGATTTCAAAACCCAGGTAATCCACTTGCACCTCGATCTCGCGGCGGTCCGGCTTGCTGAGAAAGACACACGTGCGCAGCGAGGCCGGGAGGCGGGCGCCGAAAGTGCGCAGCAAATAGTCCAGCGTGTAGCCGGTGTCCACGATATCTTCGACGATGAGCACGTGGCGATCGCTAATGCTGGCCGGCGTGTCCATGATCAGCCGCACCGCGCCCTGGCTGACCGTCCCCTTGTTGTAACTGGACACGGCGATAAAATCCACCCGTTGGGGCAGAGTCAAGCGGCGGGTCAAATCGGCCATAAAGATATAGACCCCCCTCAATACCCCGACCAACACCAATTCGTCCACGCCGGCATAATCGGCATTGATCTGCGCGGCCAGCTCGCGCACCCGCTTGTCGATGCTGATCTCGTTCAGTAACACCCGCTCGATTGCATTGTCAATATCCATCTTCCTCTATCTCTATCTCTATCTGCTGCCGAACGCTTCATTCGGCCCTATCTGGCCCCTACCCGCCCATCAGGTCCAGCCCGGCCTGGACCGCCACCCACCACACGCCAGGGATGAGGCCAAGCAGCAAGGCGCCCATGGCCGTTATCCCCAGCACCCACGCGCAGGCCGGGGGCAGCGCCGGCCAATCGTGGGTCGGCTCGTGCATCGTCATCACCACGACCACGCGCAAGTAGTAGTACGCGCTGATCAGGCTGGTGACGACGCCGACGAACGCCAGCCAGGCCAAATCGCCGCCCAAGGCCGCCGTGAAAAGATAATACTTGCCAAAAAAGCCGGCAGTTGGCGGCAGTCCCATCAGCGAGAGCATAAAAATGACCATCGCCGCTGTCAGCCACGGGTGGCGGCGGCCCAGGCCGGTGTAGCGATCCAGTGACTGGTCTTCATGCTGGCCGGCGCCTTCGACCAGCGCCGATAAGAGTGCAAAGGCACCCATGTTAGTAAAGGCATAAGCGGCCAGGTAAAAGGCGGCCCCGGCGGCCCCCAAGGCGCCGCCAGCCGCCAGGCCTATGAGCAAATAACCGGCGTGCGCGATGCTCGAATAGGCCAGCAGGCGCTTGAGATTGGACTGCGCCAGAGCCGCCACGTTCCCCACGATCATGGTCAGTGCGGCCAGGACGGACAAGACGATCTTCCAGTCTAGATACAGGGCGGGCAACGCGTACAGCAAGACGCGCATGAGGGCAGCAAAGCCGGCCAGCTTGGCCACCACCGACATAAAGCCGGCCACCGGTGTGGGGGCGCCTTCGTACACGTCGGGCGTCCACATGTGAAACGGCACAGCGGCCACTTTGAATCCCAACCCGGCCAGGAGCAGTCCTGTGCCGGCCAGCAAGAGCGGGTTACCGGGCTGCGCAGTGCGCAGCGCCGAGCGCAAGGCAGCCAGGTTGGTGGTGCCGCTGGCGCCGTAGACCAGCGCTATCCCAAACACCAGAAAGCCGCTGGCGAAAGCCCCCAGCAAAAAGTACTTGAGGGCGGCTTCTTCAGACTGGGCCTGCGGGGCCGCTATGCCTGCCAACACGTACAACGGGATCGACAGCAGCTCCAGGCCCAGGAACAAGACGAGCAAGTCGGCCCCGGCCACCATCAGCAGCGCGCCCGCCGTGCTGAACAGCACCAGCGCGTAATACTCGCCGCGCTCGATGTGGCGGCGAGGGTTGTACGCCATCGAGACCACCACCGTCAGCGCGGCGGTGGCCACGGCCAGCACGCCCAGGAACGAGGCGAGCTTGTCTTGCACCAGGCCATTTCCTGCTGGTGCGCCAAAGCCCACCAGCTCCCGCTGCCATCCCACGACCATGACGAGCAAGCTAGCCACCAGCCCCATCAATCCAGCCAGGCCCAGGGCGGATTTGTGGCGCGGGCCGGTCACCAGCTCAAGCAGCAAAATGACCATTCCCCAGGCCGCCAGCGTCGCCGCCGGCAGGGAGGCCAGTACGTCGTTGATTGAAAGTTCGAATGACATAAGATGTAAAACGTAAAGCGATTACTAGACTACCTGACTACCAAACTACTCACCGCCGCGTTCATGGCGCCAAAGAACGGGGCGGGATACAGGCCGATGAGGACGATCAGCAGCACGATGGGCGCCAACACCACCAGCTCGCGCGTCGACAGGTCCTGCAGGCCATGGTTGGCCGGCTTGACCTCGCCCAGGTAGACTTTTTGGAACATGGTCAGCAAGTACACGGCGGCCAGGATCACGCCGCTGGCGGCAAAGGCGGTATAAATCCAGGGGACCGGCCGCAGCACCTCGGGCGACGCGCCAAACGAGCCGAGCAAAATCGTAAACTCGCCCACAAAGCCATTCAAGCCCGGCAAGCCCATCGAGCTGAGCACCACGATCAAGGACAGCGCGCCGTAGGCCGGCATCAGCTTCATCAACCCGCCAAAGGCTTCCATCTCACGCGTGTGCTTGCGCTCGTAGATCATCCCCACCAGCAAGAACAACGCGCCGGTCGACAGGCCGTGATTGACCATCTGCAAGATCGCGCCCTGGATGCCCAGCCGGGTCAGGCTGAAAATGCCCAGCATCACAAAGCCCAGGTGGCTGACAGACGAATAGGCCACCAGCTTTTTGACGTCGGTCTGGGCAAAGCTGACCATAGCGCCGTAGAGGATACCGACAACGGCCAGGACGGCGATATAAGGCGCGGCCTGCTGCGAGGCATGGGGGAACAGCGGCAGGTTGAAGCGCAAAAAGCCATAGCAGCCCATCTTGAGCAAGATGCCGGCCAGGATCACGCTGCCGGCGGTGGGCGCCTCAACGTGCGCGTCGGGCAGCCACGAGTGCAGCGGCCACAGCGGCACCTTGACGGCAAAAGCCGCCGCAAAGCCCAGGAACAACGCCATCTGCGTGGCGGGCGGCAAGGCCGAGGCGAGCGGGACGAGTTGGGTCAGGTCAAAGCTACCCAGGCCGTTGTGCTGGGCGGCGTAGCTCAGCCACAAAGCGATGATGGACAGCAGCATCAACAGCGAGCCGGCCATCGTGTACAAAAAGAACTTGACGGCGGCGTACACGCGCCGCGGCCCTCCCCAGATGCCGATCAGGAAATACATCGGCACCAGCGTGAATTCCCAGAAAATGTAAAACAGGAACAGGTCGAGCGTCAAAAACACGCCCAGCATACCCGTCTCGAGCAGGAGCATAAAGATCATGAACTCTTTCAAGCGCTCGTGGACGGCGTTCCACGCCGAGAGGATAGCGAGCGGCACGATGAGCGTGGTCAGCAGCACCAACCACAGGCTGATGCCGTCCAGACCCAGGAAGTACTGGATGCCCAGGCCCGGTACCCAGGCCATGCGGTTGACAAACTGCAGTTCGGCCACGTCCCATCGGAAATAGACCAGCAAGCCCAGCGACAGCGCCAAGGCCAGCAGCGAGCTGCCCAATGTCACCAGCTTGATGTCGCGCTCCCGCCCAGCCGGGATGGTCAGCACGCCCAGCGCCCCCAAAGTGGGCAAAAAGGTAATCGCCGTCAAGATCGGAAAGCCCAAATTATTCATCGTGTTGCCTCACCGCAGCACCATATACACCACGATCAGCACCACGCCCGCGAACATCCACAGGGCATAGTTGCGCACGTAGCCGCTCTGAAACTGTCCGGCCAGCCCCGCCAGGCGGCGTGCCAGCACACCCAGCCCGTCAAAACCGGCGTCGATGATGCCCTTGTCCACCGGCTGGCTGAGAAAGGCTGCCCCGCGCTTGAAGGTAGCAGCCACCAATTCATCGTGGAACCAATCGTGCCAAAAAATTCCGTCGACCACGTCGGCCAGATAAGCGGCCAATGTCTTGAAAGGGTTGACAATCAACAGGGCATACAGCTCGTCCACCCAGTATTTCGAGTTGAGCAGCTTCCAGGCCGGCCCCAGGCGCCGCAGAGGATCCTCACGCGCGCCTTGGGATGACGGCCGGGCATAGACGAGCCAGCCCAGGCCCACCCCGGCAGCGGCCACGCCGATCGAGACGAGGGCCAGTACCCAGGCCACCGGCGGCAGCGGCTCGGAATGGCCGCTGTAAAAATCGTGGAAGGCGTGTATGCCCAGCAGCGGGGCATTGGCAAAGCCGGCCACCGCCGCAAAGAAGGCCAAGGCAAACAGCACATTGACCATCACCGGCGGGCTTTCCCGGGCGTACCCGGCCGCCTCCGTGCGCGGTGCGCCAAAGAAGACAAATGCCACCTGGCGCGTCATGTAGAACGCGGTGAGGAATTCCGCCGCCAGCAGCAGTCCAAAAGCCAGTTGAAACGGCCAGGCTACGCCTCCGACCGAATGCTCTTCAACACCCTTGAGAAAAGACTCGAGCAGTATCTCGTCCTTGCTCCAAAAGCCGGCCAGCGGTGGCACGCCCGCCAGCGCCAGCGCGCCCACCAGGTAGGCCCAGAATGTGCGCGGCAGCCTGTCCTTCAGGCCACCCATCAGGCGGATGTCGTTGGGGTCGAAGGGGATGTTGTGGGTTGTGGGTTGCGAGTTGTGGGTTGCGAGTTGCTCGTCGGCAGCGGTCGTTGGTCGCCGGTCGTCGGTCGTTCGTCGATGATGGGCGTGCTCTAAAGCGTGGATCACGCTGCCGGCGCCAAGGAACAAGAGGGCCTTGAAAAAAGCGTGCGTGGCCAGGTGAAACACACCCGCCGCCGCCGCGCCCATCCCCACCGCCGAGATCATGAACCCCAGTTGGCTGATGGTCGAGTAGGCCAGGATCTTTTTAATGTCGAATTGGGCCAGGGCGATGGTGGCGGCAAACAGCGCCGTCAGCGCCCCGACCACGGCGACGGCCGCCTGCGAGCTTGGCGACAGGTCGTACAGCGGCTGGCTGCGCGCGATCATGTACACGCCGGCGGTGACCATCGTCGCGGCGTGGATCAGGGCCGAAACCGGCGTGGGGCCGGCCATCGCGTCCGGCAGCCAGACGTAGAGCGGGATTTGGGCGCTCTTGCCGGCGGCGCCCACGAACAAGAGCAGCGTGACGGCGGTGGCCGTGGCCACGGGAATAGCCGGTTCGTGAAGCACGTCGTGGAATTGCAGCGAACCAAAAGTCGTGAAAATCAAGAAAATGCCCATCAAAAAGCCGAAATCGCCTATCCGGTTGACGATAAAGGCCTTGTTGGCGGCGTCCGAGTTTTCCTTTTTTTCAAACCAGAAACCGATCAGCAGATACGAGCACAGGCCGACGCCTTCCCAGCCGACAAAGAGCATCAGGTACGAGTTGCCCAGCACCAGCGTGAGCATAAAAGCCAGGAAGAGATTGAGGTAGACGAAAAAGCGCCGGTAGCGGCTGTCGCCGTGCATGTAGCCGATCGAGTAAATGTGGATGAGGGTGCCGACGGCGGTGACGACCAGCGCCATCGTCGCCGACAGCGGGTCGATCCACACGCCCAGCTCGAGATTGAACGGACCGATCTCGGCCCAAGTATACCAGCTTCGCTCGATCTGCGGACCGTGTGGGGCGGGCGGCAGGCTCAGCAAGGCGGCCAAGCTCAGGGCCGCCAGCACAAACGCCGCCGCCGAGGCCGCCACGGCGATCGCGCTGACCGTCTCCTCCCGCATCCGCTGGCCGAACAAGGCATTGACGGTCAGGGCCAGGATGGGAAAGACGATCATCAACCAGGCGAAATCGAAAACAATCTGCATACTTCCTCTAACACGCCATTTCTTAATGGCGTCTCATTTCTTAATGGCGTCTCATTTCTTAATGGCACCTCATCCCTTCATCGCACTCACGTCATCCACGTTGATGCTCTGGCGGGTTTTGAAAATCGTCACAATCAAGGCCAGGCCAACAGCCACCTCAGCAGCGGCCACGGCCATGACAAAAAAGACGGCCAGTTGGCCTTCCAGTGCGCCCCAGGCGTGCGCAAACGCTACAAAGGCCAGGTTGGCGGCATTGAGCATCAGCTCGATCGACATAAAGACCACAATCGCGTTTCGCCGGATCAACACGCCCAGCACGCCCAGCGTGAACAAGACCGTGCTCAGCGCGACATAACCCGGCAACAACTGCCACTCTCCCATCCTCGCTATCTCCCTCCGAACGCGCAGCGTCCGTCCCTCTCTCTATCTCTATCTGACATCTCTATCTCCCCCCGTCAGCACCACCGCCCCGACCACCGCCACCAGCAGGATGACGGAGGTGATCTCGAACGGCAGCAGGTAGCGGCTGAACAGCAACTGCCCCACGGCGGCCGGGCGGCTGTCGGGCGGGGCGGCTGCGGCCGGGACTGCCAGGCCGCGCGCCGCCAGCACATAAGCGCCGGCTGCCAGCAGCACGACAGCCAACGCAATCGCTGCCGGCGGCTGCCAGCGCACCACCTCCCCGCTGCCGGCGCGCTCGGCGCCCAGCAGCATGATGACGAACAAGAACAGGACCATGATCGCCCCGGCATAGACGGCCAACTGCACCATAGCCAGGAAAGGCGCGTTCAGCAGCAGATACAACACGGCGATCGCCCCCATCGTCAGCACCAGGAAGAGGGCGCTGTAGATGGCGCTCCGGCTGGTGATCATCGCCACAGCGCACACCAGCGCCACCCCGCCAACAATCGCAAACGCTATCAACTCTGTGTTCAACATCTCTCCTATGAACATTTCACGTTTTACGTTTTACGCTTCACGCCTCACGGCTCACTGACCAGCCCTTCAGGCCGGATGGCAAAGTGGGCGCTGCCCGGCTCGACCTGCTGCGGTGTGCCCGGTTGGCCCGGCGGCGGTGGGACGAGCAATTCCTTCTTGGTATAAATCAGGCTGCGCCGGTCATACGACGACAGCTCGTACCGCTGAGTCAGCACGATCGCGTCCGTGGGGCAGGCGTCCTCGCAGTAACCACAAAAGATGCAGCGCAGCATATTGATCTCATACGTAGCGGCGTAGCGCTCGCCTGGGCTGTAGCGCTCCTCGTCCGTATTCTCGCCTGCCTCGACGTAAATGGCGTCGGCCGGGCAGGCTGCCGCGCACAACGCGCAGCCGATGCAGCGTTCCAGCCCATCCTGGTAGCGGCGCAGCTCGTGCACGCCGCGGAAACGTGGGTGCACGGGCCGCTTGACCTCCGGATATTGGATCGTCACCGGCCGGTTTAGCAATTGCCGGAAGGTGGTGGCAAAGCCCTTGATGATCTCAACCAATACTTGAGGCCCCCTCACGACGACACCCCCAGCAGCACGACGACGATGGCCGTCAGCGCCATGTTGGCCAGCGCCAGCGGAAGCATCACCTTCCACCCCAAGGCCATCAACTGGTCGTAGCGGATGCGCGGCAGCGTGGCGCGCGTCCACACCATGACCACCAGTCCCACGGCCACTTTGCCAAAGAAATAGAGCGGTCCCAGCCCCGGGTAGCGATCCACGCCCGGTCCCAGGTAGCCGCCAAAGAACAAGGTGACGGCCATGGCGCCGACAGCGATCATCTTGATATACTCGGCCATAAAGAACAAGGCAAACTTCATGCCACTGTACTCGGTATGGTAGCCGGCCGTCAATTCCTGCTCCGCCTCGGGCAAATCAAAGGGGGCACGGTTGACCTCGGCCAGGACGCTGAGGCAAAAGATCGCGCAAGCCAAGGGCTGGATAAAGACGAACCACACCCCGCGCTGGGCAGCGACGATTTGGTTCAGGTCAAGCGTGCCGCTCATGATCACCACGCTCAGCACCGACGCGCCCAATGCCAGCTCGTAGCTGACCATTTGCGCCGTCGAACGCAGCGCGCCTAGCAAGCTGTACTTGTTGTTCGACGACCAGCCGGCCAGGGCAATGCCATACACGCCGATCGAGGTGATGGCCAGCAAGTACAACAAGCCGATGTTGAGGCCACCCTCCAGCGTGGGTGCAACGACCAGCGAGACTGGTCGTCCAAACATCACGACCGTGCCGCCGATGGGAATGACGGCGAAAATGATCATGGCAGGAATAGCCGTGATGATGGGGGCCAGGACAAAGATAACTCGATCGGCCCCGGCCGGGATCAGCTCCTCTTTGAAAATCAGCTTGATTGCATCGGCAAGCGGCTGCAGCAGGCCAAACTTGCCGGCGCGGTTAGGGCCGTAGCGCATCTGCAAGCGCGCCAGGAACTTGCGCTCGAGCAAGGTCAGGTAGGCAAAACCCGTAAGTGCCCCCACGACAATGCCGAGGCTTTTGACAAGCGCTTCGACGATCAAGCCGGTGTCCATCAACTCACGTCCTCATCCTCGTATTGCGTATGCCGTATTGGTATCATCTCAATATTTCGGGGCCGCCGGGCTTCGGGCCAGACTTCCGAAGTCTTCTTAGACTTCGGAAGTCTTCCATCCCCCCCCCCGCTTTTTTGAGAAGATACCCGTATTGCGTATTGCGATTGCATGATGCGCCATCGTCATCTGTCATTCTACCAGGTGTTTCTTCAAAATACTGGATGCGCCGATCAGCGTGCCGCGCCGGTACAGGCGCTGGGCCTTGGGTGCGGCCGTCTCGGGCTCGACCCAAGTCAGCGTGTAACGCGCGGCGCTTTCGCAGCCAGCCGGCAGTTGCGCACCCAGCCCGCCCGCGTTATCGTAAGCCGTGCCGCCAAAGTACAGATTGTCGCGCCCCACCGGTGGCCACTGCTCGCCCGTCCGGGCCAGCCGGGCGTAGCTCATCCCGGCATAGGGCGGCACGTTGGCCGCCAGATCGTCCATGATCTCGGCCGTCGTCGCGTAATTCCACGCCTCGTCCAGCTTGCGGGCAATGGCTTGCAGGATTTCCCAGTCCGCCTTGGCCTCGCCCGATGGAGGGAGGGCCTTGTAAAAGCGCTGCACGCGTCGCTCGGCATTAGTGAAGGTCCCGTCTCGCTCGGCCCAGCTCAGCGCCGGCAGGACCAGGTTGGCGCGGCGAGCGGTGGCCGTCAAGAAAAGCTCGTGGCAGATGACAAAAGCTTCCTCGGGCAGCTCCTCGCCATCGCCCACCGGATCGGCGCCCACGATGTACAAAATTGGCGCTTGCTTACTTGCCGCTTGCCACTGCCCAGGCGCCATTAGCAATTGACCATTAACGCTTAACAAGTCCCCCACTCCCTGGGTGTTGGCGTGTGGCCAGGCTGGCAGCAGGCCATTGTTGGGCCGTCCGACGTGGTCGGTGAGCACGGCTAGATTGGCCATGTGTTGGGGCAGCGCTTCGCCCGCGCCCAGTGTGCCGAAAATCAAGATGGCGTTTTCGGCCTCGGCCAGGGCACGGGCCGCTTGTTGAATCGAGCCGGCCGGCACGCCGCTCAGCTCGCTCACCTTAGCCGGCGTGTACTGAGCCAGCCTGGCCTTGAAATCAGCTATCCCGTCCACGCGCGCGGCCACATCGGCTCTGACCAGTCCCTCGCTCAGAACCGCGTTCAGCAGCCCCAGCACCACAAAAGTCTCCGTCCCCTGGCGGCAATTCAGGTTGAGGGAGGCAGGGAAAGAGCGCGACCCCGTCTCCTGAGACCTGACACTTGCGCTGTCCCCTTGGGACAGTGCAGGTGAAGCTGAAACCTGAAACACTTTTGCCCGCTTGCGCAGCCGCAGATACCACAGCGGGACTTGCTCATACAGATCGGCGCCGGCCACGAGGACGACGCTGTTGGAGGGGTCCAGCGCGCCCAGGTTGGTGCCGGCTGCCACGCCGTATTGGCGCGCCACCTGTGCGCCGCTGACGGGCGGGTAAGCGAAAAGCGCGTCCGAGCGCAGCACCTGGCGGAAGAACTTGGCCATCACATAAGCATCCTCGTTGGGGATTCGATCCCCTATCAGGCCCGCCACCGGCGGCGTGGGGGGGCCGTCCGCCACGAGCGCCCTCAGCTTTTCGCTGGCGATCGCCAGTGCCTCTTCCCACGACACCGGCTTGTGTTGGTCGCCCCAGCGGACGGCCGGTTGTGTCAGGCGTTGGGGGCTGCGAGCGTGCCCGTGTCCAAAGCGCCCCTTGTCGCAAATCCAGATCTCGTTGACCTGCTCGTTTTGGCGGGGCATCACGCGCAGGATGTCCCAGCCGCCGTCTCTGGCGCTGCGGCGCGTGCCCAGGGTGGTATTGCAGCCCACTGCGCAGTGATCGCACAGGCTGGGCACGTTGGTCAGCTCCCACGGGCGGGCCCGGAAGTGAAAGTCGACTGTCGTCAGCGCGCCCACCGGGCAAATGTCGGTCGTGTTGCCGGAAAAGACACTGTCGAAGGGTGGGTCGGAGAAAGTGAGGATCTCCAAGTGCCGTCCGCGCTCGTCAAAGCCCAGCACAGGCTCGCCGGCGATGTCGGCCTGGAAGCGGATGCAGCGGCCGCACTGGATGCAGCGTTCGCGGTCGAGCCAGATCAAGTCGCCTAGCGGCACGTGCTTGTCGAGCAACTGCTTGTCCAGGAACTCGAAGCGCGTCTGGCCCGGGCCGTAGGCCAGGGTCAGGTTTTGCAGCGGGCACTCGCCGCCCTTGTCGCAGATGGGGCAGTCGAGCGGGTGGCTGGTGAGCAGGAATTCGAGCACCTCGCGCTGGGCGTCCTTGACGGCCTGGCTCTGCGTGCGCACCTGCATCCCCTGGGCGACCGGCGTGGTACAGGCCGTCTGCAGCTTGGGGTTCCAGGCGATCTTTTGCCGCCCGTCCTCGTCCAACACCGGCTGGCCTGTGGCGCGGTCCACGGCTGGCGCGCCAATTTCAACCAGGCACATGCGGCACATGCCAGCCGGCTCGAGCTTGGGGTGGTAGCAGAACACCGGGATCGTGATGCCGGCTCGCTTGGCCGCGTCCACCACCAGCGTGCCTTCCGGCACACTTATGGCTTGGTCGTCTATGATCAGGTTTATGGCCATACCATTTCCTAATGCCATGACGTTTTACGTTTCACGTTCCAGCTTGGCCTTGTACTCGTCCTCGAACAGCGTCAGGCTCGACAGCACAGGCAGGGTAGCGAACTCGCCCAGCGGGCACAAGCACTTGTTCTGCATCTGGCCGGCCACGCTGCGCAGCAGATCGACGTCGCTTGGCTTGCCCTGGCCAGAGACCAGCCGCTCGTAAATGTGCAGCAGCCAGTACGTCCCCTCGCGGCAGGGCGTGCACTTGCCGCACGACTCGTGCTTGAAAAAGCGCGCCACCTTGTGCATCGCCCACACGATGTCGGTCGTCGAATCCAGCACAATGACCGAGGCCGAGCCGAGCATCGAGCCAGCGGCGGCCACCGCCTCGTAATCCAGGGCCGTATCCAGCTTGTCTGGCCCCAGCAGCACCGACGACGCGCCGGAAGGCAAAACGGCCTTGACCATGGCCCCCTCGTGCAGCAGCCCCTGGCCAAAATCCGCCCTGTAAATCAGATCGCGGAAGGTGATCGAGCCGAGCGCCGCTTCGTAATTGCCGGCGCGCCTGACGTGCCCGCTCAGGCTATAGATCTTGGGGCCGGGACTCTTGTCGGTTCCGAAGCGGCGATAGGCCGCCGCGCCGTGCAGGACGATGTACGGCACATTGGCCAGCGTTTCGACGTTGTTAACGACGGTCGGCTGGGCGTACAAGCCCTTGGCGGCCGGGAAGGGCGGGCGCAGGCGCGGATGGCCGATCCGGCCCTCCAGCGATTCGAGCAGCGCCGTTTCCTCGCCGCAGATGTAGGCCCCGGCGCCCAGGTGAAGCACCACGTCGATCGTCGCCCGGCTGCCCAAGATATTCTGGCCCAAGAAGCCGGCCTGGTAGGCCTCGTCCAGGGCGGCTTGCAGGGTGCGGGCGGGCTGGGCGAACTCGCCCCGGCAGTAGATATAGACCTTTGTAGCCCGCACGGCGTAGGCGGCCAGCGCCGCGCCCTCGATCACCTGGTGCGGGTTCTTTTCCAGCAGTTGGCGATCCTTGAACGTGCCCGGCTCGGATTCGTCGGCGTTGACGGCGACGTAGCGCGGGAAGCTGTCCTTGGGCACGAATCCCCACTTGAGGCCGGTGGGGAAGGCCGCCCCGCCCCGCCCGCGCAGGCCCGAAGCCTTGACCTCGGCCGTGACCGCCTCCGGCTTCAGCGAGCCGAGCGCCTTGCGCAGCGCCTCGTAGCCGCCGTGCCGGACGTAGACGTCCAGGCGGTCGATATCGGGAATGTCCACATCGCGCAAGAGAATACGCCCGGTCATTCAAACATCCTCGTTATCTCGCTTGCTCACGTAGGTGATCGCGTGCATCTTGTAGCCCTCGTGGGCGAACAGCGCCTTGGAGGCCGCGTTGTCGTCTTCGATCAAGGCCGCAAAGAGGCCATAACCCAGCCCGCGCAGCTCGTCTTCGGCTGCCGCGACCAGCCTGGCGGCGTGACCCTGGCGGCGATGGTCGGGATGGATGGCCAGGCGGTTGATCCAGCCCTTGCGCGTGTCGTGCGTGACCACCACCGCGCCGATCAACTGCCCGGCCTCCTCCAGGCCCAAAATGACTTGCCCGGCGGCCAGTTGGGCCGCCATCGCCTGACGGCTGTCGCGCCCCTGCAAGCGCAGGCTGTGCAGCCCGGTCTGCTGCCACAAGCCAACAATGGCATCGTAATCGTCAAGCGTCAAGCGTCGAATGTTAGCCATGTGAGAAGAGCTCCTAGTCCCTAGTCCCTGCTCTCTGGTCCCAGATTATCCAACAGCGCGTCCAGTTCTTGCTCCGTCAGGTTCTCAAAATACTCCAGGTCGATCTGGGCCAGCGGTGCGCGGTGGCAGCCGGCCACGCACATCACTGTTTCCACCGTAAACTGGCCATCGGCCGTCGTCTGGCCGCCGTGGCGAACCTTGTCCGGGTCCAGGCGCAGCCTCTCGCAGACGTGATCCACCAGCTCGTCTGCGCCGCGCAGCGCGCACGGCAAGTCGTCGCAAATCTGGACGACGTGCTGGCCGAGTGGGCGCTTGTGAAACAGGCTATAAAAGCCCACCACCGAGCGCACCTCGGTGGGCTCCAGCCCGGTGATATGGGCCACCTCGCGGATGGCATCCTGGCTACAATAGCCGTATTCTTTCTGTGCCAGGTACAACAGCGGCAGCACGGCCGAGCGCCTGGCCGGGTAGCGGGCCAGGATGGCCTCAATCTCTTCACGCCGATCCGCTAAGGACATTGTATATCCTCACACTCACCCTACGTTTCACGTTTTATATCATCCCGAGGTATCTTCTCAAAAAAGCGGGGGGATGGAAGACTTCCGAAGTCTTCTTAGACTTCGGAAGTCTGGCCCGAAGCCCGGCGGCCCCGA